>NZ_BAAGPL010000001.1:0-14828 GCF_054784195.1 Kocuria himachalensis
TCGGGTGCCGTGGGTGGTCAGCGGTCCGCTCGGCCGGTGGAAGAACCTTCACCCCGGCGCATCACGGGCAGGTGCTCGATCCGATGGGCGAGGTCGCTCAGACGGGTGCTGACCGAGCGCAGGGCGGGCGCGCCGCGCCCGGGGCCGCGAAGGACGGCTCCGTCCACGAGGTCCCGGACCCGGTCGAGAACCGACAAGGGCACGGCCGCGACCACGTTGCCCGGCGGGCGACGGGCCACCACGGGATGGGCACGGGTGGGCGCGGTGCGACGGACCACCTCCCAGGCCAGGCCCAGACGGCGGAGCCGGCGGTGGCTCAGGGCTCCCTGGAGGCGCGGGAGCAGGACGTCCTCCTCGTCGCGCACGTCCTCCCGCAACACCTCGACCAGCCGGGCCAGGAGGGGCTCCCGAGCGGGGTCCTCGGCGGCCATGGCCTCGAGGGCGGTGACGAGCTCGTTGACCTCCTGGTGCTCCCGCTCCACCTGCAGCGTCAGCTCGTGCCCGTCAGGCAGGATCCGGCGCATCACCGGCCACAGCACGGCCTCCTCGGCGAAGGCGTGCGGGAACACCAGGCGACAGACCTGCAGCAGCACCCGCCCCTGGGCCGCACCGGTGGTGCCGGCGAGGTCCTCCAGCAGGTCGTCCAGCTTGACGTGGTCACGCCGCTGCCGAGTCAGCACGCTCAACCGCCCCCCGAGCTCGTCGACCTTCTGATCAGCGATGGATCTCATCATGACGACCTTTCCGAACGGGCCCGTTCCAAGGCCGACTCACCAGGGGCAGCCGTCCTGGTGCGGGCGGGCGCACGACCCCGGCCACGTCGCACCGAGGTGGCGGTCCCGCCGATAACCGCCCCTCCAAAACATAGTAAGGATACTTAGGCAGATGTCATCGTCCAGTGGCCGATGGTCAAGGGCCCACCCGTCCTGTCCACACGAGGCATCCTTCCTGAGGCACCTACCCCAGGAATCTCAGGTGTTTGCGTCCTGCTGATTTCCGGTTCTTGATCTGCGGCTTCCGCCTATTCGCTGTGGGGCCCACGATGGTGGAAAGACGGTCGACCTGGGACGAATCTGTTGCGGACTCTCGGTGTGGAAGAGGAGCTGTTGCTCGTCGATGCGGTGACTCTGCAGCCGCTGGCCGTCGGCGATGAGGTAGTCGACCACCACGAGCAGCACGTGGGTTCCGCAGCACACCCTCCGGGCCCCGTGTTCCCCACCGCGGAGCCGGCCGATGTGGCTCCCCGCCATGCGCTGACGGTGGAGCTGCAGCAGGAACAGACCGAGGTCGTCAACCCGCCCCAGCTCACCCTGACCGATCAGATCGCCGCCATCCGAACCGGCCGGGTGATGGCCGATGAGGCTGCCAGGGCGGCGGGCGGTGGCCCTGCCGACCTCGGTGTCTGCCGATTCGCCGCGCCTCGTCCCGGAAGCCCACTACCGCCGGGTCCAGCAGCACGTGGGTCTGCTGGCGGCCGAACAGCTGACCTGCGGGTTCCATGTGCACGTGGCGATCGACTCTTGCGAGGAGGGCGTGGCGGTGCTGGACCGGATCCCGGTGTGGTTGCCGGTGCTGCTGGCGCTGAGCACCAATTCTGCGTTCCGGTACGGGGTGGACACCGGCTTCGCCTCCTACCGGTACCAGGCCTGGACGCGGTGGCCCACTGCCGGGCCCAACGAGGTCTTCGCGACGGTGTCCGAGTACGACCGACAGGTGCGGCTCCTGCTGGAGTCCGGGGTGCCGCTCGATGACGGGATGATCTACTTCGACGCCCGGCTCTCGACCCGTTTCCCGACCGTGGAAGTGCGGGTGGCCGATGTGTGCCTGGACCCCGTCCATGCGGGGGTGATCGCCGCCCTGGTGCGCGCTCTGGTGGAGACCGCCGCCCGCGCCTCGCGCGCCGGCCTGCCGCCGGCCCCGGTGGGGGTTACCCAGTTGCGGGCCTGGTCCTGGCGGGCCGCCCGCTCAAGGGTCGAGGGCCAGCTCGTGAGCCCGACCACGGGCACCCCGGTCGCGGCCGGGGAGGTGGTGGCCGAGCTGCTGGAGCTGCTGCACCCGGCACTCTCCGAGGGCAGTGAGGACGAGCAGGTCCAGGCCGTGGTCGCGGCCATCCTGCGCGAGGGGACAGGGGCCCGCGCCCAGCGCGAGGCTTACGCGTCCCGCCGCGACCTCCACGATGTCGTAGCCGCCGCCCTGAACCTCGGCGAGCCCACCACAGCAGGATCGCCAGGGGACCACCACCGGTGAGGGATGGACCGGATCAACTGGGCCCTGGTCAGGCCGAGGGCGGGCCCGTAGCCTGAGATCAGGTTCAGTAGCGGGCCGGGACCATCGCACCGCGAAGGAGCCATGCTCGTGAATCTGCAGCTGTCGGTCATCACGGACATCGACCCGGATTCCCAGCAGATACATCTGACTGTTACGGGAACCCTGACCGAGGCCAACCATCAGCTCCTGCTCCGGGTGCTCCAGCAGACCCAGGCTCTCCCCGCCGGCCTCGAGGTGCTGGTGGATCTGACCGGGACCACCTCGTGGGAGGCCTCCGCGATGGATCTCCTGCTCTGGGAGATCGACCACTCCGACCCCGACGGGCCCCTCCCCCCGGTGGGGTTCGTGGTTCCGGCACCACCGGTGAGCTCTCCCCGTACTGGCGCCACCCCGGGACCCCGAACCGTGTGGACCGGGGCGGGCAGGAAGGCACATGGCGATGACCGCTGAGCCCACCACCAAGACCTGCCTAAGGAGCCACACCGGTCAGCTGATGGCCGCCCCGGAGACACCGGGGGTGTTCCGCGGCACCGGGCTGGGCGAGAACAACTGGCACGACAGCGACGAAAGCGTACGCACCGACCTGCTGACCACCGGGCCCCCACCCCACCCCACCCCAGTCCACCTGCGCCATGACTCAGGACACAACAGCACCGAGCACACCACCGGATGAGGACCAACAAAGGCTTTCAAGTCGACATCGTGGGAAGAGCAGATGGACGACACCACCGCCGGGTCCACCCAGGCCTGGCTGTTGAGCGAGACCATGGACCGTGACCGATTCACCCTGCAAGCCCTGTGGGAGGGCTACCGCGGGCAGGGCGGAACCGTGGAACAGTTCGAAATCGAGGCCTATCTGCATCAGTGCCTGCACCTGCTGGCCTTCCAACGCGACATACTCCTCCACGCCGCCAACCAACTACTCGAGGCGCACCACCAGCCCCCGCTGCCCTACACCCGGGACCTGCTCCACGGCGCGGACACCACACCCGAGGAGTAAGACCCTGGCCCGAGGACGTGCCAGGAGGAGGCTTCCCCGGGATCGGCCGCCTTCCCCGGTGCCAGAAGATCCCTCGTCCTCCGTCGCGAGATCGGGTAGGCCTCGGCGGCAGACCCGTCTTCGGGGAGGACATCGAGACCGGCGGCGACCTGACACGCCGGTGCCACTGGCCGATGCCGGGCTGCGCCAGCGGCTGGGGCTAGGACTGGGGCTGGCCAGTCTGGGGATCCCGGTTGCACCCGGTCGGAGATCCAGAGACGAATGCGGCCTTGCACCTCTACTCGGACGCCGAGGATGCTTTCAAAGACGGCCTCCTATTGGCCAGGTGGCCGGTTGCCCTGGGGGTCGGGACGTTCCTCCCTTCCGGGGCCAGAGGGGTGCAGAGCGTGCAAACCCCTGGCCAAGGTAGGTTTCGGCCTTTAGCCTGGGTGGGGTCCAGCAACCGGCCACGTCAATTCTCGTCGCCAGGAGCTGATCACCATGAGGCCGTTCATGCCTCCCTGCGGGCCGGTCCATGGTTGGACCGACGGTGAGGTCATCCGGGCGACCGGCATCCCCTACGCCACCGCCGGCAGGTTCACCGCCCCCGCCCCGGCAACCGACTGGACGGAGCCTCTCGACGCCACGGCACCGTCTCCGGCGTGCCCGCAAGTCCGTTCCCCCTTTCTGGAGGAGGTCCTCGGCGGGGCCTTGGGGGATCTGCCCCGGGACGAGCACTGCCAACGGCTGTCGGTGACCCTGCCCCGCGACGTGGCAGCCGGAGAAGATCTGCCGGTGATGGTGTGGATCCACGGCGGCTCCTACACCACCGGGGCCGGGGACGCGGCGATCATGGATCCGGCCCGACTAGTCGCTGAACAACGCGTAGTGGTCGTGACCGTCACCTACCGGCTCGGGTTGTTCGGCTACCTGGGCTCGGGCCACCACCGCCCGGCCAACTTGGGGCTGCTGGACCAGCTGGAGGCCTTGCGCTGGGTGCGGCGCAACATCACGGCCTTCGGCGGGGACCCCGGCAATGTGACGGCGTTCGGTCAGTCCGCCGGGGCTGATGCGGTGGCCCACCTCATGGCCACCCCCGACGCCGCCTCGCTGTTTCGGCGCGCCATTCTCCAGAGCCCCCCGCTGGGCATCACTCGCGGCCGGGCGGCGATGAGCGAGGCCATGAACCGTGCGGCCGAGATCGTCACCGTCACCACCCCGGTAACCGAGGTGGTGGCCCTTCAGGCCGAGGTCACCGCCCACGCCGCGGCCTTCGGGCTCATGGGCGCGATGGCCTTCGGCACCCAGTACGGCCACCACCCCTTGCCCGACGAGGAGGAGATCGAGGCGGCCTGGGACCGGGTGGCACCGCACATCGACGTCCTCATCGGTCACACCACCGAGGAAGCACGGCTGCACATCCCCACCGCCACCGCCTTGCAACGGTGGATCCGGCTGCCGGTGGTCGGGGCGTTGATCCGCCGCGCCGTCGTGAGCTACGTGACCGCAGCTGTCTACTCCACCGCGATCCGCCGCTTCGCCACCCGCCACACCCGCGCCGGTGGCGCCGCCCACACCTACGAGATCTTCTGGGCCGCTGCGGGCAACGAGTACGGTGCGGCCCACGCCATCGACCTGCCGCTGCTGTTCGGCCACGAGTACACCTGGGCCGGCACCGGACTCGTGGCCGGCGCCGAATGGGAGGAGATCGACGCCCACGGCCGTCCGATCCGCCGGCTGTGGGCCGACTTCGCCCGCGGCACCCCACTGGGAGAGAAAGGCCGGATCCCCGGGGCGCTGAGCTACCGGCGCGCCCGCAACCTGCGCTGGGCAATGGGGAACGGACGGATCGGCCTCGGAAGGGACGGCGAAGTTCCCGGTGCCGCACCTGCGGTGCCACTTGACCGACCTGGCCTTGAACCTGCCCGGTGACACACTGGGTGAGGGTATTCCCCTACACATGACCAGCTCCGGAGAGTGGGTCGCTCACATGCTCGGCCGCGGGAGCTCCCGGATGCATGTCTCCGGACACAACTGTCTCGGGGACAAGAAAGCCTGCGCAGGCCCCTTGTCGCATTGCTGGAAGCGTGCAACGTCGAGCTGGTGGTGCTCGCGCGCTGTTGCCGGTTGCCGCGGTACCGGCTGATCGGCATGCTCCCTGACCTTGGGGCCGCTGTCACTCACCGTGGAGAAAGCCTGCACCGCACCGTCTCAGGAACGAGGATCCAGGGCCAGGTCGTAGACGGCCTGCGTCCTCGTCACCATGGCCTCGACCGTGTAGTCACGCAGATATCTCCTGCGGCCGGCTGCGCCGTACAACGCGCGCTGTTCATCATCACCGAGCAGTTGCACCAGCGCCGCGGCCAGCATCTCGGCGTCCTGCGCCGGCACGAGAAGCCCCGTCTCCCCATCAGTCACGAGCTCCGTGGAACCGATCACCCGGGTGGCCACCACCGGCAAGCCAGCCTCCATCGCCTCGATCAAGGCCAACGGCATGCCCTCAGCCCGTGAGGGCAGAGCGAACACGTCGGCGGCGTCCAGCAGCATCCTGGCGTCGCCCCGGTGGCCCGGTAGGTGGACCGAGCCGGCAAGACTACGCTCGGCCAGCAGGTCCTCGAGATCCTGGCGCAGCTCGCCCTCCCCCAGGATCACCACCTGCAACTTCGGACAGGCCGGCTTGAGCAGTGCGGCGGCCTCGATCAGATATCGCTGCCCCTTCATGTGCGTCAGCCGCCCGGTGCACAGCACGACGAGATCCTCCGGCCGCAGGTGCAGCTCCGTCCTGGCCGCGGCCCGTCCCGGGGGATGCTGTCGGGGCCTGACGCCGTTGGGCACCGTGATGAAGTGCTCCTCGCTGACACCTCGCGCGATGTAGGTGTCCCGGAGTCCGTCGGAGACCGCGATCCTCCAGTGCGCGAACGACGTGTTCTCGACCAGCCTCTCGGCCTTGTCCCGCCGCGAAAGCAGGAAGGGCAGATGATGGGTGATCACGACCGCCGGCACCCCGGCGGCCCTGGCCAGTCGCAGCCCATCGGGATCCTCCCAGCCCCAGCCCGCATGGCCATGGAATACGTCCACCGGATGCGAGGACAGGAAGCCGCCGATCACCTGCGGATAGGTCGGATCGTGCGGGCTGGGCAGCGCCACCGTGCGGGCACCGAGTGCGGCGGCTTCCTCGAACAGCCAGCGGGCGCGGGGACCGGTGCGGCACATCACCGTCACATCCGCCCGACCGGTGAGACCCTCAACCAGATCCAGCATGTGCCGCCCCATCCCGGAAGGGCTCTCAGAACGGGTGTACAAACAGACGGACCGACGGAGCCCTCGAGCACTTTGCACAGCCCGGCAGGCACTCGACCTCGAAAGCGGTCCCGTCGCCGCAGCCTCCAGCACGTGTTTCACGTTACAGGCAACGACGTTCCCGATCCGACCGGGGACGTCGAGGTCAGACAGATCGCGACCGTCACGACGGATTTCACCCACGTCACGGCCTCGGGGACTCGGCGCCAAACCCAGGCGGGCGGAGCCCCGCTGACCGGCCCTGTCTAAAGCCGCAGGAACTGAGCCTCCTTCTGGCTCCGCCGGCCACAGCACAGTCGGCGACCCTACGGGCGACCCTGGGGCCGGCGGTAGCACCTTGGGCCCAGGACGCACGGTCTCTGTCGGGAGCTTTCCTGACGCCCGTGGGACCCATGGGTCTAAGTGCAAACCCTGCAAATCCCTGGTCGACCTGCAACGACGCGCGTACCGTGGGGAGAGGTCAAGAAGGCGGCCATGAGATGAAGTGCATGCGACGAAGGATGCTCTCATGGACCACAAGATTTCCGTGCTCGTCCAGATCGATCTCGACGGCGCCTACGTGCGCCTGGCCGTCACCGGGTGTCTGACCGAGGCCAATCAGCACGTCCTGTACCCGCTGATCCGCCGGGCCCGGAGGCTGATCCCCCCGGTGACCGTCAGCGTGGACCTCAGCGCCGCCGGGCACGTCGAGGCGACCGCGGTGGACCTGCTGCGCTGGGCGATCGACCACGACGAGACTTCGGACGGAGCGAGCCCGGTGGAACTGCTGGTCCCCAACGGTCTGCCCGCCCACGAGCACACCCCTGGCCCGGCTGTGGGCCGCCTGCAGGCCTCGGAGCCGTGGGCGGTATGACACCGGCCGCCGCGCACACCCCGGATCGGTGCCCCGGCACGGGCACATGGCAGCCCGCGGGCGGGGGTGCCCGGGCATGACCGGAACCGTGCGCATCAACCCCTCGGTGCAACTGGCCGAGATCGACCGGGTCCTGCGCTGCCTGGGACAGCGGGTGGGCCCGGTCCCGGCCGGGGCGGCCGTGGCCGCGATCGCCCAGGCGGGCGTCTATCACGTGCGAGGCGCCCGGTGGGCCAGCGTGAGCGTGACCGGACAGGGGCGGTTCCGCACCCTGGTGGCCACCGCCCCGATGGCCGCCGACGCCGACGCCCTCCAGCACTCCACCGGGCAGGGCCCCACCGTGGACCCGGCGCTGGAGGGCGCCGTCCACCTGATCGGAGATCTGCCCCGGGACCGCCGCTGGCCGGTGCTCGCCGCCCAGGCCGCACAGCACCTGGGTGTGGCGGGTCTGCTGGCCTACCGTCTTCCCCTGCCCGGCCAGCCGGGTACCACCGTGGGGCTAACCCTGTACTCCGATGCCGTCGAGGCCTTCGGCGCGCCGGCGCTGTGGACCGGCAGCGTGCTGGCCTCCCACGCCGTGGCAGCCGTCGCCGCTGATCACCAGCACCGGCGCACCCAACAAGCCCAGCACAGTGCTCAGGAGGTCGGCACCGCCGCCGGAATGCTGATGGCCCGCTACGGGATCCCCCGCGAGGAAGCCCTGCACCTGCTCCGTACAACGGCCCAGAACAGCCATCGCAGCCTGGCCGAGATCGCCACCGAGATCATCGACACCGAAACCCGGCGGCCATGCTCCAACCGGCAATTGTTCCTCCGGTGAGTCTGAACGCCTGCCCCAGACTGGGGTACGCCCGCGAAGGAACCCCGACGGCAACATGGTCCGCACGAAACGTGACCGATGCCGGCCGTGAGACCAGGATCATTTCGATGACCTCTCCTGGCGGTCTGCCTCTAACCGGCCTTATGTGAAGTCACGGCGTGCTGAACGTTCCCTTGGCGGGGGTCCCCTACCGCATCAGGGGGACGTCCCGGCTGCCCGTACCGGCTGAGGGCCCCGGCGGTCCGTGGAATCCCTGCATTCCTCCTTCGGGACCCCGGGGGACAGGTGGCCGGATCCGTGATGTGTTCCCCCGGCCGGCGCGCTGGTCAGTCGCGGCGGATGGCCCGCCAGATGACCACCACGATGACGGCGGCCACGACCACAGCGACGACCAGGACGCCGAGAACGACCATCCCTGCCACCCCCACGCCACTGCGGCCGGGAAGCCACCCCTGGACCGGGCCCGCGCCGAGCAGCAGCGCGGCGGTGAGCAATAACGTACGGGCGGCAGAAGGTCCCATCGCCTCCCATTGTCCCGCCCCGGAGCCTCATCAGCACCCGAGAGGGCCCTTAAAGATTTCCCCCGGTGTGCGCCATCCGATGGCGCCGGAACACCTGCGCCCGCACAGAAACTCGAACCGCAATGCGGGGTCCGTGGAACGTGCGCAACCAGCCTCATAGGACGTCATCACAGTCCTTTCCGCCGATGAATTGGAGGAATCGCGGTCCGCCATCGCCGCTACCCGTCGGTTAGGGAAATGTGGGGTGGTGGACAGAGCAATCCTTGTCGGCCCGGCCGCCATCTCCCTACGGTGGAGAAGGGCCCGGCACATGGCCTGAGGTGCTCAGCATGCGATGAAGGATGCTCTCCATGGACCACAAGCTCTGCGTGCTCGTCCAGGTGGACGCGCACGGGGCCCAGGTGCGCCTTCTCGTCACCGGATGTGTGCCCGAGGCCAACCAGCACTCCCTGCATCCTGTGGTGGCCGCGGCCCGGAGGCTGATGCCCCGGGTGGCGGTCACCGTGGATCTCACCGTCGCCGAGCACGTGGAGGTGGCCGCGGTGGATCTGTTGCGCTGGGCGATCGAGGCCGGCGAAGCTGGCTCCGGTACTGGCCCAGTGGAGGTACTGCCCCCGATCGACGCGCCAGCTCACCGACCCGTGACCGTTCTACGGGGCCGGGCGCGAAATCTCACCATGTCCCCGGTCCGGTGGTCGGCATGAGCGCCACCGGATCCACCCGACACCCCGCCGCCAGGCATCTAATCCAGGAGGACCCGCAATGACCACTGCACGCGAGATCATGACGCCCGGCGTCGAGTGCGTCGGCGAGAACCAGACCCTCGAGGAGGCCGCGCAGAAGATGAAGGACCTCGACGTCGGCGCCCTGCCGATCTGCGGGGAGGACAACCGACTCAAGGGCGTGGTGACCGACCGCGACATCGTCATCAAGTGCCTGGCCACCGGCGGAGACCCCCGCACCGTGAAGGCCGGGGAACTGGGCGAGGGCAAGCCGGTGACCATCGGGGCCGACGACAGCGTGGACGAGGCGATCACGACGATGACCGACCACCAGGTCCGCCGCCTGCCGGTCATCGACGGGCACGACCTCGTCGGCATGATCAGCCAGGCCGACCTCGCCCGGTCCCTGCCCGAGGACCGAGTCGGGGAACTGGTGGAACTGATCTCCTTCGACTGAGCCTCCACCGAGAAAACGGGAAGGGTGAGCCGGTAAGAACGCCCACCCCTCCCTTCCACACGGGCAACAACCGCCGGCTCAGGCCCAACCCATGGCGTAGAAGCTCAGCCCTGACTGTGAGCACGCTGGCATTGCGACGTCGATCCCAGAGGAGGTTTCCATGCAGGCCCGCATCGCAGAGAGCATTGCCCTGGTCACCATCGGTGACGGTGTCATCGCCGCACTGTTCCCGGCCCGTCACGCTGCCCGGTGGGTGATCGGGCCCGAGCCTGTACGCCGGATACTGTCGGTGTTCGTCGAGCACCCCGGCTTGATGCGGGCCGCCGGCGTGGCCCAGGTTGCTGCCGGGATCGCCTGGGTAGCGGCCCTGCCGCCGGCACCACGCTGACCGGCACTTCCTCCACGATCCCGGGGCGGGCCTGCGTGTCAGCGTGAGTTAAACCCAGCGATGCATACCACGCCCGTCAGCCGCAGGGCGAGATTCGAAATCGATGCACCATCCCCGGCTCTGCTCTGTCTGCTCCGTTGAGCACCTCCGATGATGGTGCGATGAGCAGTTTCTCTCCTGTGCCGGCGGCTCGGCCGGCCACGGATCGGCGCCCTGGGGCCGGTGCTGTTGCAGGGGGCCCACCTAGCAATCACCACCGCGCGCCTTCCACACCGGCTCCCTCGCCGACCCACGGACAAGCAAGACTGTCGGACACCTGGTCAGCACCCCAGGAGCGGCCTAGCCTGGTAGGAGGTCCAGAAGCCGGCCGCGATTCTCTCGTGGCCCAGGAGCCCGTGTCGTGGAACCTCAACTGTCCGTTCTCGTTGAGATCGACCCGGATGAACGACGGGTGCGTCTGGTGACGGCCGGGCACCTGACCGAGACGAATCAGCGGACCCTGTACCCGTTGATCCGCCGCGTGCGGAGGCTCACCTGTGACACCGAGGTCGTCATCGACCTCACCTCGATCGAGCGCCTCGATGGCTCCGCACTGGATCTGCTGTGCTGGGAGGTCGAGCATGACGAGCCGGGGCACCCCGCCCGGCCGGTGCGTTTCGCCCTGGCCCGGCCACGATCGACCAGTGGGCTGCCTTTCCCCCACGGGCGCCAGGCGTATCGGAGCGGGTCCACCGCCTGGACGCCACCCGGCTCGAACACGGTCCTGGCCCACCGATTCTTCAGGAAGATTCGCCCCGCGGGGTGTGCTGCTTCGGCCCATGCGCAACCAAGGAATGGAACGACCATGACCACTCCAGCCGCTCGACCCGACGACCGCACGACCCGCCGCTCCCCGGTCCGGACGGCGGCCCTGCTCTACGGGGTCGTCTTCCTGCTCGTGGGCGCGGCCGGGTTCATCCCCGGGATCACCAGCAACTACGACACCCTGCAGTTCGCCGGCCACCACTCCGAGGCCATGCTCATGGGCGTCTTCCAGGTCTCGATCCTGCACAATCTCGTCCACCTGCTCTACGGGGCCGCCGGGATCGCCTTGGCCCGGACCGTCTCCGGGGCGCGGAACTTCCTGCGCTGGGGCGGTGCGGTGTACCTGCTGCTGTGGCTCTACGGTCTGCTCATCGACAAGGAGTCCACCGCCAACTTCGTGCCCCTGAACACCGCCGACGACTGGCTGCACCTGTTCTTGGGCCTGACCATGGTGGGGCTGTCCTTCCTGGACCGGAGCACCCACGACCGGACCACCGGCAGGGCCCGCACCTGAGGTCCGCGGCCGGGCACCTCTCGTGTCCGTGTTCCACGGGAAGCGGGTCCCCGTCAGTGGCGGGGAGCCGCTTCCCGTTGGGTGCCCGTGGCCAGGCCCCGCCTCTGCGTCACCGGCAAGTCATCAGGAGAAGACGTATTTAACCTCGGCGAAGTCGTCGGCGGCGAGGACGTAGAAAACGCGCAGCAATCCGGCGCCGGTGTTCCTGGCCCCGTGTTCGCGGCCACCGGGGATGAAGACACTCGAGCCTGGGCCGACCGGGCGCTCGATGCCGTCGAGGGTGACCACGCCGTCTCCGGAGAGGACGTAGTAGGTCTCGGCCTGGTCGTGACGGTGCAGAGCGAGAAAACCGCCCTCGGGAAGCTCGGCCACCCCTGTGACCAGGGTGTCACTGGGGGTCGCGTCGGCGGAGAACAAGGTGCGCCAGGTGAGGTGCCCTCGCTCATCGTGCCAGCCGTCGGCGGGGCGATCGTTCTCCTGGAGCACCAGCGGGTCGTTCGCGGCGGTGGGGTCGGTGGCCATGGCATCAGTACACACCCTGGGCGTCCTGCCTGTCCTCCCCCAGCTCAAGCACCCTGCCCCGAGGCGTCCGGGCGCTAGCCAGGAGCGGCCCCCGGTTTCTCGCCCATTCCTGGGGAGGCCGGGCCCTGCCCGGTATCCATCTCCCGGCGCGGCCCGTAGTAGCGCCTCAGCCACCGGGACAGCCCGTCGAGGCCGGGGAAGAGCACACGCTCGGCCATGTTCGCCTGGTCCAGGTGGTCGTGGATCCGCCACTTGAGCGTCGCCGGGATGACTACCTTCCGGTACAGCCTCGGATGCGCCCCCAGCCACTCGTGCAGAGACGCCGTCGCCCCGGACATCGCGGAGAACAGGGCCAACTGGTTCACAATCCGCTCGTCCAAAGACGGCGGCGGCTCGAAGAATAGCGGAACGGGCCGGTTCTCCTCGTCCCGGTAATGGTCAAACTCCTGGAGGGTGTAGGTGATCCGGGAGAGCATGCCCGTCGTGAACAACCCCGCCTCGTGCGCGGCGATCTCACAGCCCAGCTTGGCGAGGAGCAGCTCGTGGACTGCCGCGTAGTCCACGCACCACACCGCACCCGGCGCGTCGTAGCACCGGGGGTCCGCCGTGGCGAAGTGCAGTGCCACGTACGGGGGGTGGTCCAGTCCAGCAGGCGCGTGGGCAACCCGTGGTGCTCAGCCACCGACAGCCAGTTCCAAGCGGAGTCCCCCGGCGAGGCGTCTCGGGCGGCGTACTTGCGGAAGTTGCGCAGGATGTGCGGCTCGAGCCGCCCGCTCGTCGAGCCCCGGAGCCGTAAGAGGCTGCTGTGCAGGTTCTGCTCGGCCAGCGCGTGCCCGCTGTAGACCACGTTGATCCGGAACTTCCCCGGGAGGGTTGCTAGTCGTTGTGGGTCGGGGCCGCGATCCACCCGTACAGGTCGTCCTCGGCGATCTCGATGAACGGGCCCGTACCAGCGGCACCCTTCCCCACGCTCACTACTGGTCCCTCGCCTGCCTCGAGCCGGTGTCGACCGGCAACAGCCCGGCAGACACTCGGCCTCAAAAGCGATCCCGTCGCCGCAACCTCCACCACGTATTTCACGTTACAGGCGACGACGTTCCCGATCCGACCGGGGACCTCGAGGCCAATAGATCGCGACCAAGACGACGATCATCCCCGCGGCATGGTCCCAGGGCCCAGTACTACCGCGAGACCTACGCCATCGGCCGCCACCTGCGCGCTCTCGTGGTCCCTGCTCTCCGAGCCACCCTCGTGCCGGGCTTTTCCTTCCTACGAAGGCGCGGCCCACGCCGGGCGAGGTGAGGAGGGCGCATTGGAGGGCACCTCAACGACCGTCTGCGCGAAATGAAACAGCAGGTCCCTCGACGGTGATGGCAGCGCACAATCAGAAAGCATCCTTACTTTATGGGTCCTTCCCCTGTTACCTTGTCTGCACGGAGAACGACCGACGCCGACGTCGACCGTCCGGCACCCACCACGAGGAGCTGACGTGAACGAGATCCCCCAGCACGACGATCTGCCGCTGCCCGACTACGACCACCTCCCGACCGGCGTGCTGGCCACGCACGTGCGGGGCCTGAACGAAGAGGGCCTGACCCAGGTCCTGGCCTACGAACGAGCCCACGGCAACCGCCTGCCCGTCGTCCAACTCCTCGAGCACAGGCTCCAGGAGGTGCAGGCCGGCGCAGAGGTCTCGGACGTGCCCGCGCAGACCCCGGAGACCGCCCACGACCAGCCGGCAACGACGGGTCCCACCGCAGTCCCGGGACCACCGGTCAATCCGCCATCCCACGGCACCCCGTTCAACCCGACCCAGCCTCGCTGACCGCCCTCTTCGGGCGCTAACCCGGTAGGGATAACAATGGATTCCGAGTTCAGTGGTGACTCGGATGATCGGCATGGGCGGTTCGCGGATTCACCGGCACGAGGTGGCCTTGGACATCTTGTGATCCCCAGCGATCTGGGTGGCCGGCTCCCTGGCCTGGATCAGCCGCAGGGCAATGCGGATCTGGCAGTCGCTGAAGGTGGGACGCCGCCCGCCGAGGTTGTTTCCGGCGCTCCGGTGTTCCACCACTGAGTCGGTGATGCGTTCGCCTTGGATCTCCAATCTCATCTGAACCTGAGCAACCATGACAGTGAAAACCATGGACCCCATCGGGCTCTGGGTGTCCACGTCTCCCCACCCGAGTTCGGCACCCTCAGCCTCGCCCCCGCGCCGAAGTTATTCGACGAGGGCCAGCACGTTCTCCGTCGTAAGCCCCCACCGATCCAGTCCGGTGATGACTAGCGTGCCGTCCAACCCGGGAGCTTTCACCACTCCATCGCATGCCGACTGGAAGGCGCGGGCCCAGATTGTCGATCATCGACGCAAGGGTCATTGTGTGGGGCGCCAGCCGCTAACCGGCCATATGTAACGCTCAGGGCGCCCAGCTGGCCTGTGACGCCACGAGGGGAGGTTCAGGGACGGCCTCGAGGCGTACGACGCCCGCATGGGAACCCGAGCGGATCCACCCCTGACGGGGCGCACGATAGCGGGAGGCGCCGTGGGAACAGAGGGACGGAGGACAGCATGGGGACGCTGCTGTTCCGCTACGTCTGCGGCGCGTTATGTGATGCGCCGCATCGACGGAGCTGAGATCAGGACCGGCCTCCGGGCTTACCCCAGGACATCGCACCGAAC
>NZ_BAAGPL010000001.1:14887-90778 GCF_054784195.1 Kocuria himachalensis
AGTCATCGGCCTCGCAGCGCACCGGCACCACCGCCTGGTGCGGGGCGTACTCGTAATCGATGCACAGCACCAGCTCCCCGGCGCGCAATTTCAGCCCGGGCCGGTCCGCGAGCATCCGGTAGCGGCGCAGCCGGGCAGGGGTCTGCGCCACACACGATCCTGTCGCGGGGGCGGGGTCGGTCTGGGTGAAAGTGCTCAAGACGCTCATGGGTGGTGACCTCCTGGAAAGCAGACGTCCCGGAAGGGACCTCCCGGGGCGTGACGCGCCCCATCGGTCGCCCGCCGTCAACAGTAGAGAGGTGGCCCGTGCCCGGGAAGGGGTTCAAGGGTGAACAGCAGGGGTCGGCCCGGTGCCGTGCCCGGCACCGTGAACTTCTACTGCGACGCTCGTGGAAAGGCTCAGGCGTCGGTACGGAGCACGTCCAGGTAGGTCCATCCAGCCCGTCGTCGGAACGCCTTGCGGGCATTTCGCGGACGACTGACCCACTTTGAGGTCGGCATGACCGTGAGAACTCAGTCATACCCGCCAGGGGTGAAGTGCGAGAAACTGTCCACGGTGGGGTGCGTCATCGACCACAGCGCGGGCCGTACCGGAGAGGAGACGTGGACATGGGCTTCTTGGACCACCTTTTCGGCCAGCGAACTCCCGACCCCTCGAAGCCTTCTCGCTCCAGTGCAGCGGCACGCCCTCAGGAAACGCCATCACCCCAGGAGCACACGTCCGCCCAGCCGCACAAGGGCGAGGTGGGCGCTCCACAGGCCCCGGGAATGGACCTGCCCAGCATCCCGACCTGGACGGATCGCCTCTGGGGACGCCAGGACGCCGCGCTGACCGCCACCGGCACCCAGTTCGTCCTGGACAACGGGCCCCAGCTGTCCCGGAACCACTGGGAAGAGGAGAAGACCGGCACCCTGAGCGTGCACCTGATCGCCGGTGAGCCCTGGCTGTCCTGGCGAGGGCACATCATCGGGAAAATGCACCGTGCTGATCGCCAGAAGGCCTACACCACCCTGGCGAACATCGATCCGCAAAGCTGGCGTCTCGAGCTGCCTGCCTTCGTCGGGTGGACGTATCAGGAGCCTTCCAGGTGGCACGAGGACGGGACGATGGAGCAAACCCGTGGAGAGCGGGTGCCCGTGGTGACCTACACGCAACCCCAATGGACCACCCATGACGGCGGGCAAGATTTCACCTGGTTCGCTCAGAATCCCGCCCCCCGCGGCAACGTCGCGCTCCTGCCCTCGGGCGGTCCCCTGACCGTCAAGCTCGGTTATGGTGCGCACCAAACACTCCAGCCCTACATCCGTCACGGGACGCACTGCGGGATCTACGCCGCCTTGCACCTGGGAGCACCCGAGGCACCGCGCAGCGCACCGCCGTGCCTGGTCGACGTGGACGGGGTGACAGTCGGCAGGCTCACCGCCCAATCCGCGACCCGGATGGCCCCCATCATCGAGAACTTAGCGGGCCGCGGATATGAAACCGCCACCTGGGCAGTGCCGAAGGGCAACACCGTGGCCGCGGAACTGTCGGTCTACCCACAACGGTCCTCCGAGGTGGACGAAGCCTGGTTAATCCTGCCTGAGGCCCCACGCCCAGGACCGCACGGTTAGAAGCACACCGCCACGTCCTCCCCGAGGCCGCTGAGGACACGTACGCGCCAGGATCCCTGACCTGCCGCGGGTCGGACGCCTGCACCAGGCCGAGGAAAGACGGGGCTGGGTCTCCCGCCGCATCAAGGAGACGCGAGCATCGGAGTGGATGTGTCCACCACTTTCCCCAGATTCAGCACCCGTAAGCCCTCACCCCTCCCCTGCAAGTTCTACGTCGAACCACCCAGGCCATTCATGCCGTGCTGGTGCGCCAACTCCCGTGGATTAGTGAACGATAGGCGGCCATATGTAAAGCAGCACAGGTCGATGCCTCCACGGGAGGCGGTTCGCGCGCCGAGCTGTGGCTGGGCCGTCATCGCCGTTGCCTTAGGATGGGGTTCGCCCGGGTATTCAGTGTCCGCAGTCGTCGGCGAGTTGGCGGCGTTCGTGCTCCCGCCGGCTGTAGGTGGCTTCGCGGATCGCTTCGTGGCTGTCGAAGTTCAATCCCAGTGCCCCGGCCAGTGTCCCCAGTGAGGCGGCCAGCCAGGACAGGTGGAGGTAGTCCGTGAGGTCGGCCGGGTGGCCCAGCTGGGAGCTCAGGTAGTCGGAGGCGATGACGGCCAGGCTCAGTCCGAACAGCAGCGACCACAGGATCACGTACATCAGTGCCACGCTCAGCCCCACGGTGATGATCGTGGCGGCGTTGTCCACCCCTGCCCGCCACCGCTCGGTGGCGTTCCGGAGTTTGTTCCACAGCCCGTTGGAGCCGATCAGCCATGCGCTGAGCGCGCTGATGACCACCACGCTGATCACCGCGAGTCGCCCCGGGTGCAGGGCATCCGACATGTTCCAGATGGAGGCGTAGAAGATCCCGAAGGCGCCGGTGGCCGCGGCAGCGGCCACACACCCGGACAAAGCCGTCAGCAGGCGCCCGGGGCGGTTGCTGCGCACCATCCCCGCCAGCAACCGCAGCCGGTTGAGCCTCCCGGGAAGAACGACGTAGGCCGTGTCACCGGCCACGGGCTCTCGGCGTGCCGCCTTGTGCCCCAGGGCGGCGCGGGCGGCTGGGGAGGACGGAAAGTCCTCGGTGCCGTCCTGCACCGATTGGATCAGCGTCACCACCAGCGTGCGGGCCTTCGTTCTCAACCGGTAGGCCCCCAGTGCCGGCAGGCAGATCATCGCGGCTCGGGCCGTGGAGCTGACCTCGCACATCAGCGGTTCCTCCTCGTGCGAACGCAGCAGATCGGTCAGATACACCAAATAGTCCCACCCATGGGAGTCCCGCAGCGCCTGGGCGTGGGCCATCAGCGGGATCTGCCCGTCCGAGGCGATGGGCAGCGACTGCCGGCTCACCTCCACCTCCCACCGCACCGGTGCCTGCCCCGCGTGTGACAGCTCGTCGCCGAGTTCGGCGGCGACCGCCGCGGCCAGTTGCTCCGGCAGACCGGGATCGGCCATCAGGCCCAATGTCATCGTCGGCGTGGTCATGGCTTCATCATCGACTACACGGACCGACTCGGGGCGAGCCCCTCCGGGCCGGGGAACCATCGGTGTTCACCGGTGACGTGCCGGCGGTGGGGGGGGGCGGGGCAAGACGGGTACGCCTGTGCCGCGAGCCGCCTACGAGCACCGAGGGGTCCTGTTTGTTTGCCCTGGACCAGCGACGCTAGAAATGTTCTTCACGTCTACGTCCTCGGTGCCAGTGCCCACGCGCTTGTCGTGCAGGACCGTCGTCATACCAGGGCAAGCCACCCCGGAACGCCGTGCAGCGCTCCGGAATCATGTCGACGTCGCTACGCTCGGGACATGGTCTTCTCAACGCGCGGCCTCCGTTCGTATCCGGTTCTCCGATGGGCGGGGCGTGCGGTGCTGGGCTTCATCGGTGTGCAGGCGGCCGTGGTGGCAGCACTGGTGATCACCGACGCGGTCGAGAAGAAGGGGCGGGCCCAGCGTTCCGGGTTCCCCCGGCCGGGAACCTTCAAGGGCACTGTGGCCGAGACCGGCACCACGATCTACACCTATGGTGAGGACCTCTATGAGGACATGCTCGCCGCGATCGGTGGTGCCCGTCATCGGATCTTCCTGGAGACCTTCATCTGGAAGGACGACGAGGTCGGCCGCGCCTTCCGCGATGCCCTCAACGACGCCGCCGGGCGGGGGGTCGAGGTGTATGTGACCTACGACCATTTCGGCAACCTGGTCGTGCCGTCCTCGTTCTACGATTTCCATCCCGCCGTGCACGTCTTCCGGTTCCCCGCACTGGGCCCTACCCTGCTGTCCGGTCCCCTGCGCGCCACCGGGGTGACCCACCGGAAACTGCTGGTGGTCGACCACGAGGTCGGGTTCGTGGGTGGATACAACATCGGTTCTCTCTACGCCACGCAGTGGCGGGACACCCACCTGCGGCTGACCGGTCCGGCGGTGTACGAGCTGGGGCACGCCTTCGCCCAGGTGTGGAATCACCTCGCCATCGGGCACCCCGGGCTGTCCCCGGTGAATCCGGTGTCCTGGATCTCTCCGCTGCGGGCGATCAACAACATCCCGGCGGATTTGGTCTACCCGATCCGCAGCGTCTACCTGGACGCGATCAGCCGCGCCCAGGACCACATCCACCTCACCACCGCCTACTTCATCCCCGACCAGCGGATCCTCACCGCCCTCATCGAAGCATCCCGGCGGGGTGTGGACGTGCAGGTGATCCTGCCGGAAGAGTCCAATCATCTGCTGGCCGACTGGCTCTCGCGCGGGTTCTACACCGCGCTGCTGACCGAGGGCATCACCGTGCTGCTCTATCGCCACGCGATGATCCACGCCAAGACCGTCACCATCGACGGGCAGTGGTCGTTCGTGGGTACGGCCAACATCGACCGGCTGAGTCTGCGGTTCAACTACGAGACCGGCGTCGCGATCCAGGACGAGAACTTCGCCGCGGACATGGAACGCATCTTCGCCGCCGACAGCGACAACTGCCGGCAGGTGGTCCTGGAGGAGTGGAGCACCCGCCACCCTGCCGCCCGATTCGCCGAAACCGTCCTGGTGCCGCTGCGTCCGCTCCTCTGATTCGGATGTGGTCTGCCGCGGCCATGCCGCCGCCGTCGAGCGTGTCAGGAACGGTGGCGGGCTATCAGTGAGGCCACTGCTGAGAGCAATTGGCGGAGTCTACGGCGGCCCCAGCAGCGTGCCCATCGGCTGCCGCAGTCATGGACGGGGCGTCCCCCTCCCCCACCCCAGGGGAGGGAACCTCTACGTCTCCTGGGAGCTCCGTCCGAGGTCCCTGAAGTCAGGAAGACCGTCACCACCACCGGCTGTTGTACCTATTACCGGCCCGCGGGCCGACACGGATACGTAACTGACACGCGACGACACCACGAAGGGGAAACGACCAGAATGTCCCAGCCCACCACCATTCCTTCCACCACCTCCATCGACTACCGGGTGCTGCGCACCGTGCCCACCTACGCCGAGGCGCAGCGGATGGTCGACGCCCTGTCGGATGCCGAGTTCCCGGTCGAGCACGTGCGGATCGTCGGCACTGGCCTGCGCTCGGTGGAGCAGGTCACCGGGCGGATGACCAACGGCCGGGCGGCCCTCTACGGCGCCGGAACCGGTGCCTGGCTCGGCCTGATGATCGGCTTGCTGTTCGGCCTCTTCACCGTGGGCGCCTGGCTGTCGGTGGTGCTGTGGAGCGTGGTTCTGGGCGCGATCTGGGGCCTGGTCCTCGGGCTGATCGGGCATGCGGTCACCGGCGGCAAGCGTGACTTCCGCAGCATCCAGGGCCTCGAGGCCGAGGCCTACGACGTCCTCGTCGAAGCCGAGTACGCCGGCATGGCAGAGGCCAAGCTGAACCTCCGTCCTGCCGCATGAGCCACCACGGCCCGGCACACCCCCGCGCAGCATCACCGACCGGCAGCTCACCCGTCAGTTCGTAGCGGGCGGTGGCCGGCCCGGACCGCACCGGCGCCCCACCCCACCACTGCCCCGGGAGCATGGTGGGCAGGATGCCGATGCGGGCTCAGCCGGGCGCTCACCGAGGTTGATCAGCCCTGACGCCCGCAACGTGGCCTGACCAGCTTTTCGGCGCGGCTCGGCGCTCCGTTCGAAATCACCGGCACGGTTCAGAAGGCTTGCACTGTCCCGGACGCGCAGGAGGACCCCGGAAACCTGCCGGGACCGGTCATGCTGGCCATCATCGTCGCTCAGCCTCTCTTCCACGCCGTTTCCGCACCCACCTCCGGCGCAGCAGGCCACAGTTCCGGGTCCTCCAGGGACGCGGAAAGACCACGACCCCAGGACCGGCCTCACGCAGGGAACCGACGGTGCGCTCACTCCATGACGGGCACCACGACCGGAGGCTGACCTCACCAGAGCCCCTGTCGAACACAGAAACAGAGGACCACCATGCACATCTTGACCCGCACGCTCACCACTGGTGCTGCCGCCCTTCTGACGGCCGGCGCCGTCGCCGGGTGCACCAGCGAAACCGCCCTGACCCAAGCCGACCAGTCCGGCATCCCCACCGAGGAGCTCGTCGGGGATACCATGACCTTGACCAACGAGGTCCAGGAAATCCTCGCCCACGGCATCATCACCATCGGGGCTGAGGACACGATCATCGTCACCGAGCAGCTCCCCGAGGGCCTCAGTGCCGGGGACGACGTGGAAGCCACCGGCACGGTGGTCGAACGCGACGTCTTCACCGTCGACGACCTCGACGCCCTGCAACGAGTCACGGACCAGCAGACCGCCCAGTACCTCGTCAACCGCGGCGAGGAACCCATCCTGGCCGACGCCACCGTCACCCGCACCGACTGACCCTCCACAGCCGACACCCTGGGCCACTGCTTGCTCGAAGCCCACCCACTGACGGCCCAGACGTGAAGTCCTGTGGCGGCGGGTCTTTCCATCGGCTGTTCATGCGGTCTCCTTTTCGGGCCAATCGGCTTCGCCGGCCACGGCCGAAATCCCGAATCGGTGGCCGGCATGGTGGCCGCCGTCGTCGAGCATGCGGGGCGCTGCGATCGCTCGGCCTAGCATGATCGCATGGTTGCCTCCGAGCGCGTGCGACGACGGCGTTCCGGTGCCGGCGTGCGCCTGCGGGGACTCCTCTGGAATGTCCTGCGGGGACTCCTCTGGAATGTCTCGGCTTCGTGGCACAGGGGTTTCACGGCTGTCCGCTCAGCACCGTTCCAGCACCGGTCGTTCACGATGTGGCGAGGGCAACATGTCGTCGGCCCGTGAATCCTTGGGCCTGCGGGTTCCCCAGCATCGGGTCGATCGCCGGGCCGTCCTGTACTGGGCCCTGGCCGAGTTGCTGAGGTGGGGCGGAGCGTGGATGCTGGTCCGCTGGATCCAGGCCTCGCTCGGGGGCTGGCTCACCGACGGCCTGAGGATTCTTTCCTGGGTGCCGGACCGGCCGCCCGGCAGCCCCGGCATCCTCTTTTGGGTGCCAGTCATCCTCATGTGGCTGGACCGGCTCAGCGTCGTCGTGCTGGTCGTCGGCGCGGTGATGGTACTCGTCGCCCCACCGGTGCGCTACCAGGTCCACCGGTGGGAAGTCGGCTCGGGATCTGTGCACGTGCGCGACGGGCTGCTGCGGATCATGTGGCGGATCACCCCGACCGATCGGATCCAGGCCGTCCACGTGCGCCGCAACCTGCTGGAGCTGGCGCTGGGGTTGTCCTCGGTGATCGTGTCCACCGCCTCCTCCTACGGTCCGCTCGTGGTGGTGGGCCTGGACAAGGACCGGGCCTCTGCGGTCGCCGATGAGCTGGAGCGCGCGGCGCAGGAGGCTTCCGGGGAGGCCACGTGAGCGCGGCCGCAACGCCGTGGCGACGCATCGATCCGCGGTCGATCGTGGTGGGCTCGATTCCGCACCTGATCACGACCTGGCTGACCTTCCTGTTGATCCGCGAGTCCTTTTCCTTCGACGAGTGGTTCGTCCGTGAGTATTTGTGCCCTGCTGCCACCGTGGTCGCCGCCGCCGGGGTGATCCACCAGATCGTGCGGAGGGCCACGACCTTCTACGCCCTGGAAGAACGCACGGTGCGGCTGCGCAGCGGGTGGCTCCTGCGGCACCGGACGGCCGTGGACCGGCACCGGGTGCGCACTGTGGTCCTGCACAGCGGGGTCCTGGCCCGACCGCTGGGACTGACCCGGATCCTCCTGGGCACCGGCGAGACCCGCCGGGACGCGGCGGTGATCCTCGCCTGGGTCCCGACCGCGGTCGCCGGGCAACTGCGCGCGCAGCTGCTCGAGCATGCCGGCCCCGTGGGGGGACGCTGCGGGATGCTCGCCCGCGGCCGCCCGTCCTGGGCGCTGTGGGCGCCGTTCACGGCACTGTCGGTGAGCCTGTGGGCCGGGTCCTACGCCGTGGCCTATCAGCTGTTCCTGGCGTGGTTCGGGTGGTGGCGGACGACCCAGTGGTTGATCACCGAGCAGGTGGATCCCCTGACGGTTCTGCGCGTCCTGGTGGTGGTGCCGGTGGTCATCGGTGTCCTCGGCGCAGTGCTGGTCTACCTGGAGCACTGGTGGGGGTTCCGCCTGGAGCGCACCCCTCGCGGCACGCTGGAGACCCGCTACGGGCTGATCGCCCGCCGATCGGTGAGCCTGCAGGAATCGCGGTTGCGAGGAGTCGAATTCGTCCAGCCACTGCTGCCGCGGATCCTGCACCGGGCCCGACTCGTGGCCGTCACCACGGGCGCAGGCTCGCAGAGGACCCTCCTCCGGCAGCTGCCGGCCGCCCGCCGGCGGACGCTGCTGCCGCTGGGCCCTGCGGCGCAGGCAGCTCGTACGGCCTCGGCCGTCCTGGACCGCGAGGTGGACCTCGCCGACCTGTGGGGCCACCCCGTGCAGGCCCGTCGCAAACGCTACCGGTGGGCGGTCCTCTCCACGGCGGCCGTGCTGCTGGTGATCTGGGCAGTCTTCCGGGAACCGCTCCAGAACCAGGTCGGGACGTTTATTCTCGCCGGGCTCGCCCTGGTCGCCTCGGCACTGGTGATCGCCGAGGACAATTACCGCTCCCTGGGACACCGGCTCGATCCCTGCCTGCTCCTGCTGCGCAACGGCACCGTGCGGCGGACCACCACGGTGAGCCAGCGGCGGACCGTGATCGGCTGGGTCTTCCGTCAGTCGTGGTTCCAGTACCGTCTGGGACTGGTCACCGCTGTGGCCTCCACCGCCGCAGGGTCCGGCTCCTACTGGCTCCACGACGCCGGCGCCGCCGGCGCGGTACGCCTCGCCCGCGACATCACCCCGGAGCTGATCGAACCCCACCTCCTCTCGCAGGACCCCGCGCCCCCGGGAGAGGTGCCAGCCGCCGGGTCGACCATCGGTTCTTGGCTGGTGTTCACCCTGGTCCTCGTCGTCGCGGTCACCTCCTGGTGGACGTCCCGACGGCGCAAAAAGCCCGACGAGCGGGCCTAGATGAGAGAGTCCGCGTCCCCTCACCCATGTTGAGCACGCGCGAACTGGCCCCCCTCCCCGCAACTGCTCAGCCAACGCCGGCATGTTCTGCGTCGCACGACTCAGACGCTCCAGAATGGGGGTCACCAGAGTGTTGCCCTGCTCGCGTATCGACAACTCGCTGACGAAGACGGCACATAAAGCGCGGACGCCAGCACCCGCCTCTAATGAGCCGTATGTAAAGCGGAGGGCCTTGAGGACGTGCCCTGAGAATCGTAAGCGGCGGGCGATACGTCGCCACGGTCTATGAGTTGATGCTCGCTGGTGGTGATACGTCTGACGTTGTCGCCTGCCACCGGGTGTGGGACCTTGGGAGAGAGCCCCAAAGAACCGGGCTCCCGGACGAGGGGTGCTGTACCCGGTGCGCGACAAGACGGCCCACAGGAGGCTGTCATGTCATGGTTCGTTCTGGTCCTCTCCGGGATCCTCGAAGCGGTCTGGGCCACTGCGCTGGGCAAGTCCGAGAACTTTAGCCGGCTCGGCCCCACCCTGGTGTTCTTCCCGGCCTTGGCCGCGAGCATGGCGGGTCTGGCCTACGCCATGAAAGACCTGCCGGTGGGTACCGCCTACGCGGTATGGGTGGGCATCGGCGCGGTGCTCACCGTCGTCTACGCGATGGCCACCGGTGAAGAACTGATCTCGGTGATGAAGGTCGTGTTCCTGCTGATGATCATCGGCGGGGTCCTCGGGCTCAAACTCTCCCATTGACACCGCACCGAGGTGCTCATCGTCATCACAAGATGATGGTGGCGATCAGCATCTCGGCCCGAGAGTAAGCCGCTCTCTTGGCGTACTGGGTGGTCCGGTCCACGCGCTCCAGGCTGATGATCCGCACCTTCCGCCGCCGCATCGCGGCACCGGTTGAGGGGTGGGAGCAGGCATTGTCGGCGGTCACGGCTTATGGCCGGCTCCGGGACCGGCCAGGACCAGCGCGGCCCACCTTGAAGCCTGCGGCCGCTAACCGAGCCATATGTGAGGCGGAAGAAGTTGATCCTGCCCTGTCCTCCCATGGCCGGAGGTGCCCGTGGTGGAAGAGGTTGTGACTCTTGCAGCGGTGGAACGGCAGCCCCGAACGTGCCACCGCCTCGGAATCGGAGGCATGGGCTCGGCTGCACGTCCTTCTGCGGTTCTGGTGTGAGGCCCTCCTCCCGGGCAGGGCACGATCGGATCTACTACGATGCGGCGTGGGGGGACGGTGGTTTCGTCTCGACCTGATGCCTTGCTGAGCCGCCCTTGAATCGGTCGACTGTGGAGGTGTGATCGTTTTATGAGCTTCCCTGTGCGAGGTCGGGACGGCTATCTGCCCATCGAGGGCTACGGGTTGATCGGTGATGGCCGCAGTGCGGCGTTGGCGGGCAGGGACGGGGTGATCGAATGGTTGTGCCTGCCGCGCTTCGACTCCGAGGCGGTGTTCTGCGCGCTGCTGGACTCCCCCCGCGGGGGGTGCTTCCTGGTCACGGTGGAGGCTCTGCGGGAAAACCACCAGCGCTACCTGGAGGACACCTGGGGGGTGATCTCCAGCGGCATCGGCCTGTCCCGCCGCCTGTCCGGACACGATCGCCCAGGCGCAACCGCATCAGGGGCAAGCCGATGACCCCGGGCGTTGGACGGTCGGAGCACACCTCATGATCCTGTCCCTGGTCCTGCTGGTGGGTGTGACCGCGGCCGCCCCGGTGCTGGGACGGCACTGGGACCGTAATGCCGGGTATCCGATCGCGGTGGTGTTCCTCCTGGCCGCCGGCAGCATCGCGGCGCAGGCCTCGCGGGTGGTTGGCGGGGAGTCGCTCACCGCCGGCTGGGAGTGGATTCCTTCCCTGGGGGTGCGCTTCGCGTTGCGCCTGGACGGTCTGGGGCTGTTGTTCGCGCTGCTAGTGCTCGGGGTCGGTGCCCTGGTGATGGCCTACAGCGCCCGCTATCTCGAACCCGACGCGCCGGCCGCGCGGCTGTACACGTTGCTGTCCGGATTCGCGACCGCGATGCTCGGACTCGTCATGGCCGCCGACGTGCTGACGTTGTTCCTGTGCTGGGAGCTGACGACGATCTGCTCCTTCTTCCTCATCGGCGGGTCCGGCACCACCGGCGCCAAGCCGGCGATGCGGGCACTGCTGGTCACCGGGGGCGGCGGTCTGGCGTTGTTCGCGGCCCTGGCCTTCCTAACCGTCGGCACCGGCACCACGGATCTGTCCGTGGTCATGGCCGACCCCGACCTGCTGCACGAGTCGGGGTTCAGCATCGTCGTGGAGGTGCTGGTCATCGTCGCGGCCTTCACGAAGTCCGCTCAGTTGCCGTTCCACTTCTGGTTGCCCGGGGCGATGGTCGCCCTCACCCCGGTCAGCGCCTATCTGCACGCAGCCACCATGGTCAAGGCCGGCATCTATCTGTTGCTGCGCTTCTCCCCGCTCTACGGCGACCAGCCGGTGTGGACCTACGTGCTGCTCATCGTTGGTCTGTCCACCGCGGTCTACGGTGCGCTGCTGGCGCTGCGCCAGCACGATCTGAAGGCGCTGCTGGCCTACTCCACCATGAGCCAGCTGGGCCTGCTGGTGGCCGCCACCGGGGTGGGCACCCCCGCGGCGCTGGGGGCGGTGGCCACCCACACCTTCGCCCACGCGCTGTTCAAGGCGACCCTGTTCATGCTGGTGGGGATCATCGACCGTGAGGCCGGCAGCCGCGACATCCGTGAACTGTCCGGGTTGCGCCATGCGATGCCGGTGACTGCCACCCTCACGGGTATCGCCGCGCTGTCGATGGCGGGGGTGCCTCCACTGCTGGGGTTCGTCAGCAAGGAGACCCTCTTCGAGGCCTTTCTGGCGGCCCCGGGCCGGACCGGCGGCCCGGAGTGGACGGGCATCGTGGCCGCCGCTACCGCGCTGCTGGCAGCGTCGCTGACCTTCGCCTACGCGGCACGCATCGTCGCCGGAGCCTTCTTCGGACCCCTGCAGCAAGGTGAGCTCTACGAGCCCTCCAAGGCCTTCGTGGCCCCCACGGTGGTGCCGGCCCTGGCGTCGGTGGCCCTGGGCCTGGGCGTGAGCGTGCTCACCCCGCTGGCCAATCGGATCACCACCGACATCGCACCGCGCGGGCAGGACACCCTGTACTACATCGCGCTGTGGCACGGCTTCACCCCGGCGCTGGGCCTGTCCGCGGCGACCCTGGGGCTGGGCACAATGCTCTACCTGGCCAGGGACCCGGTGGAGCGGTGGCTGCAACGGTGGCACCTACCAGCCACCGGCTCCGACGTGTTCGACGCCCTCTACACGACCACCCTGCGCACCGGTGCCGCGGTCGCTCGGCCGTCCCAGACCAGTTCCATTGCCGGGCAGCTGAGCCCCGTCCTGGTCACGGCCCTGGTGCTGGCGGCCGCCGCGGCACTGGCCCGCCCAGAACTCACGCGACCCTTGGCCACCGTCCGCCCCGAGGACTGGTTCGTGGTCGCTCTCCTGACCCCGACGGCTCTGGCTCTGGCCGTGGTGCGTTCCCGGTTCGCCGCGGTGTCCCTGCTGGGGCTGGTGGGATTCCTCGTGGCGGTGTGGTTCCTGCTGGCCGGGGCCCCCGATCTGGTGTTGACCACCCTGGTGGTGGAGATCCTCACGGTGCTGGTGGCCGTGCTGGTGCTGCGCCGGCTGCCGAGCACGTTCACGCCCACCAGACGGGGGCGACGCATCGGCGCGGCGTTGCTGGCCGCCGGGGTCGGTCTGGCCGCCGCGGGGGCCACCTATGCCCTGACCGGTCGCCGGGAGCTGTCCACGGCCGGCGGCTACTTCCTCACCGAGGCGAAGGAGCAGACCGGGGGCACGAACGTGGTCAACTCCATCCTGGTCGACTTCCGCGGTTTGGACACCCTCGGGGAGATCACGGTGCTCGCGGCCGCGGCAGTGGGGGTGGGCGTGCTGCTCAAACCGGCCCCACCGGAGATCATCGAACAGATTCCCGCACCGCCCTCGCTCCTGCGGCAGGCGCAGCGTGTGCTCTCCCCGTTGATCATCGTCCTGGCCCTGTATCTGTTGCTGCGCGGACACTACGAACCCGGCGGGGGGTTCGTCGCCGCCCTCGTCGCCGGTGTCGCCGTGGCCCTGCACTACCTCGCCTACGGGCCGGCCGGCATGGACGGGCTGCGCCGCACCGTGCCGTGGCTGCTCGGGGGCGGCATCGGGGTCGCCGTGCTCGTCGGCCTCGGCGGGCTGGTGCTGGGCGGATCCTTCCTCACCGGCGGGGAACTCGACGTGCCGGTACCCGTGCTGGGTTCGGTGAAGCTCACGGCCGCCCTGATCTTCGATCTCGGGGTGTTCGCCGTGGTCGTGGCCCTGGTGATCCGCGCCGTGGACCGGCTGGGGGTGCGCCCATGAGCGCCGCCATCATCGTGGGGCTGCTGGTCTTCGCCGGTGTCTACCTCGCCCTGCAGCGGGAACTGGTGCGCGCGGTCCTCGGGTTCATTCTCCTCGGGCACGCGGCCAACGTGGTGCTGCTCTCCGCCGGAGGGCTCCACTTGCGCCAACTGCCCTTGGTCGGTGACGGTGTTCCGCCCGAAAGCGCTGATCCCCTGCCTCAGGCGTTCGCGCTGACCGCGATCGTGATCACCTTCGGCATCACCATCTACCTGCTGGTGCTGTCCCTGCGCACCCCGGAGGACGGTGACGAGCCCGAGAACGACCCCGCCGCGACTCCCGAGAGCGGGACACCGGCAGCCGCCACCTCCCCGGAAGCACCCGAGGAGACACCCGCGACGGCCCGGGAGGATCTCTCCGGCCGGAGCGGACCCGAACGGGGGGCACCATGATGTCCGCACTGGCCCTG
Source organism: Kocuria himachalensis (assembly GCF_054784195.1). NCBI lineage: Bacteria > Bacillati > Actinomycetota > Actinomycetes > Micrococcales > Micrococcaceae > Kocuria > Kocuria himachalensis. The sequence goes on from NZ_BAAGPL010000001.1 coordinate 28,736, forward strand.
CCGGTGGCCGCCCCCATGCTCGCGGCCGCCGCCCTGATGCTGATCCGCCCCCGGTGGGCGCACCGGGTGATCGGCTTCCTCGTCACCCTCGGGGTGCTCGGCCTCGGCGCCGCGCTGCTGGGCGCCACCGGCGACGGAATTTTCGTAGAGCAGGTGGCGGGATGGCCCGGCGGGATCGCCATCCCCCTGGTCGCCGACACGCTTTCGGCGCTGCTGCTGGTGGTCTCCGCGGTGCTCGTGCTGGCCTGCACCGCTTTCGCCGCCGCGACCGGAGCGGATGAGCACCGGCACTTCTGGCCGCTGGTGCTGCTGCTCAGCGCCGGTGTCTACGGCGCCTACCTGACCGGGGACCTGTTCAACCTGTTCGTGTGCATCGAGATCATGCTGCTGCCCTCCTACGTCCTGCTCACCCTGCAGGGCAGGTCGGACCAGTTGGCCGCTGCCCGCATCTATATTCCGGTGAACCTGCTCGCCTCCACCCTGCTGATCACCGGTGTCGCCCTGGTCTACGGGACTGCCGGCACAGTCAATCTCGGTGAACTGACCGGCCAGGCACTGACGTCGCCTTCGGTGGCGATCGCCGCGGGGGTGGTGCTGCTGGCTCTGGCGGTGAAGTCCGCGGTCGTGCCCGTGCACGGCTGGCTGCCGCGGGCCTACCCGCACGCCCACCCGGCGGTGCTGGCCCTGTTCAGCGGGCTGCTGACCAAGGTCGGGTTGTACGCCGCCTGGCGGGTCTACGCCGTGGTCTTCGATGGGGATCCCGGCTACCGGTGGCTGTTCGTCGCGATCGCCGTGCTCACCATGGTCATCGGAGTGCTCGGTGCCGTCGGGCAGCAGAACATGCGCGAGATCCTCAGCTTCCACATGGTCAGCCAGATCGGCTACCTGGTGCTCGGCATTGCCCTGTTCACCCCGATCGGACTGACCGCGGCCGGGTTCTACCTGGTGCAGTACGTCCTGGTGAAGGCAGCACTGCTGCTGGTCGCCGGCGCGGTGATTCATGGATACGGCACCGACCGCCTCGACCAGCTCGGCGGTCTGGCCCGCCGGGAACCACTGCTGGCGGTGGCCTTCATCGGCGCCGGACTCTCCCTGGCCGGGCTCCCCCCATTCTCCGGGTTCGTGGCCAAATTCGCCCTGGTGGTCGCGGCCGTGACCGAGGGGGAGTACCTCGCGGCCGCGGTCGCCGTCGCGGTGAGCCTGCTGACGCTGACATCGATGGTCAAGATTTGGCTCGGTGCCTTCTGGGGCCGCGCCCCTCAACACGTGCTCGACCGGCCCCGACTCGGCATCGGCGTCGCCGCCCCGGCGCTGACCCTCACCGCGATCTCCTTGGTCCTCGGCGTGGGCGCCCAAGCCCTGTTCCCGTGGGCCGAGCAGGCCGCCACCGACCTACTGGACGTCACCGGCTACGCCCAGGCGGTGAGCAACGGATGAGACGACTCCTGCGCCTGCCGATCCGCACGTGGCGGTTGCTGGCCTTCGTCCTCTGGTACACCGGCCAACTGGTCGTGGCCAACATCTCGGTCGCCCGGCACGTGCTCTCCCCCCGCCTCCGGGTGGTGCCGGGCATCGCCCGAGTCCCGCTGCGCTCGAGGAAGGAGTCCCACCTGGCGCTGCTGACCGGGCTGGTCACCCTCACCCCCGGTACCCTCGTGCTGGAAGTGGGCGGCGCCCCGGCCGTGATGTTCGTGCACGGACTGCACAACCCCGATCCCGAGACGCTCCGCCGGCAGGTGCAGGCGCTGGAGGACCGTCTGCTCACCGTCCTGGATCCCGAGGCCTGAGGAGGACATCATGGGTTTAATCGACGCCGGTTTCCTCGTGCTGGGTCTGGCATTCCTGACCACGGTGTGGCGGATGGCCATCGGGCCGACGAACGCTGATCGCGCCGTCGCCGCCGATCTGGCGTTCTTCGTCCTCATCGGGGTCCTCGCCCTGGCCGCCGTCCGGTTCGACCAGCCCGTGTTCTTCGACCTGGTGCTCGTCGCCACGCTGGTCGGCTTCGTCGCCAGCCTCGCCCTGGCCCGGCTCATCGACCGGAGCACACCGTGAGCACCGCCGCCGACATCCTGATCACTCTCCTGCTCGTCCTCGGTGTGGTCCTCATCGGGCTCGCCGGGATCGGCCTGTTGCGCCTGCCCGACGCCTACGCCCGGATGAACGCCGCCGGCAAAGCCGGCGGACTGGGCGTGGTGTGCATCGTGGCAGGGGCAGCCCTCGCCGCCGCGGACATCGAGGCCGGCACCAAAGCCGCCGCGGCGATCGTTCTGCAGCTCCTCACCGTGCCGATCGGCAGCTTCGCCATCGCCCGCGCCGCCTACCGCGCCCACACCCCCCTGGACCCGCTCACCGCCTACGACGAATACGCCCAACCACCCGCAGGCCCCGAAGACGACAGCACCGAATCCCCGCACCGGTGAGGCGCACCCCCCCAGCCCGAGGGGCAGCACCTCCACCGGGCCACACTGCTAGAACGGGGGCCCAACACCCTTGCCGGTCGAAATGACCATCACGGGGCTCTCGCCCTCGTTGAGCACCGCCTGCGACACGGAACCCATGAGCAGTCCCCGGAACCCGCCGTAGCCGCGGCTGCCCACCACCACCAGCTCGGCCGAGCGGCTGGCCTCCACGAGCAGGTCTTTGGGGAAGCCGAAGAGCACGAACGTTTCAACCGGCAGGCCCCGATGTTGAGCCCGCAGCGCCTGCGCCACCTGATCCACCATGACCTGCGCCGGGTCCAGGAGCTGTTCGCGGATCGCCCGATCCAGATCCACCGACCCCGTCGACGTGGTCGTGGCTTCCGGGACCGCGGTCAGCAAGGTCAAGCCCCGGCCGTGCCGTTGGGCATACCGGGCCGCCGCCACGATCGCGGGATTGCCTGCCCCGAGCCGATCCACACCCACCACGACACGACCGGCGAAAGGATGGGCGCCGGCACCCAAGTCCTGCGCCTCGGACCTCCACCGGCCCGGCAGCACGACCACAGGGCACTGGGCGTGGGCGGCCGCGGCGGCCGAGACGGAGCCCATCCGCCCGCGCATTCCGTGTCGGCCGCGCTTGCCCAGCACGAGTCCCACGGAACCCTTGGATCGCTCGATCAGCACCTCAGCGGCGTCACCGCGCTCGACAACACCCACAGCACTGGCTCCCCGCTTGCGTGCGCGCGCCACAGCCCGCCTCGCGAACTTTCCCGCCTGCGCTTCGGCCGCCGCCAGGGACGATGCGTACGGGCTCGAGTCGAACAGCGCAGGGCGCCCGATGGACACCACCACCTGCAGCTCGGCCGACAGCGCCGCCGCCTCCTGAATGGCCCAGTCCAGGGCTTGGTTGCTGTTGTCGGACCCGTCGTACCCGATGACGATCTGCTCCGTCATGGTGAAGGGTCTCCGTTCCTACGGGGCCATCAAAGCGGTGCCGGTGGTCACTACCGTAGCGAGCAGCACCCTCCGCTGCCTCGGCTCCGCGGGGTCAGTACGGCATGTTTCACACGACAGCACGCAAGGACGCAGCCAGCACCCGGGCCACAGGGCAGCTGCGGAACAAACAGCCGAAGCGCCGAAGTGGTCCCCGGCGGCCTGCGCCAGGCTGTCCGGGATACTTCCTGACCCACGAAGGAACCCCTACCGCAACATCGCCCTCGCGGAACATGGCCGGTAGCCGGCCATGTGTAAACCGGGTGGGACGGGGCCTGACCTTGGCTTCGCTGTCTACGGGTCCACTCGTAGCTGTTTCGGCTTTGGATGTGCGGACAGCCCCTCGCCCCCGGAGCCCAGGACACCCGCGAGAGGAAGCCCTGCGGCAACGCCAGGGGCGTGGAACGCGCCCGCTGTGACTTCACGGCCCTGGCGTCACAGAAAGGAGCTCGACTGCTGCGGTTGGTGTTGGCGGCCAGAACTCCCGGGCTCAGCGGTCATTCCCGGGGGCCGATTCTCCGCAGTCGGCGCCCGACGAGGAAGGAGATGGCGACCGCGACAGCGGCCATGGTGGCGAGCATGGCCCACGCCAGGGTCGAGCTGCCGAGAGCGAGGACCACACCGGTGAGCACGGGCCCTGCTGCGCTGCCGATGTAGGAGCCGGTCTGGACGATGCCCGTGGCCGCTGCGGCGGCGTCCGGTGCCAGGTGGGAGACGAAGTAGTGCACGAGTCCGGGCCACCCCCAGCCGAGGCCTGCGGTGATCAGGAAGCCGGCCACGTAGCTGCCGGTGGCGGGGACGGCCATCAGAGCCAGCCCGAGGCCGCACGCCACAATGGCGCAGCGGATCAGTGGCAGGGCCGAGACGCCGCCGCGGTCGACAACCCGGCCGATCACGATGCGGGTGATCGCCCCGGTCGCGCTGCCGGCGGCCAGCAGCACCCCTGCCGGGCCGGGGTCGATCCCGCGCTCCACGGCACCGGTCACGGCGAAGGCGACGGCGGAGTTGGCGGAACCGGCGGCGAACATCGTCATCGTGGCCATCAGCACCAGCGCGGGACGCAGCCTGGGATCCAGCTGTCCCGCCGGACGAGCTGCGCCCCGTGGGGAAGGTGCTGCACGGATCAGGGCGGTGGGGATCAGCACCACCGCGCCGGCGATCGCCATCAGCAGGAACGCCACCGGCCAGCCCAGGGTGAGGGCGATCAGGGGGATCGACGCGCCGGCGACCAAACCTGCGAGGGGCACGGCGGCCTGTTTCACCCCGAATGCCAGCCCGCGCGAGGAGGCCGGGAGGTGCGTGACCAGCAGGTGGTTGGAGGAGGGGTGGCCCAGCCCGTTGCCGGCACCGCCCAGGGCGGCCCACAGGATCAGCCACGGCCACGCGGGAATCCAGGCCGCACTGCCGGTCAGGCTCAGCACCGCCAGCAGCAGGGCGGTGATCCCCATGCGCTTCTCGCTCAGCACCCGCCCGATCGCGCTGGTGGATGCTGAGGTCAGAGCGGCTGCGGCCCAGTAGATCCCGACCGCCACGCCGATCCCGTAGGCGGGGACGTGGACCGTTGCGGTGATCTCCGTGGCCAGTGCTCCCAGCAGGAACACCGGCATGCTGGTCAGGACGGTCACCAGCACGGCCGAGCCGACTGCGGCCGCACCCCGCCCAGGCCGCCTCACGATCTCCGCCGGGCCCCGGAGGTCCCCGAGATGGCGTCGGGCACCGGTGCCGGGACGGATCGGGTTCCGCCGCGTGGGGGTGAAGCCGTCATGCCTGGTGCTCCTGCATTTTCCGGGTCCTTTCGTGCGCGTGTGCCGGTTTCCGTGGACGGCGTCGTACCCTCTGCCGGCACCGGCGACCCACTGTTGCTGCCGGAGTCGGATAAAGGGGTGCGGGCCGGATCCACGGTGTTGACAGCCGGATGGGGGTAGTCCTCTTGCGATGCCTCTCCCTCTCGGGAGTGGGTGGATGGCCGGGGCGGGAACGCCATTGAGACCCCACCGTGGTGGGGCCTCAATGATGCGTGTTCCTCCGCCGATCCGAACGTCAGCAGGCCCGGGGAGTCAGGGACGGCGCTGGAGGGTTATCCGGTGAGGCCCACGGTGGCGATCATGATGGGGACGATGCTGATGATGAGGATCGCGCCAAGGATGTCGAAGACGATGCCGGTGCGGATCATACGGGTGATGGGCACCGCCCCGGTGCCGTAGACGATGGCGTTCTGCGGGGTGGAGACCGGCAGCATGAACCCGAACGAGGCGGCGAAGGTCGCGGCCATGGCGGGCACGAACGGGTCCACGCCCATGGCCTGGCACAGCGGGATGACGATCGGGACGATCACCGCGGCGGAGGCGGTGTTGGAGGTGGTCTCGGAGATCAGGATCGCCAGCACCGCGGAGAACACGGTGATGGTCACGACGTTGGTGATGTTGAGGTTCTCGGCCGCTCCGGTGCCGATGGTCTCGGCCAGACCGGTGGCGGCCAGCAGGGAGCCGAAGATGATGCCGGTGCCGAACAGGATGATCGTGCCCCAGTCGATCTTCGCCGCATCCGTCCAAGTCAGGGTGGCTTCGCGCTTCTTCCAGTTGGTGGGCAGGATGAACAGCAGCGAGGCGCCGAGGACGGCGACGATGCCCTCGTCGAGGCGGTCGTCGAGGAAGATGTAGGCGGCCGACTCCGTGCCGGCGAACAGGCTGGCGAAGGCCGGCAGCAGCCACAGGGTGACGGTGAAGCCGAAGGCGATCAGGGTGTTCTTCTCGGCCCTCGACATCTTGCCCTGGGCGGCCTTCTGCTCGCGGATGTAGTCCTCCACGCCCTCGAGCTGGCGGATCTCGGGCTTGTTGAGCAGGAACATGATCAGGGCCAGGACCACGAACATGGCCAGGCAGACGGGGAAGGCGATGGCCATCCACTGCGCGAAGGAGATCCGGGTGCCGGTGGCCTCCTCGATCAGGCCGCGGCCGATCAGGTTCGGGGGCGAGCCGACCGGGGTGAGCAGCCCACCCACGGACGCCCCGTAGGCGAGCATCAGCAGCAGCGCGGCACCCACGCGCAGGCGCAGGGGGTCGAAGTCGGCCTTGACCACCCCGCGGTCCTGCATGAGCTGGGCGATCAGCGCGAGGATGCCCAAGGCGGTGGGCATCAGCATCGCCACGGTGGCGGTGTTGGAGACGAAGGCCGAGAGCATGCAGGTGATCACGCCGAAGGCGATGATGATCCGGTAGGTGGACTTGCCGACTCCGGGGATGGAGAGCACCGCGAAGGCCAGCCGCTGGGCGATGCCGTGCTTGAGCATCGCCGCGGCCAGGATGAACGCGCCGATGAAGGTGAAGATCGTGGTGGACCCGAACGGCTGGAGCACGTCGGAGGCCGGGGCCACCCCCAGGATCACGATCGCGGCCACACCGATCAGCCCGCCGATCGGGATGGGCACCGGCTCGCAGATCCACAGGATGATCACCCCCAGCAGCACCGCGGCCAGCATGTGCTGGTTGTGCTCCAGGTTCAGGGGCAGCAGCGCGAAGATGATCGCCACCGCCGGAGCCAGGAAGAACCCGGTGGTCTGCCGGGCGCGTTCGAACTTCTCCTCCCGGGGGGAGAGGGTTTGTTCGCTGAGGCTGCGGAAAGTCTTGCCGCCCAGCAAAGCAGTCCGCACATCGGTGCGCGGGCCGGTACTGGCGGGGCTGGCGGGGCTGGCGGGAACAGGCTGCTGGGTTTGCACGGTCCAGGTCCTTCCATCGTCGGAATGGACTCACCATGCGCCCGTGACTTGCATCACGTCAAAGGCCCGTTGTCTACTACCCCAATAGGAAGAACCAATGGGTTCACGGGTTGTCGGTGAACTGTGCTGTCCCAGAGCCTTGGGAGCTCCCTTGAATCGACGGATGATGACTGCACCTCCGTGCTTGGATCCCGCAGGTGAGAGAACCTATCGTCTGCCCGCCGGCCGGGTCGCCGGTGCTTTGAGGGACTTGATGGCCATCCACCGGCGGCGCATCCCCTACCCCAGGACAGGCTTGGATCTCCTAGGGCGGGCCATCCAGGAAGGCGAACATGGACGTCAGACAGCTGAAGTATTTCTTGGCCGTGGTGGACCACGGTGGGTTCACCCGGGCGGCGGAGCAGCTGATCATTGCTCAGCCCTCGCTGTCGCAGACCATCAAGGGACTCGAGCGGGAGCTGGGGGTTTCCCTGTTCCACCGGATCGGGCGGCGGGTGGTGCTCAGCGAGGCCGGCCAGGAGCTGGTGGGCCCAGCCCGGGTCGTGGTCCGGGACCTGGAGGCGGCGCGGGCGGCCATCAATGATCTGCGCGGGGTCCGCAGCGGCCGGCTGGACGTGATCGCCATGCCCTCCCCCGGCATCGAACCGCTCACCTCGATGATCGCCGCCTACGCGCAGTCCCACCCCGCGGTGACCCTCAATGTCGCCGCCGCCTTCACCCCCGACGAGGTGACCGACGCGGTGCGCACCGGCGGCGCGGAGATCGGGCTCCTGGGCACCGACCGCCCGTTCCGCTCCGCCGAGGTCGAGGTGATGCACCTGGAGCAGCAGCCCTTGGTGCTGATCGTCAACCCCAACGCCGACGACTTCGGCGACGGCGAAGCCATCCACCGGGAAGCCCTGGAGGGTCACCGGGTCGTCGCCTCCCAGCGGGGCTCACTGATGCGCTGGCTCGTCGACGACGCCCTGGCCGGCGGCGTGCAGGTACAGATCGCCGCGGAGGTCGCCCACCGCACCTCGGTGCTGCCCCTGGTGCTGGCCGGGGTCGGCCACGCGGTGATGCCCTCCTCCTGGACCCCCCTGGCGCGCGCCACCGGGCTGCGCGTGCTGGGGATCGAGCCGGTCACCGTGCTGCACGTGGCCGTGCTCAGCCGCCCGACGGACCTGACCCCAGCCGCCCGGGCCTTCCTGGAGGTCGCTGCCCAGCACAGGGCCGATCGTTCCCCCGCATCATAGGGAGCCCCTATTTAGGGAATGCGAATTGAGTCTTGGACCTTATCCATGTCTGGGCGCTCTACTAGTACCTGACACCGCGATGTGATGCGGACAACAGGTAGAAGCACTCGAGAAGGAGAGCACCATCATGGCTGAGCAGCAGATGTTCAAGATCGCCTCGATCCCCGCCGACGGGGTGGGCAAGGAGGTCGTCGCCGCCGGCCGGAAGGTTCTGGATGCGCTGGCCGAGCAGTCGAACGGGAAGTTCTCCTTCGACTGGACCGAGTTCCCCTGGGGCTCGGAGTACTACGACCAGCACGGGGTCATGATGGACCCCAACGGGCTGGAGGAGCTCAAGGCTTTCGACGCGATCCTCTTCGGGGCCGTGGGCTGGCAGAACGTCCCCGACCACGTGAGCCTGTGGGGGCTGCGGCTGAACATCACCCAGAACTTCGACCAGTGGGCCAACATCCGCCCGGTGAAGTTCCTCCCCGGGGTGGTCTCCCCGCTGCGCAAGGCCGATGACACCGAGCTGGACTGGGTCGTGGTCCGGGAGAACAGCGAGGGCGAGTACGCCGGGCTGGGCGGGCGCAACCTCGCCGGCCGCGGGCCCGGCAACGAGGTCGCCGTCCAGTCCTCCCTGTTCACCGAGAAGGGCTGTGAGCGGATCATCCGCTTCGCCTTCGACCTGGCGCAGACCCGGAAGGTGAAGAAGGTCTCCAGCGTGACCAAGTCCAACGCCCAGCAGTACGGCATGGTGCTGTGGGACGAGGTCTTCGCCCGCGTCGCCAAGGACTACCCGGATGTGACCACCGAGTCCGTGCTGGTGGACGCGATGAGCGCGAAGTTCGTCCTGCGACCCGAGGACCTGTCGGTGGTGGTGGCCTCCAACCTCAACGCCGACATCCTCTCCGACCTCGGCTCCGCGCTGGCCGGCAGCCTCGGCCTGGCCGCCAGCGCCAACCTCAACCCGGAGCGCCGCTTCCCCTCGATGTTCGAGCCCGTCCACGGCTCCGCCCCCGACATCGCCGGCAAGGGCATTTCCAACCCCATCGGCACCATCGCCAGCACGGCCCTGATGCTCGACCACTTCGGCCTGCACACCGAAGCCCGCCGTGTCGAGGCCGCGATCGAGGCCACCACCGCCGCCGGGCACCTCACCCGCGACATCGGCGGCACCGCCGACACCAACGAGATCACCGGAGCGATCATCGAGGCCCTGGCCAAGTCGCTGACCTCCGCCTGAGGCATTAGCCGTCCAGGACAGTCCCACCCACCACGGGGCGCTTTCAGGGGCCGGCCGGCATCGTGCCGGCCGGCCCCTGCCTGTCCCGGGCCCGCGACCGGTTCACCCACGCTTTCACTCAGGGCTCAGCGCACCGCCGCAGAGCATTCCTTCTCGAGACTGAGGACACCACGCATGGACCACACCATGGCCGAGAACACCCACCGGACGCCCGTCCGCAGGTCCTGGCACCGCGACAACGAGCTGGTGGGCGAGGCCCTCCGATGAGCGCCACCACCACGACCACGCTCCGAATCCTGATCGCCCCGGACAAGTTCAAAGGGTCGCTGACCGCCTCCCAGGTCGCCGAGTCCCTGGCCACCGGTCTGCGCCAGGAGACCCCAGGCATCGACGTGCGCACCCTGCCGCTGGCCGACGGCGGGGACGGCAGCGTTGAGGCCTCTCTGGGCGCCGGGTTCCAGGCGGTGACCGTCCCGATCACCGGTCCCACCGGGGAGCCGGCCACCACCACCGTGGCCTTCGACGGCACCACCGCCGTGGTCGAGGTCGCCACCACCGCCGGGCTGCAGATGCTGGCCCCCGGACAACTGGCCCCGCTCACCAGCAGCAGCGTCGGGTTCGGCCAGGCCATCCGGGCCGCCCTGACCCATCGCCCGGCCCGGATCGTGCTGGCCCTGGGCGGCAGCGCGACCACCGACGGCGGCGCCGGGATGCTCAGCGCCCTGGGCGTCGTCTTCTACGACGGGCAGGGTCACCCGTTCGTGCCCACCGGGGCCACCCTGGAGGAGATCACCGACGCCGACCTCACCGGCCTTGTCGATCTGGCGGGGGTGGAGCTGATCGCGGCCAACGACGTGCAGAATCCCCTGCTGGGCCCGAACGGGGCGGCGGCCGTCTACAGCCCGCAGAAGGGCGCCACCCCCGCCGACGTGCAGATGCTGGAAGCCGGGCTGGAGTGCTTGATCCGGCGTCTGTGGGAGGTCGGCTGGCCCGCCGAGGAGGCCGCCGGTGTCCCCGGGGCCGGAGCCGCCGGAGGGTTGGGTTGGGCCGCGATGCTGCTGGGCGCCCGGATGGTATCCGGGGCGGACTTCTTCCTGAACCTGCTCGGCTTCGACGCCCAGGTGGCCGGGTGCGACCTGGTGATCACCGGTGAGGGGAAGCTGGACACCCAGACCCTCTCGGGCAAACTGCCGGTGGTCGTGGCCCGCCACGCGGGCCCGGTACCGGTGATCGCGGTGGTGGGCCACAACGCCCTGGGCACCGACCGGCTGCCTGCTCACGGCATCAAGCAGGTCTACGCGCTCAGTGCCATGACCGAAGCCGACAGCGCCACCGACCCGGAGCTCTCAGCCGCCCTGCTACGCGAAACTGGTCAACGTATCGCCCGACACCTGACACCAGCCTCGAGCACTACCGAACCCGCAGATGCTCTCTAGCCACCCACCGGAACGGGCGGCCTGACAGCTCAGGCATCAGGCCGCCCGACGCCCTTGCACTTCCCAGCGACTCCAGGAGGTGATTCCCTGGGAAATTCTCACCGCCGCACAGCCCGCCTCTAATCCGCCATATGTAAAGCAGGGTGGAGCAGGGGACTCACTGTCGAGGACCGGACGACCGCGGGCAGCTACTGTGCGCGTCAGTGCAGCTGAGGTGATCGACCAGGAATGATCCCCAGCGACTGCTGAGCGCGGCGGCGTTCTTGTAGCTGCGATTCCATCTGGTTGGCCCACAGGCGCGACTGGTGCTCGAAGTGCGACACGAACCCGATGGCCAACGCCACCACCCCGCCCACCAGAAGGCCGATCGACACCGGCTCCGGCGCATGCCCCACCCCGACCGACAAGCCCAGTCCGACGGTGGCAACTGCGGCCGCCAGTCCGCCGGCACCCGTCGCGAGGGTGATCACCGTGGGTGACATCAGGAGACCTCCTGGAACTCGATCTAGACTTTAGCCTAATTCATACACCTCAGTAACTTGATGTGTCAACAAATTTGGTGAGGGACGTGCCACGTTCCCGAGATTCCTGGAATAGCGGGGTCCCCGCCCCAGTTGTGGTCGGTGCCGATACACCTTCTTGCTCGAAGGAGCACGCACCAGATCATGGCCACCACTGATTACGACGCTCCGCGCACCCGGCCCGAGGACGAGCCGGCCAACGAGTCCCTGGAGGCGATCCAGGCCCGTGCCAGCGCCACCGCCCAGAGCGCGGTCATCGACGCCGAGTTCTTCGACACCGCCGAGGGCATCGACCTGCCCGGGGCGGATCTCTCCCACGAAGAGCTCACCGTGGCCGTCATCCCGGAGCAGGTCGACGAGTTCACCTGTGCCTCCTGCTTCCTGGTCCGGCACCGCTCTCAGCTCGCCCGCCAGTCCGGCGAGGTGTCGTACTGCACCGACTGCGAGGGCTGAACCCGGACGCCCACTGACGCCAGACACCTTCAGGCCCCGGCGCACGATGCGCCGGGGGCCTGGAGGTGTGTTGCCCCGACGGTTGAGGGAAGGCCGTGGGCCGGTGCCCGGGTGCGGTCAGGCGGTGATGGCCAGGTACATGGCGTAGATCTCCCGCCGGGCCCGCTGAGCGGTGTTCGCCGCCTCGGCCAGGTGCTGGCCCTCGGCGTGCTCGGCCTGCGCCGAAGCCTCCGCGGCGGCCTGAGCCAGCTGCTGGGCGGTGGTGGTGGCTGCTTCCAGCCGCTGGGTACGGCGGTGCAACCAAGAGGTCCCGTCGGCAGCGGCACTGGCACTGCGGGCCTTCTCGCGCAGACGCTCGAGGCACAGGGTGGTCTCCTGGGCGGCCTGGGCCGTGGCGCGGCGGTCGACGATCACCGGCATGAGAGCAGTGAGCATGATGTCCTTCTCAGCGGAAACAGGCAGAACGGGGATCCCGGCATGGGGCTTGGCAGGCAGAGCCGTGCACGAGGTGGTGTTCAGCAGAGGCTGGACTCCCCCGCCACCCGAGACCTGCCGGGCGGGGGATCCGCCCATCGCCTGACAGCCTGCCCGCAGCGCCTCAGGCGGCTCGGGCGTGCGGGGCGTGGCGCAGGCGGTAGTCCTGGGCAGGGATCAGCTTCGGGATCCCGGTGGCGTCCTCGAGAATCCACAGCACCCCCAGATGCGGTGCGGCCTGGCTCACGGTGCCAGCATGGCGCAGGTGGTCCTGGTTCCAGACCTCGATCCGCTCCCCCGGGCGGACTCGGGCCGAGTCGTGGATCCATACATCAATGGTGGTCATGACCTGTCCGGTCCGAGTCGGGAGATGGAGTGTGGGCCAGTGGGGCCCTGAGTGCACACCCTGGTGTGGGGTGGTGCTCCTCAAGAGGTGTTCCCCGGCAGGCGCTGGCGTTCTGCTCGGTAGAACGGGTTCTGCCCGGCAGGTGCCACTGTGGCACCTGCCGGGCAGAACCGAGGGTGCTCAGGCGGTGTAGTACTCGCGGCTGCCGGACTTGGCCAGCCCGCGGGCCACCAGGTAGCCGATGGTCAGGTAGGTGATGTACTCCATGGCCTGACGGGCGTCGAACAGGTCGGCGCCGTCCTCCGCCCCGCCGTCACCGACCAGGGTGGCGGTGACGACGATGGCCACCAGCACGCCCAGGTAGGCGATGAGCTCGGTGGTCTTCGTCGCATTCTTGGTCTCGGTGGCCCGGCGCACGCCACCGTCAGCAGTGGTAGCGGGGATGGTGGCCGTGTGGGAAGCAGTGTTCGTCAAAGGAATCTCCTGGAGAAGCAAAAAGGGGGTGCCGGATCGGCAGAAAGCCGAACAGCACAGCGCCGGAGGCGGATTGCCGTCGGTGCAGTCAGTGGGAGGCCGGGGGGACGCCGTGTGCTCGACGCCTTGCCTACGCCGTAGACTGTACGTGTAGAGTAGGGAGAAAGCAAAGCGGACTTATTGAAGGACTCTGATCACCATCCCCTCCCCCACCACAGACCCGGACTCCACTGCCCAGCAGGAGGGCGCACCTACCCCCACGCCAAAGGCCCGCCGGCCGCGGCTGAGCCGGGAGGTCGTGCTCGCCACGGCCCTGAAACTGGTGGACGCCGAGGGTCTGGAGGCCCTGACCATGCGCCGGTTGGGGGCTGAGCTGGGGCGGGATCCCATGGGTTTGTACCGGTATGCGAAGAACCGAGCGGACCTGCTCGACGGGATCACCGAGCTGGTGCTGGGCCAGCTGGTCATCCCCACCGACGGGGGCGACTGGCAGGCGCAGCTGCGCCGCACCGCCCACGACTTCCGCGACCTGGCCCTGGCCCACCCGCACGTGGTGCCGCTGCTGGTGACCCGGCCGCTGTCCACCCCGCTGGGACTGCGCCCACTGGGCACCCTGCGGCCGCTGGAGAACATCCTGGCACTGCTCATCGACGCCGGCTTCGCCCCCGGTGACGCCCTGCACGTCTACCGGGCCTACTACGGGTACCTCTACGGGCACATCCTCAACGAACTCCAGGAGATCGTCGTGGACCCGCAGGAGAACGAGGACCTGCTGCGCCTGGGCCTGCACCGCCTGCCCGCCGGCTCCTTCCCCCGGCTGCGCGCCCTGGCCCCGGTGTTGGCCGACTACGACGGGGCCGGGGAGCTCGAGGCGGGCATCACCATCTTGCTCACCGGCCTCTACAGCCAGCTCCACCCCACCCCGGCCACACCCAGCACCCCGACCGCTGCGTCCCCGGCCGCTGCCCAGGACACCGCTGGGGCTGCCGCGGATGCTCCACCACGTCCCGACCAGCTCGGCCGCTGACCCTTTGCACCCAGGAGTTGTCATGACCACCACCGCCTCTGACCACACCGCACGCCACCAGTACCCCGCACCCCACCAGCGCCCCGCGCCTCTGCGGACACCAGGCAGCCGCCTGGGCCCGGAGCAGGACTTCCCGCAAGACCTGGCCGGTTTGGGCATGGCGGACCTGCAGGTGCTGCACTCCCGTGTCACCCGTCAACTGGACCAGGACTACCTCACCGACCCCGCCGGGCCCCATTCGGTCACCATGGACCGGCTCCTGGAGTTGGCCGCCGAGCTGGACGCCCGCGACACCGCATGAGACCGCATGACCCACTCGAGCCCATACAGACAGGCACACCATGAACACCACGGACCCCCAAGAACCCACCGAGACCACTGTCACCGAGGACACCGAGGACACCGAGGACACCGCTAATCCGACGGCCCGCAGGTTCGACTCCATTTGTGTGATCTTCAATCCGCACAGCACCGGCGACGCCCCCACACTGGCCGCGAAGCTGCGCGATCAACTGACCCAGGATCTGCCCTACAGCCCGGAGATCCGGATGCTCCCCACGGAGCACGCCGGGCACGCGGTGGACCTGGCGAAGGAGGCGGCCAGCACCCCGAACGCCCTGGTGGTCTCTGTCAGCGGCGACGGCGGGTACAACGAGGTCGTCAACGGCGTGATGGACGCCGGGTCCACCGATGCCGTGTGCGCGGTGGTCGCCGCCGGCAACGCCAATGACCACCAGCGCACCACCGCCCGCACACCACTGACGGAGGCCGTTGCCGAGGGCCACGTGCGGAAGATGGACCTGCTGCACCTGTCCACCGGGGACGGACCCGAGGCTCAAGCCGTCTACGCCCACTCCTACATCGGTTTCGGGTTGACCCCGGTGGTGGCCATCGACATGGAGAAGGGCAACAAGGGCGCCCTCAAGGAAATGATTTCGGTGGTGCGGACCTTCGCGCAGTTCCGGCCCTTCCGCATCGAACACTCCGACGGCACCCGGGCCAAGATCGACAGCTTGCTCTTCGCCAACATCCCTCAGATGGCCAAGTACGCCACCCTCAGCGAGGCCGAGGACCGCCCGGCCGACGGGAAGTTTGAAGTCATCCTCTTTCCGCACACCGCCAAATGGCGCGTGCTGCTCAAGGCGTTCCGTGCGGCCACCACTGGGTTGGGCGACCAGCCCAGCGTGGCCCGCTACGAGTTCACCGCGCTGAAGCCGATGCCCTACCAGCTCGACGGCGAGGTCCGCTCCGTCCCGGCGAACACCACCGTCCGGGTCGAATCCGCCCCCTCCGCCCTGACTGTGATCGGCTGAGCGACACGACGCCTCACCATCCCCGCCCCTGCCCTTGCCCCTGGCGGGTGCAACCGCCGCCTTCCCTGCCGATGACTGCCGATGACTGTCGATGACTGTCGATGACTGTCGAGAACAGGAAATATGACCACCACCACTCCTACGTTCGCCCCGCCCTGCGGGCCGGTCCGCGGCTGGACCGACGGTGAGGTCATCCGGGCGACCGGGATCCCCTACGCCACGGCCGGCAGGTTCACCGCCCCCGCCCCAGCAACCGACTGGACGGAACCTCTCGACGCCACGGCCCCGGCCCCGGCATGCCCGCAGGTCCGTTCCCCCTTTCTGGAGGAAGTCCTCGGCGGGGCCATGGGGGCCCTGCCCCGGGACGAGCACTGCCAACGGCTGTCGGTGACCCTGCCCCACCACGTGGCAGCCGGAGAAGTCCTGCCGGTGATGGTGTGGATCCACGGCGGCTCCTACACCACCGGAGCCGGGGACGCCGCGATCATGGACCCAGCCCAGCTGGTCGCCGAACAACGCGTCGTGGTCGTCTCGGTCACCTACCGTCTGGGCCTGTTCGGCTACCTGGGCTCGGGCCACCACCGCCCGGCCAACCTCGGGCTGCTGGACCAGCTGGAGGCTCTCCGCTGGGTGCGACGCAACATCACCGCCTTCGGCGGCGACCCGCACCAGGTGACCGCCTTCGGCCAGTCCGCCGGGGCGGACGCGGTGGCCCACCTCATGGCCACCCCCGAGGCCACCTCGCTGTTCCGGCGCGCCATCCTCCAAAGCCCCCCGCTGGGCATCACCCGCGGACGAGCCGCGATGAACGAGGCCATGAACCAGGCCGCCGAGATCGTCACGGCCGACACCCCGGTGGCCGAGGTGGTGGCCCTTCAGGCCGAGGTCACCGCCCACGCCGCGGCCTTCGGGCTCATGGGCGCGATGGCCTTCGGCACCCAGTACGGCCACCACCCCCTGCCCGACGAAGAAGAGATCGAGGCGGCCTGGGACCGGGTGGCACCGCACATCGACGTCCTCATCGGCCACACCACCGAAGAAGCACGGCTGCACATCCCCACCGCCACCACCTTGCAACGGTGGATCCGGCTGCCGGTGGTCGGGGCGTTGATCCGCCGCGCCGTCGTCAGCTACGTGACCGCAGCGGTCTATTCCATCGCGATCCGCCGCTTCGCCACCCGCCACACCCGCGCCGGTGGCACCGCCCACACCTACCAGATCTCCTGGGCCGCTGCCGGCAACGAGTACGGGGCGGCCCACGCCATCGACCTTCCGCTGCTGTTCGGCCACGAGCACACCTGGGCCGGCACCGGACTCGTGGCCGGCGCCGACTGGGAAGAGATCGACGCCCACGGCCGCCAGATCCGCCGGCTGTGGGCCGACTTCGCCCGCGGCACCCCACTGAACGAGAAGGGCCGGATCCCCGGGGCGCTGAGCTACCGTCGCGCCCAGGACCTGCCCCGGGCGGCGGTGAACCGGCGGACCAGCCCTGTCGTAGACGGCGATGTCCCGGTGCCGCCCGCGCGGCACCATGTGAGCGTGCAGGCCTAGAACTCCGGCAACACCCGCCCCTGGCCCTGTGCTGGCAGAGGCCCCGACCGGTGAGCGCTTCGCCTGTCGCTTCTCGAACGTGGGTGAGAACGGCACGGCGCCGCCAGGAGAAGAAGACGGCCACACATCTGGCCCACCGGAGACAACGCTCCTAGTCTGGGAGCAGGTCCAGCAGCCGGCCACGATCCCTTCCCGGCCCAGGAGCCCCGGGATGGAACTTCAGCTCTCCGTGTCCGTCGAGGTCACCGCAGACGAAAAGCACGCCCGCCTGGTGACCAGCGGGCACCTCACCGAAACCAACCAGCACATGCTCTACCCGTTGATCCACCGCGCCCGCACCCTCACCTCCCAGACCCAAGTCATCGTCGACCTCACGGCGGTCACCCACTTCGAGGCCGCAGCCTTGGACCTGCTGCGCTGGGAGGTGGCGTTGGATCCGACCCAGCACCCCACCAGGCCGGTGCGTTTCGACCTGCTCACATCGCCGCCGACCAGCGGATCGAGCTCCACCCCCGACGGCGGAACGTAACCTCCACCGCACCACGATCTGCCGCTAGTACGCCATATGTCATGTCGAACCCCTTGGGACTTCGAGCGTCGGGAGGGGGTCATCCAGCGATCAGGCCCGGCGCGACGTTGTCCAAAGCTCAAGTCTTGAGGAGTGTTGCGGCCCTGACGAGGAACCACCCCGCCCAGAAGTGATCAGAGACCCTGTGCGGGAACGCGATGGGGGCCCGCCCCATGGGTTCATGCCTGGTCTCTGAGGGCGTGCAGCGGGGCAGACAACGCAGGTCATTCTCGTGCTGGAACATGCCAGCGGGTGGGGAAACCTGTTCCGGCCCGCACGTGATCATTTACGGTAACCCCATGGCACGAGGTCGAAAACCCCAGTCCTCCTGGGACCCCGGAGCGCCTTTTCGTCCGGGGGCGATCTGCCTCGACTTCGGCTACACCGGTGGCTTCGACACCGGGTCCCAGGGCGGGGAACAGTTGCGGGGGCCCGAGGCCCTGACCCAGTGGTTGCACCAACACATCTCACCTGCCGTGGCCGCCGCCGATGAGCAGGACCTGGCGCACGCCCTGGACCTGCGGGGTTGCATCGTCGAGGCGGCCCGCGCACTGGTCCGCGGTCACGAACTCCCCGAGGATGCACTGGCCCGCATTGGTGCTCTGGCCGCACACCCCGGCATCCCTGGACAGATCGATGCGCCGGCAGCTGTGGTGCCCCCGTGGCCGGTGGAGCGCACGCTGGCCACGATTGCGGGAAACGCTGCCGCCGCCTTTTCCACGAGCTTCATCCGCGTCCGGGACTGCGCCGGGCAGGACTGTGACCTCATCTTTTACGACGGTTCAGCCGCCGGAGCACGTCGATGGTGCTCCATGTCCCGCTGCGGTAACCGGGCCAAGGTCCGCGCCCACCGGGCACGTAAAGCAACCAGCCCCGTCTCCTGAGCCTGGGTGTCGCCCCCAGCATCTGGAACCACCGTGGCCCCGCCATACCCTCCCCGGAGGGGCGGGCCCCCCTCTGCCGAGCACCGGCGGGAGCAGCCCGTCGCTGCGACCTCACCGCTCCGCCCGGGAATGCCCGAAGTGGTTCAGGAGCTGGAATCATCGAGGACCTCGAGGTGGGCGCCTTCGAGGAGTTCCCGGCCCGCCACGACTTCCTGAGCACACCGGCCCCCCATGAGAAGAGAATCTGATGAGCTCCGCACCGGATGCCCCCGACCCCACGGACCCCGCCGACAACGACGCGGGCGAGGAGACCACGGAAGACCATGAGGCCGCCGGCGAAGCCCAGGGCGGACTGGTCGGCGCCGGGGCCGCGCGCAGCTTCACCGACGCCGTCGAGCAGCGCCTGGCCCGCCAGGCGCCCGAGGACTCCTCCCCCGGCAACAGCGCAGCAGAAGGCCGGGGATGGCCCGAGCTGGAGGAAGAAGAGGACAGCCCGGTGCGCGTCGATAACCCGGAGTGAGCACCACCTGCCCGGTCCTCCACCCGGGTAGCCAACCGGTCAGAAGGTCCCCGTTCTTCTCCTCATGGAGATGTACTGGCAGGAAAAGGAGCCTGTTCGTCGTCGGCACCGCGGTGGTGGGGCGCGTAATGAGCGACCGTCGCAAGTAGGCGACCGCGCCGGTGACGAGCCAGAATCGGATCCGGCGACGCTGACCCACGCCCCACTGCGGTGATCCCTGTCCAACTGGGGGCAGCGTGTTTCCCGGTGTGGCCGGCGATCAGGTCCGTGGATGGTCCTGGTCGGTGAGGTGGGTCAGGATCGCCTGGGCGACCGCGTGCGGGGAGTCCTCGGTGGGGATGTGCTTGCCGGCCACCTCGATGAGGTCCGTCCCGGGGATGTCGGTGACGTAGCGGTGGGCGTAGCCGATTTTCTGGAAGTCATCGTCGCGGCCCCACACCAGGCGGGTGGGCACGGCGGCGTCCTGCAGAGCGGGTACCAGATCAAGGGTGTAGCGGGGATCGGCGGCGGCAGCCATGGCCATCCAGGACCGAACCCGGGCCGGATCGTGCCACGGCGCAAGGTAGGCGGCCAGCTCCTCGTCACTGAGGCGACGCTGGACACTGCCGCGGGTGGAGCCGGCACGGGCCTGCAACAAATCCACGACGGTGGTGGCCTCGCGCACCTGGGGATCACGGAAACGCTCCACGGCCGGAACCGGCCAGGAATCGAACATGACGGAGTTCATCAGCACCATCTTCCGCACCCGACCGCTGGTAGCGGCCAGATGCTGGGCGACCCCACCGCCGATGTCATGACCGACCACGTCGAAGGTCCCCACCCCCAGGGCATCGGCAACATCGAGCACGGTGTCCGCCAGAGCAGGAACGGTGGCGGACTCCACGCTCAGCTCACCGGCGCTGGCCCCGCACCCGGGAAAATCCACGGCGATGCACCGGGCGGCCCGGCCCAGGGCGGGCAGGACCGGTTGCCACACCCGGCTCCAGAAGGTGCCGTGGACCAACAGCACCGGCGGTGCCTGGGCGGTCCCTGCTGCCAGGTAGGACAGT
Source organism: Kocuria himachalensis (assembly GCF_054784195.1). NCBI lineage: Bacteria > Bacillati > Actinomycetota > Actinomycetes > Micrococcales > Micrococcaceae > Kocuria > Kocuria himachalensis. The sequence goes on from NZ_BAAGPL010000001.1 coordinate 48,943, forward strand.
TCCGTGCCGGCGACCTCGATCTGCCGCCGCTCTACCGGGTGGGCCATGCGCCCTCCTCCTGATGTTCGACCCGCTCATGACGGGCGCTGGGCGCGACCACGCCCGGGCACTGCCGGCGTTCCCTGCCCGTTGTCGGGTCGGGGTCCTCGGCGGCGCCCGTGCCCGTCACTGCCCGACTCGCCCCGGGGCCCCTGGGCCCCTGGGACGGTATCCGGTGGGGGAGCCCGTCCCAGGGACCCGGACGGTTCTAGATACCGCCGCCCGACAGACGGCCACCTCCGCTCGGCGGCACCTCACCGTGGGCATCCGGGTCCTCCCCCGGTGCTGGGCCGACCGCGTCGTAGGCGGTGGGAGGCTCCGTGGGGGTCATCGGCGTGGCGGTGTCCTCAGACCCGGTAGTCGGGGCCAGTGTCGTGAACTCCTCGCTCACCGCCTCCTCCTCGACGAGCGGGACCTCGACCGGGGTGCCCTCCTCGAACGTGCCCGACTCGATGTCCGTGTCGGTGTCCTCCCCGGCATCCTCGTTCTTGGCCGCCGCCGCGGCGGCCACCCCGGCCGCCGCGAGCCCGGCCGCGGCCACACCCGCGGCGACCGCCTTGCCCGACACCCCGGCCTTGCCGTCGTCACCGCGGGAGGCCGCGGCGTGCTCCACACCGGGCGTGCCGACCGGGGCTCCCTCGTTCACGGAGCCCCGCCAGGCACCGGTCGCGTAGCCCTCGGCCTCGATGAACTTCTTGAACCGCTCGAGGTCGCCCTCGGCCTGGTTCTCGACCACGTTGAGCTTGTCGCCGATCTTCTCCACGAGGCCCTCGGGCTCGTACTCGAGGACCAGGTGCACCTCGGTCCGGCCGTTGCCGGCGTCGTGGAACATCACGGATCCGGCGTTGGTGGCGCCCTCGGTCGCAGCCCAGGAGACCCGGCTGTCGGGGACCTGCTCCACGATCCTCGCCTCCCACTGCCGGCGCACACCGCCGAGCTCGGCGACCCACTCGAGGCGGTCGTCGCCGAGCTGAGTCACGCTCTTCACGCCGTTCATGAACTGCGGGAAGTCCTCGAACTGGGTCCACTGGTTGTACACGGTGCTCAGCGGCACATCGACCACGACAGTCTTCTCGACCTTGGTGCTCATGGCATCTCCTTCGATCCGTCTCGACGATCAGGACCGGCGAACCTCCAGCGCTTCGCCAGGGTACTGACGCTACCGTCCGCCTGTCCCGGATGGCCATGCTCACCCATGATGGTGACGTTGCCCGCGCCGCCCTCCGCCGGGCCGGTCGAGGCCGCCAACCAGGAGGAGTCCCCGGAAAACTGCAGGGGAAACAGGCTGCCGGCCGGGCCCTCGGCCGATGGCCCTTCTCCGCACCGCAGGAGAGCGAGAATGCGCAAGAGCGCAGCTAGTGCCGCCCTTTCCCGGGTAGCGCCGACCGGCGTGGCAGCCCCTGCCACTGCCGCGGAAGTGGCTGTTCCCGCCACCACCACGACCCAGCACAGCGACGACGACAACAGCGAGATGGGCCTGTGAGGCCTGGCCGGCCTGCTGGGCCTGGCCGAGCTGCTGAAACGGAACAATCAAGTTCACACCGATCGCGGCTACTACACCGGCGCGGGTGACCCCGACCACCCCGGGCCGGTGAGGCTTCGGCTCCCCAGAGCCGGGAATCGGCACACCTGTACTGTGAGGGCCCGCTCGTTCACGAGTGGGCCCTTGCGTTGTCCCCGGCTGAGCAGGATCGGGCCAGTCCCGGTCGTTGATCTCCTCGCCGTCCAGCATCAGCTCGTTCACCGGTGCGGGATGGCCTGAGGTCGTTGCCCTGTAGCCCGCCCTGAGGTTACGTCTGCTGTCGCTTGGCCTGGGCGTGTTCTCGTTCCTTGGCCCGGGTCCGGCGGAAGCGTTCCAGTTGCGCCATGATTTGTTCCCGGGTGAACCGGTCGTGGTGGGTGTGCTTTTTGATTTCCCACGGGTAGTAGTAGGGCTCCCAGGCGATCTCGTCGTCGATGGTCCACTGCCGGGTCACCAGGTAGCGCACCACCGTGTTGGCCAAGGCCATCACCGGGACCGCGAACAGGGCTCCGGGGATGGCGTAGAGGATGGATCCGGTGGCCACGGCCAGGAACACCGCCAGCGGGTGCAGGGAGACGGCTTTGCCCATGATCAGTGGTTGCAGGACGTTGGATTCGAGCTGCTGGATCAGCAGCACTATCGCCAGCATCCCCAGCGCGGTGGTGGGCCCGCTGGCTACCAGTGCCACCAGCACCGCCACCGCCCCGGTGGCCACTGCCCCCACGATCGGGATGAAGGATCCCAGGAGCACGAGGATGCCGATCGGCAGGGCCAGGGGCACCCCGAGCAGGGCCGCCCCGCCACCGATGCCCACCGCGTCGATGAACGCCACGAACCCCTGAACTCGGGCGTATTGCACCAGCGAGGTCCACCCGTGCCGGCCCGCACCATTGACCGCCCGCCGCACGTTCACCGGGAAGAGCCGGACCAGGAACAGCCAGATCCGTTCTCCGTCCATCAGGAAGAACAGCAGGGTGAACACCATGATCACCAGGCCGGTCAGCACGTTGCCGGCCGTGGCGCCGAAGGACATCGCCCCGGTGAGGATGGCTTGGCTGTTGTCCTGGACGGTGGTGCCGAAGTCGTTGATCCAGTCGTTGACGGTGCTCGCGCTCAGGTCCAGCGGCCCGTCTTCGAGCCATGCGAGCAGCTGCTGGGTGCCTGCTACCGCGCTGTCGGACAGTTGCGCGAAGCCCAGCACGATCTGCCGGCCGGCGATCACGAGCAGACCCATCACCACACCGACCAGTCCCAGTACCACCAGTCCCGCCGCCGCCCCGGCCGGCACGTGCTGGGCCCGCAGCCACTTCACCAGCGGGAAGAGCAGCCCGGCCAGCAACCCGGCGATGAGCACCGGGATGATGACCACCGTGATCCTCGACAGCAGATAGCCGGCCAACCCCACCGCCGCCAGGATCATGATCAGTCGCCACGACCACGCCGCGGCGACCCGCACCGACACAGCGACGCCCCCAGCGGCGTCACCGTGGACCGGCAGCAGCTCATTGCTGCGCCCCGAAGTCAGCGGACGCTGGGCGCCGTGCGATGTCGAGGGCATGGTCACATCCTGGCACGCCCACCGATCACCCCGGTGCGGGACGAATCCGCCCTTCTCGGTCCTGTCCGTGATGGGCTGAGCGACCGGCCGCCGGGCCTGTCGGACCTTTCCGGCAGCGCATAAGGGGGGCCCGGTGGAGATAGGGTTTTGCCGTGTTGGTCGCAGCCCCTGGCCCGGGTAGCGGTGCCCTCGGTGCCATGGAAGCAGGACCGATCGCCTGATACTCCAGCACCCCGTTTCCGGTTGGCCGGTTCGCCCCTGGACAGGACAGCAAGGGCGATGGGACCAGGGCGCAAGCAAGCAATATCCGGGGTAAGTCGCTGCGAACTGGTCGTCCTGGCCCGGCCAGGCAGACCCTGACGGAATCATGGAGTGGGGTGTGTGGTGGTTGATGTGGATCGGGATCTGCCGTGGACGGCGCTGCCGCCCTCCCTCACCCCACTGCTGGCGGGGCACGTGCCCACCTTCACGCAGGGGATGCTGGCGGCGGTGCACCGGGACGTCCCGGTCTACGCCCCCTCTTTGGACGGTCCGTTACGGGCCGAGATCCAGCTCGGGGTCGAGTCCGCCCTGACCCGCTTCCTGGACCTGGCCGGCACCACCCAACCGGCTCTGCGCGATGAGGATCGGCTCGTCTACGAGCTGCTCGGCCGGGCCGAGGTCCATCAGGGCCGGCCCATGGACGCGCTGTTCGCCGCCTACCGCTCCGGGGCCCGCACCACCTTGCGGTCGATGTCGGGGGTGGCCATGGAAGCCGGGGCCGAGGCCTCGGTGCTGATCGTTCTGGCGGAGTCGGTGTTCGCCTACATCGAGGAGCTCTCCGCCGCCAGCGCCCAGGGCTACGCCGCCGAGCAGTCCGAGCGGGCCGGCGAGCAGGACCGGTTGCTGGACACGGTGGCGGAGATGCTCATCCGCGGCCACGTCGAGGAGGACGCCGTACGCGCAGCCGTGCTCACGGCCGGGTGGACCTTGCCCGAGCGGGTGGTGGTGATCCTGCTCCCCACGGATCGGCGCACGGGGTTGCGCTCCCGGCTGGGGCCCCGGGCGCTGCTCACCTCCCGCCCCGGCGACATCATCGCCATCGTGCCCGAGCCCTCCTCCCCCACAGCGCGCCAGGAGCTGGGTCGCGTCCTGGCCGGACGCAACGCGGTGGTCGGCCCAGGCCGACCCTGGCAGGCAGCGCCGGATTCCCTGCGCCTGGCCGTGATGGCCCGGGACCTGCTGCAGCACGATCCCGATGTCGAGGGGCCGCTGTGGGTTACCGAGCACCTCACCCAGCTGCTGCTGCTCAGTGACCGCGCCATGGTCGAGGACCTCGCCGCCCAACGGCTGGCCCCGCTCGAACAGCTGCGCCCCGCCCAGCGGGAACGGCTGGGCGCGACCCTGTTGTCCTGGCTCAAGCACCACGGGCACCGTACTGCGATGGCCACCGATCTGCTCATCCACGAACAAACGGTCGGCTACCGGGTCAACCAGCTGCGCGAGGTCTTCGGTGAAACACTCAACGACCCGCAGACCCGCTTCGAGCTCGAACTCGTCCTGCGCGCCCTGCCCCACCAGAACCCCTCCTAGGCAGCGATCACTGCGGTGCCCGATCTCTCCTGACCGTGGCCCCCGGATAACGATCATCACTGCAAGAATCCCGGGGAATCTCGCCTGCAGCTTCGCCCCGTGGAAATAGGCCGGTAGCGGGGCTATATGTAAAGTTGTTTGATTTTGGGTGTCCCTCTTCCGCCCATTGTCGGGTTGGCCTGCGTGGTCACCGCCGTCGCCGTCATGCTCACGAGGCAGGTCGTTCTCGAAGCTGAAAAAACGTCAGCTCGGGTGGTGATGTTCACCAACATGGTTCCCGACGCCGCCGTCACCCTGGGCGAGGGAACGCAGCGCATGAACATCGGGGTGATGAGAACAGGCATTGTCTGCGGTTCTCACGGCCGGCCGATCATGGGACGGCCCGTGGTCCGGGGACGACCTGGTTCTGCCGATCTGTCAGAGGTCGACGGCCGCGGCGATCTGGGCGACCAGCACGTCGGTCGTTGCGGTTGCGTCCACCACGCTCCAGCCCTCGGTCCGGGCGAGCTCCAGGTAGGCGGTGCGGGCGGTCTGCAGGTAGTCCAGCGACTCGTGATCCTCTCCGCGGCACAGGATCCGCTGCTGGGCGATCCGGGCCGGGACGTCGAGAACGACCACCGCGTACGGGCGGATCGACCGGGCCGCCAACCACGGCAGCACGCGCCCCGGCGGCAGGCCGCGGCCCTGGCGCAGTACCAGTTGGCACACCAGGTGGCGGTCGATGACCACCAGACCCTCTCGGTGGCCGGCCCGCACCTGGGTCACCGCGACGTTGGCGGTGCGCACCACGGTCTCGAACCGGTCCGCCCACCGCACGGGCAGCTCGAGCCCGCAGCGTGCCGAGGCGCGGGCCAACCAGCGCCGCCCGGACCGGTTGCGCAGCACGATTGCCGGCCGTCCCGAGTTCCGCCCTGCCGCCGCCAGCGCGTTCGCAGTGGTTGTCTTCCCGGCCCCGTCGATGCCCAGCAACACCACGATTGTCCGGGCACGTCGAGAACGGGACCCGTCGGGCCGCGACCCCCGACTGCCTGCCTGAGCACGACGCACCCGGCCCCTCTTCCTCGACTGGTCCTGACACTACTGAACGCAGGATCCCACGCCTTCGGCACCGAGACGGGCACCGCTCGTGGGTGGAGGCCGAGGGGTTCTCGCCCGGTCCGTCGGGAAGCCGGTGGCCGGGGTGATGCCCGCGACGAAACCTTTACCGCAACGCCCACCATGGCCCTATCGCGCGTAAACGGGTGCGATGCCCGGACGACAGGAGCTGGGTGGCCCGGCTCAGCCGCGGACCGAGCCGGAGCTGAGTCCGGCCACCAGGTAGCGCTGGGCCACGAAGGCGAAGAGCATCACCGGGATCGTGAGCAGCACGGCGGCCGCACCGGCTTGCTGGAGCATGGGCAGCGTCTGGCCGAGCTGGGTGGCGACGAACACCGGTACCGTGCCGGCTTCGGTGTTCGTGAGCACCACGGCGGTCAGGTACTCCTGAAAGGCGAAGAAGAACACGAAGATCGCCGCGGTGAGGATGCCCGGGCCCAGCAGCGGCACCATGATCCTGGTAAGGATCTGATGACGCCGGCACCCGTCCAGCATCGCGGCCTCGTCGAGCTCGCGCGGGATCGCGGCGAAGAAGTTGCGCAGCAACCAGATCGTAAAGGGCTGGTTGATCGCCACCAGAGCCATCGCCAGCACGAACCGGGTGTCGTAGATGCCCAGGCTCCGGGAGATGTCGTACATGGGCAGCACGATCGCGAAACGGGGCAGGGAGCGGAACACCAGGGCCAGCAGCAGCAGCGCGATGGACACCCAGCCGGGAAAGCGGGAGAGGGCGTAGGCGGCCGGGATGCCCAGCACCAGGGCCACGAGCGTGCTGACCACGGCCACCACAAGCGTGTTGAGCAGATAGCGGTAGAAGTACGTGGTCTGCCACAGATCAGCGAAAGACTCCAGCGTCGGCGAGTAGGTCAGCACCGGCGGGTTCACAAAAGCCACGCTGGTGGGCTTCGTGACGGACAGGACCGTCCAGATCACCGGCAGGAGCATCAGCAGGCACACCAGCGTCAGGATCACGGTGCCGATCGGGCCCACCCCGGTGCGGGCCCCGGGCCGGCGGGCAATGGTTCTCATATCTGCTTGGCTTCCCGGACGACGTCGCGCAGGAACGGGTAGAGCATCACCAGAATCACGACGATGGTCAGCACGGACAGCGCGCTGCCCAGTCCGAGGTCCTGGCCGCCGTCGCGGAACGCGATGTTGAAGATGTAGAGCATCACGGACTCGTTGCCCAGTTGCACCGCCTGCGGGGACAGCGGCACAAGATTGTCGAAGACCCGCAGGATGTCCATGACCGAAATCAGCCCCACGAACCCGATGACCCCGCGGATGGAGGGGACGATGATGCTCCAGTGCGTGCGGATCGGACCGGCACCGTCGAGCTGGGCTGCCTCCAACACGTCACGGGACACGCCCTGCAGCCCGGCCAGGAGGATGAGGGTGGCGAAGGGCAGCATGGACCAGATCACGTTGAGCGCCACCATGATGCGGTTGGGCCAGGTCTGCACGTACCACAGCACTTCGTCGCCGGTCAGCCAGCTGAAGGCCAGGTTCACCACGCCGCCGAAGTTCTGATCGAACAGCCACGAGAACATCGTCGCACCCACCACGTTCGGGATGACGTAGGAGATCAGCAGAATGCCCAGCACCACCGGGCGCATCCGGCCCAGCTTGTTGACCGTGGCCGCCAGCACGTAGCCGGCGACCAGCAGCACGGCCGTCACCACCACGGTGAGCCCGGCGGTGAACACCAGGGCACGCCCGAAGCGCGGGTCCGTGAACGCCTGGGCGTAGTTGTCCAGGCCCACGAACTCCCCCGGTGAGCCGTAGTCGACCTCCTGGAAGCTCCACTTCACCGTCAGATACAGGGGCACGACCAGCAGCCCGACCATCACGGCCACACTGGGGCCCACCAGCCCGTAGAACTCCCGCCGGCGCATCAACGACGGTGCCCGCTGCCGGCGCCGGCCAGGCCCCGGCCCGAGTCCGGGGTCCTCATCGGGTGTCCTGCAGGATCTGCTCCGCGGCGTCCTGCATGTTCCGGGTGGCTTCCTGTGGCTCGGTGTTGCCGGTGAGCACACCGGCGACCATCGGGGTGATCTCGTTGCTGATCAGCGAAGTGTAGGGGTAGGGCTCCGCCGCCGGGGCGTTGTTGATCGCGTCGTTGGCGGCATCGGCGTAGGGCGAGTTCTCGGAGGTGACCACGCCCTCCCGCGCCGGGTAGGCGGCCGGCACCGCGGCCTCGGAGGCTTCCTGACCGACCGAGACGGCCATCAGCTGGAACAGGAGGTCGGGGTCCGCCTCGGTGTTCGCCGGGATCGACCAGCCGTCCACGGACAGGGCGCTGTACTGCTTACCGCCTTCCTCGACCGCGGGCGGGGCGGCGAAGCCGATCCGGTCCGCGTACTGCGAGTTCTCCGGGTCGGTCAGATCGGTCATCCGCCCGGAGAACATGATCGAGATCGCGGCGTCCCCGTTGTACATCTGCTGCTGCACCGCCGGCTGGTCGAAGGTGGTGACCTGCGGATCCATGTAGGGCAGCAGCGACTCCAGCTCCTGGAAGGCCTGCGCGGCGACCGGGGTGTCGAAGTTCGCCCTCCCCGCCTGGTGGTCCACGAAGTCGGAGCCCAGCGAGCCCAGGGCCGCGTCGTAAGCGGTGACGATGTCCGAGCTCGCCAACCACGGCAGGGCCACCGGGTGCTCCATCACCCCGGCCTCCTGGATCGTCTGGGCGGCCTCGCGCAGTTCCGCGAACGTGGTGGGGGCCTCCAGACCCAGGTCCTCGAAGACGTCCTCGCGGTAGGCCATAACGAAGACCTGCGCCTGCATCGGCAGCGCGTAGAGCGTGCCGTCGTAGGACATCGCCTCGAGCATCTGCTGGTTCAGCCCGTCCAGGCCGTACTGCTCCTCGTACTTCGCGAACAGATCATCCAGCGGCATGAGCTTCCCCTCGGCCGCGTAGGTGGGGATCACGAACCCGTAGGTCTCCACGATGTCGAAGGTGCCCGAGTCCCCGGCCAGCGTCGCCTGGGTGCGCTGGACCTGACCGGCGAAGTCGATCGGATCGTGCTTGACGGTCAGCCCGTCCTGGGTGCAGCTGGAGACCATGGTGTTGGTGAACGGATCGATCGCCGAGGAGTTGTAGGCCAGGACGTTGACCGTGGTGGCCTCCTCGGGGACCTCGACGTCGCAGGAGACCTGCTCCGCGCCACCACTCTCGGCCACCCGGGAGCCCGCACCACAACCGGACAACACCGTCATCGCAGCGGTGAGGCTGACAACCAACATCAAAGACTTGTTGCGGAAGGGCATATCGGGGCTCCAATCGGAAGGAGGGAACGAAACCACAGCCGGCCACGACGCACCGTGAGACCACCCTAGGGCCACTGGGCAGGACCAGGTCTAGGACCCGCCTCTGACGCTGCCGGCTGCGTGGCCGTCAACGCACGCCCACGGCCTCGTGGTGGAGGCGCCCGACGCGCGGAAAGCCCTCACCCAGCCGCACCGCATACCGGCCACGGCCCGACCCGAGGCCCACCGCTTCCTCGCGGGCGCAACTGACTGTGAGCAACACCGGTCCCAGCACATGGCGGGCAGTCTAGGGCCCCGCTCCGACAAGCGCTTTACCCGACCCCCGCACGAGGCCCCCAGCCCTGCCGATCTCAGGAACCGGTGCTCGGTTCTACCCCGGCCCCAACATCGCCACCGGTCAACGACGGTCGAAAAGAGTGCGGTAGTGACGGGGTGGTATCACGCGGTCGTCGCAACGGCGGCCTGGACCTACCATTCCCCATCCGTGCCGGCGGGCCTATGGTGGGGGCTCTTGTGCACCGACAGAAGGAGGTACCGATGGGACTCGGAGACAAGATCAGTGCTGCGGCCGACAAGACCACCGGTGCCGCCAAGGAAAAAGTCGGCGCCGCCACCGACAACCCGGATCTGCAGGCCCAGGGCCAGGCGCAGAACATCGCCGGTCATGCCAAGCAGGCCGGTGAGAGCGTCGAAGACGCCGCCATGAACGCCGCCGACGACCCCAGATAGCCGCAGCCGCAGCCGCACCGTTGAACCACAGTGCAACGGCCCCGGCTTTCCTTCACGGGACCGGGGCCGTTACAGGCCCGGGGGGAGGGCCCAGGCCTCGGTGAGCGGTTCCCCTGGTGGGCAGCTCGGGCGCCGGAGCTGTCCGATTCCACGATGTAGCGCGGGTCCTCGCCACCAGCCCGGTGGGTGTGAGCGTCCAGATCGAACTCCTCGGTCCGCTTGTCCACGGTCGTGCCCTCGGACTCGGCCTGTGGGGTGTTCCAGGTGACCTTCGGGTTCTTGCTCAAGCCCATCCCCTCGGCTCCTTCCGTCGTCGCCGCCGTGGTGCTGCCATCACCGTGTACCGGTGGACCGGTCTTCTGCCGGAGCGCGGGCCGGTCAGTCCTGAAGCGGGTCGTGACCCCAGTTCATCAACGAGTACCGCCACCGAGTGCCGGTCACGTCCCCGTCCGGGCGCTGGGCGAGATGACGGTGCACGTAGCCCACGACCTTGTGCATGTGGTCGTAGTCGGCCTCCGTGCGCTCGGACTTCTTCTTCTCCAGGATCTCCACGATGCGCCGTCCCGAGCGGTGCCCCACCGACTCCCCGCCCTCGGACTGCCCCACGGACTTGGATTCGTCAGTCTCCAGCCAGTCCGACATCTGCCGGGCAGTCATGTTCACCGCCTCCTCGAAGTCCTTGCCGATGGCCTTCTCACTGTCCTTGCCGCTGTCGCTACCCATGGTCCGCTCCTCCATCTCGGTATTGGCCGGCTGTGCCGCTGTCGACTTCAGCCTTCCGTGGCGCCGTCGTAGTGTCCACCCCACGGTTCACCGCTTCGGCAGCGACTTTTTCGACGCCCGGCCAGCACCGGGTTGATTGACGCACCATCTGATTCATCGACGGGCGTTCGCTAAGACGGACACCTCCGGCAGTTCCCGGATCCGCCGGTAGAGGAGGGCCCTCGACACTCTGAGCTCGCGGGCGACCCGAGTGGCCGGCTCCCACCCTCGATCAGGCGGATCGCGTTGCGGCTCTGGGAGTCGGTGAAGGTCTGTCTGCGTCCACCGAGGTCCTTGCCGGCAGCTCCCCGTTTGGCCACCGAGTCGGTGATCCGCTCCCGCCTGATCTCCAACTCCATCTGCGCCAGGGCGGCCATGACCGTGAAGATCATCGAACCCATCGGGGTGGCCGTGTCCACGTCTCCCCCACCAAAGTTCCGCACCCGCACCCCCTCCCTCCCCGCTGTTGTTCGGCAAAAATCGGCCGCCAATCGGCCATATGTAAAACAAAGGGCGTCGACCTGTTCCTGCATCCGCCGCCCATCACCCAACGATCTTTCGGACGGCTGTGAGACTGCGGCTGAACCTCCGACCCCCGGAGCGCAGGACGCCCGCATGAGAACCCCTACTGCACCGTTGCCGGTGGGTTCGAGGGAACGGGCGCACCGATCCGGGAGGTGGTCCGAAAAACGAAGACGGCATGGCCCTGCCCGTGATCGGGGCTATCCTCCTAGTGACAGGGATGGCTGAGAACCCAGTGCCCCCTTTCACCATGGGGACCCCCGCGGTCTCGTCGCTGAGAGAGGTCCCCATGCTCAACTCCTTTGCCACCTACCAAGCCCGGTCACTGCACCAGACCCTCACCAGGGCCCGGGTCTCGGTGCACACGTTGTGGTGGCGCTACTTCAGCTTGGGCGGAAATGTCGGCCACCTGGAGATTGACGCCTACGTGCACCAGTGCTTGGACCTTCCCCGTAGTGAGCGTGATCTGCTGGACCACGCCGCCTTCGAGCTGATCACCATGTAGAGCCCCGCCCAGCCCGGCCACCGAGACGGTGGCTTCGCCGAGATCCGCCAGAGGAACCACCCACCGGTACCGGACTCCGCCGGCACCGGTGGGTGATCGAGCGCGGCTGCGCCCGAACTGCATGCCCACCCACGAGCCCGGACCGGATGGGAATCCCTACCGCGGCACCGCGAGGCAGCGCCAGATCGGTCGGACGGGAGTAGGAAAAGAGGCGAGAACTCCCGTAGCTCCGGCCTCTCATCCGCCAGCTGTAGAGCCAGGCTGCTTGCTGGTCCTACCAGCCGCCGAACCGGGTCAGATCGCTGCTCCGGCCGCCTGGCCGGGATCAAGTTGTACGAGGCGCTCCCGCCGAGCGTGCGGATCGGTGTCCTTCCGGTGGCGCATCGAGCGGGGCAGGTCAGGTTCCGCGGTAATCAGTGAGCGGGGACGTGGTGGACAGTGCGTCCTCCTGGGCGTCGGCGTCTTCCCAGAACGCGTCCGGCGGTGGTGCATCCGGCGGGCGTCCACCGCCGGGGCGAGCAGGCCCCGCAGCGACGAGACGGTCTCCCCCTCGTTTCCGGGGCGTGGTGCCCTTTGACCTGTCGCGGTGCTGCTGGGCAGCGACCAGGACGCGCAGCACACCGATGACGACTTGACGGGTCCGGGGTGGGAGACTGTCCACCCCCTCGGGCAGCTCCTGGGCCAGAGGCGGCCCGGGCACCCGACGGTGCGCGGCGGTGAATGCCACGGATTCCGGGACACCGGCCAGCCACCCGATGGCGCGCACCGTCTCGTCGGTGGGGCGCGAGTCGTCGGTGTTGTTGCGGATCCGCCCCAAGGTGGCGGCCTCCACCGCGAATCCCCGCTCTTGGGCCATGCAGCTCAGCTGGCGGATAAAGGTCTGGTGCTTTTGCACTGCCACATCCAGCAGGTCTTTCAGGGACTGGGTGGTGTTCATGGGAGTACCTGTCTCCTCGAGGTTCTGACGCATCTGCAGGCCGGGGGGCGGACCCCGGCCCCTGCAGCGGAACAACGATCCAGGGGTAGGCCCCCGGAGAATCGAGGGCGTTCGGGGTGCGCTGGACGGTCCTGGAGCTTTGGGTGCCCGGCGGCCGGCCCTGACAGACCACGGAACTCATCGTGGGACGACTGAAGGCGGTCCCGGCCCCCCGGGCCGGTTCCGCCTCCATCGCTTGCCCCCGTGGTCGGCTGCTGGTCGTGGCCACCGGCAAGGACGCCGTTGTCCCGGTCCTGGTGGCCAGCCCGGGCGAGAGAACGCTTCCGGGTCAGCCCCCGGCTGACCATGTTCGTCCTCTGCCTCCCACGATGCGCGCTCCCCACCCGGGGACCTAACCCCGGCACGTCATGTGGTGTGCCGCACACGACGCATACCGGTGCAGAAGTGAACCACTGGCCCCCGCTGTCGCAAGGAGCGATGTCACCGGCCGGAGGAGGCTGTCCCTAGGTGCGGGGCGGTCGGGGTGCTGCTGGTCTCGGGCTGCCCGTCGTCGCGGTGGTTGGTGTTCTCCCCCTGCGGGCCTTGGGGGTCCAGAAGGGTGGGGGCCCGGGTGGAGCTGAGGTCCACGGTGACCGCGGCGTCCGGGAAGAGGGCGCGGGCCCGGGCGGTCATCCGGGTCAGTTCCTGCCGGTCACCGGGGGTCGGGTCCCCGGTGACGGTCAAGGTCACGGTATTGGCGGTGCCATCGACACGGACAAGAACGGAGATGGTGCGGCTCATGGCGGGGACCTTTCATCGCAGGGCCACCCCGCGGACACCGGCTGTGCGAGCTCCCCGAGGAGGTACCCCCACGGTAGGGCAGGCGGCTGGGCAACCCCCTGGTAGCTCGCCTGCGAACTCGGTCGGTCACCCATTCGGTCCGCTTCGCGGAGACCCCCACAGCCCTGAGGCGGAGCCCAGCCACAACGCGTCCATCGCGGACCAACCGCCCGGGTGCTTCCCGCGTGGCCACCCCGACCATGACAAGAAACCACCCCGTCGCCAACGCGCGCTCTTCGATCGTTGTTGACGTTGATCCTGCCCCGGAGTGGGCCTCGTCGCCTCCCACTCGAACTATTGACACCACTTCCACCTTGATGATTCGTTCCCGCCCGAGCCCCCATTTCATCGACGCCAGGCTCGCCAAGATTATCGCCCCCATCGGCGGATGGGGCCCCCTATCTCCCCACCCAGATCAGCACCGCAACCCCCTCCCCTACCCCGCAAAACCACGACGAGGGCCGGCATGGTCGGTGTCGAGGGGACCATGCGGTCCAGCGTGGTGATCGTCAGCGTGTCGCCCTCCGCAAGGGCGACCACCGCCTTGGAACCCCGCACGCCCCTCTTCCCCAAGACCGACGTAGTAGACGTCGTGCTGGAGGGCTGCCGCTAACCGGCCATATGTAAAGCACAGGGCCTCCGGCTGCCTCCCTTCCCAAGGGGAGGTCCGGCCACACCGGCTCAAGAGCTTCTCAGCCTGTGGACGGGCGTGCGTTCATCAGTGCTCGGGCTGGCCTTCCCGTCCTGGCGTCCCTGAAAGTCGAAGACCATGGCAGTTCATTCCCACTTTCGGGGAGGTTTCATGATCCCGAAAATCATCCTGTTGGCCTTGAGGCGAGGGACAGTAGTTCACGGGCACGACGGTGGTGATGGAGATCTGTGATGGTACTGACAGATGAGACGACGAGCGGTTCCCCGCCCCGGTTCCTGCCCCGGGGCGAGGGGCGGCTGGCGTTCGAGGTCCACGGCGAAGGTCCCTTGGTGGTGTGCGTGCCGGGCATGGGTGACTTGCACCGGGTATACCGCTTCCTGGCCGCCGACCTGGAGACGGCCGGATACCGGGTGGCGGTGATGGACCTGCGCGCGCACGGGGACAGCGATGCGACTTTCAGCCGCTACGACGATGTGGCCACCGGACACGACATCCTGGCGCTGATCACCCATCTCAGTGGCCCCGCCGGCGTGGTAGGTCACTCGATGGGAGCCGGAGCGGCGGTGTGGGCCGCGGCCCGGAACCCGGAGTTGGTGGATCGTCTGGTGCTGATCGGGCCGTTCGTCCGCGACGTGCCCTCGCCCCCGGTGCGACGGGGGCTGCTCCGTCTGGCGCTGCGCCGGCCCTGGGGACGCGGGGTGCGGCGCCACTACTTCCCGCAGTTTTACCCCGGACGCACACCGCCGGGATTCGACGAGCACCTGGCCGCGATCGACGCCGGCCTGCGCCGCCCCCGGCACTGGGCCGCCTTCGTCGGGACCACCCGCACCACCCACGCCCCCGCCGTGGCCCGGCTGGGCGAAGTCACTGCCCCGACTCTGGTGGTGATGGGCGAAAACGACCCGGACTTCCCCGACCCCGCTGCAGAAGCCGCGCTGATCGCCGCCAGGCTCCACGGCCAGGTCCTCCTCGTCCCCGGGGCCGGACACTACCCACAAGCCGAATACGCGCCCCTGGTCTTCCCGGCCGTCGTCACTTTCCTCACCGCAGGGCGAACCGGAGCCTAGAGTCGGGGGTCCTCGGCGTGGTGGAGCAGGCGCACGGCCAGATCCAGCACCGGCAGCTGCTGCTGGCGGGCCGCAGCCAGCAGCCGGGCGTGAGCGGTGTCGGCCTCCAAGTCGTGGCGTTCCATCAGCAAGCCCACGGCCTGCTGGATCTCCGGGCGACCAGCCACAGCATCATCGAGCTGCCCGGTCACAGCATCGTGGAGCTGCCCGCTGAGCTGGTGGGCGGTGCGGGAGTCCTGGATCGCCCCCGATAGGGTCGCAGCCGCCCCCGCCAGCAGGCCCAACAGGTGCTCTTCATGCTCGGTGAACGCCTCCGGCTCGGCGGCGTAGACCTTCACCGCCCCGATCTCCTGCCCTTGATAGATCAACGGGGTGCTCAGCACCGAACGCACCCCGGTGGCCGCCGCGGCCGCGGCCCAGTCCGGCCATCGGGTCTCGGTGTAGGTGTCTTCGACTCGTTGGAAACTCACGGTGTCCCAAGCCGTCAGGCACGGGCCTTCCCCGGCCTCGTACTGCATCCGATCCACCGCCTCCACCCCCGGATCGGTGGCCGCCAGGGAAGTCGGCTCCCCGTCCTTATCGATCAGGGTCACCCCGGCCCCGACCGCCAACGGAATCAAGTCCCGGGCCACCTCCGCCAGCTCCGTCACCGCACCGGCGGCAGTGTCCGCATCCAGCAACAACCCCTGCAAGCGGGCAAAAGCGCCAGCCAGCTCCCCCACCGACGAATCCGATGCCACGACGTTCATCTCCACCCCACCCACACCCGGGCTCACGGCCGGTCCCCGCGCAGCCTCTTGACCTGTTGGCATCCATGATCCTCCCCCGGCACCGACTTTGACCCTTCTCTGCGCTCCGCAGCTGTTCAGCGACGGACAGCATGTGCAGCCTCGAGCAGTCCGCCCGCTGGCAAATGGCGATCACTCGAGCGCCGCACGCCCGTAATGCGGCGAGTGACTCGCCCTGGTCGCCGACTGCTAACGGCAATATGTGAAGCGGAGCACGTTGAGCTGCTCGCACATCGCTGTCCACGATCGAGCCACCAGCCGTGATGGCCGCCGCCCCTGGCGCAGGGCCCGGAACAGAACGAGCCCACGCTGCCCCTCTTGAAGGGTGACGGGCCGCGTGTCGTGGGGCGTTTCCGGGCGTACTTCCCGGGGTGACTTGAGAAACTGTGACGAGACCACGACAAAAGGGGGCGCGGTGTCGGTTGTGGATCGGGATCTGCCGTGGACGGCGTTGCCACCGTCCCTGACCCCGCTGCTCACCGCGCATGTGCCCGCCATCGCCCAGGAGATGCTGGAGGCGGTGCACCGCGACGTTCCGGTCTACGCCGCATCCCTGGAAAGTCCTTTGCGCCAGGAGATCCAGGCCGGGATCGATGCCGCCCTGACCCGTTTCTCGGACTTGGCCGGCACGGCCCAGCCGGCGCTGCGGCCGGAAGACCAACTGGTCTACGAGATCCTGGGTCGAGCCGAGGTGCACCAGGGGCGGCCCATGGACGCCCTGTTCGCCGCCTATCGGTCCGGGGCCCGTACCACGCTGCGGTCGATGTCGAAGGTGGCGATGGACGCCGGGTTCGAGGCCTCGGTGCTGATCGGGCTGGCCGAATCGGTCTTCGCCTACATCGAGGAGCTCTCCGCGGCCAGCGCCCAGGGCTACGCCCTGGAACAGTCCGAGCAGGCCGGAGAGCGGGACCGGTTGCTGGACGCGGTGGCGCAGATGCTGATCCGCGGCCACCTCGACGAACCCGCCGTGCGCGCAGCCGTGCTCACGGCCGGCTGGATCCTGCCCGAACGGGTGGTGGTGGTGGTCCTGCCTCCCGACCGGCGGGCCGGGCTGCGCTCCCGCCTCGGGACCCGGGCACTGTTCACCTCCCGCCCCGGTGAGGTCGTGGTGATCGTGCCCGAACCGGCCACCCCCACGGCCCGCCAGGAGCTGGCACGGGTGCTCGCCGGGCGCAACGCGGTGGTGGGCCCGGGGCGGTCCTGGCGTGCGGCGCCGGAGTCCCTGCGCCTGGCCGTCATGGCCCGGGACCTGCTGGGCGGCGACACCGGCGAACAGGGGCCCTTGTGGGTGTCGGAGCACCTGGCGTCCCTCGTGCTGCACAGTGAGCCCACCGTGATCGAGGACCTCGCCACCCAACGGCTGGCCCCGCTGGAGGAACTGCGGCCCGCCCAGCAGCAACGGCTGGTCGCGACCCTGCTGTCCTGGCTCACCCACCACGGGCAGCGCGCCGCGATGGCCGCGGAGCTGGAGATCCACGAGCAGACAGTCGGCTACCGGATCCACCAGTTGCGCGAGATCTTCGGGGAGGACCTCAACGACCCCCGCACCCGGTTCGAACTCGAACTCGTCCTTCGCGCCCGGTCCCATCGCGCCCCATCCTGAGCAGCGATCCCCGCCGTGCCCCAGGATCTGGCCGCAACCCCGGCGCGCACACGGAGACCGAGCTGGCAAACGAGCCAGTTCAGGGACAGGCGCTCGAGGGACCCCTACGGCAACACCGCTCCGCATGGAAGACAGTCAAGGGTCATTCCACCGCCGGAATCATCTCCATGACTTTGATCCGCCTCAGCCTGCAAGAAGCCTTATGTCAAGGAAGTGCAACAGGAGCTCCCTGTCCGTCTATTGGGAGCCTGACTACCGTACGGCCGTCTTGGCCGGTTAGATGGCTCCGCCGGCCGCTTCCGGCATCCCCGAGTCCCGGCCGTGACCGCCGTCGTGGCCGTGCTCGCGGGCCAGGTAGTTCTCGATGTCGAAGAGGTTCTCCGCCCGGGCGGCGATGTTCACCAGCGTCGTCATTGAAGCGACCTCCTCGACCTGCTCCTTCAGGAACCAGAGCATGAACTGCTCCCCCAGCGCGTCGCCCTCGGCCCGGGCGGCGGCGAACAACGTCTTGATCTGCTCGGTGACCTCCTGCTCCTGGGACAGCGCCAGGGCCAGGGGCTCACGGACGTCGGCGAAGTCGTTGCGCACCTCCCCCACCCCCGGGATGGTCAGGGGCAGGTCCCGGTCCAGGATGTACTGGACGATCATCATGGCGTGGTTGCGCTCTTCCAGCGACTGCCGGTAGAAGTGCCGGGCCAGCTGAGGGAGGTCCTGGCTGTCGAACCAGACCGCCACGGCGATGTACTGGTGGGAGGCGGCGAACTCATGGCCCACCTGCCGGGTGAGCAGCTCGTTGAAGGTCGCAGGGGCCATCGGTTTTTCCTCGAGCCGGGGTGTCGCGGGTGGATCGAGAGGGTTGGACGCCGGCTCTTCCGGCCGCGACCGCTCGTGACCTGACTTGAAGATTTTGACCATGCACCCACCCTAGTGATCCGCACCACGCTGAGGCATCACGTCCGCCCCTCCACCAAGAAACATGGGCTGCGGACACAGGGAACACCGTGGCAAATGGCCCGGACGATGAAGGATGGCGCGAGACGAGCACTGTTGTGGAACACCCGAGTGAGGGCCCGCGGGTGAACAGGACAGACATCTGGACGCGGGACAGATACTGTCATTTCCATAGCTCAGGTGGAAATCTCGGCTGGTGCCCACACCAGTCGATGTTCCGATTCCCATGTCATGGGCCGGTACGGCACCAATGGGTTCCGTAACCCGGGATCACGGACCCCGGACGGGGTGCCCCACCCTCTGGTAAGGGAGCCCCGGTTCGTGACCGGACTCCTTAATCTCCGTCAAGATGCCGTCGGCGGATTCGGCCCAGCATGGCCGCCCGGTGGCCTCCGCAGCGTGGACAACCACGGCGATCCGTTGTCGGCGCACCTCTGCCAGGGCCGCATTCGGGGTCTCCCGGCTACGGGGTGGAGGTGTTTCACGACCGCCGCTCGGCACCATGGGTGAGTTGCTGCTCCGCGACGTAGAGGCAGCGGTGGGTCGTTTCCCCGCACCGTGTCGATACGCTGTGCAAGTGTCATCCCGCCCCCGGGGGTGATGCCCCCGTCGTCGGAAGAGCCTGGCCGTGGACCGCATTCTGAGCCTCCTCACGTTCAACACCGTGGTGTTCCACGAGCTGTCCCTGCGCCGGCGCGTGGTGCTCAGCCAACTGCCCCTGGCCGCGACCATGGTCTTCCTGCTTGTGGGCATCGCGGTGTTCCATCCCCACGACCTGCCCCGGGCTGGGTTCCAGGGGGCCATGGCCCTGACCGCGCTGCTGAGCCTGCTGTGTGTCCTGGTGCCGTGGGAGCGGCTGCCCTATCCCTCGTTCCTGGTGATCCCGGTGCTGGACTTCGTGCCGATCACCGTGTTGCGGGAGTCCGTGGGCGCCACGCTGACCGGGGTGGGGATGCTGGCGGTGTACCCGGTGATCTGGTTGGCCGCCTCCGGCCGGATGCCCCGCACCGCGGTGCCCCTGGGGGCCGTGCTGACCCTGGCTATGGTGTGGGCCCCGCTGCTGGTGACCGGCACCCCGCTGACGGTCGACACGGTGACCGCCCCGGTGCTGATCCCGTTCATGATGCTGGGCATCGGCTACACCGTCCAGGTCCTGGACCGGTCCATGGAAGCCCACAAGGCCGCCCTGGAGGCCCAGCAGGCCCTGTTGCAGGCCAAGGACGCCCGGCTCGAGGCCCTGCTGGCCGACAGCGCACGCCGGCAACGTTTGCTGGACACGATCCTGGACACCGTCGACGTCGGGGTGCTGGCCATCGACGCCGCCGGCCACGACATCCTCATGAACCGCCGCCAGCAAACCATCCACCGGCTCGGATTACCCGAAGGCCTCACCGATGCCCCCGAAGCGCAACTGCTGCTCTTCGGCGAGGACGGTGTGACACCGATGCCTCCCGGGGACCGCCCGGCGGCCCGGGCCGTGGCCGGGGAATCGTTCTCCAACACCCTCATCCGCATCGGGCGCCCGCCCGCCCAGCGGGCGCTGTCGGTCACGACCCGGGTCATGACCGATGAGCAGCTGATCCGGGAGGGCACCGTGCTGTCCTTCCACGACGTCACCGACCTCGTGGCGGCCCTGCAGGCCAAGGACGAGTTCCTGGCTGGGGTCTCCCACGAGCTGCGCACCCCGCTGACCTCCATCCGCGGCTACACCGAGCTGCTGACCATGGACGAGGACCTGCCCGGGCACACCCGGAACGGGCTGGCGGTGATCGAGCGCAACGCCCACCAGCTGTCGGTGCTGGTGGAGGACCTGCTCGGCACCGCCGGAGGCACCCGCCGGCTGCAGCCGGTGCCCACCGACCTCGTCCCGCTCGTGGTCCAAGCCGTCTCGGCCGCTGAACCGCGGGCCACAGAGACAGGCGTGGACCTGCGCATCCAGGCCCCGGCCACAGTAGAGGTCCAGTGCGATCCGATGCGCATCGGCCAGGTCCTGGACAACCTGCTCTCCAACGCCATCAAGTACTCCCCTCACGGGGGACCCGTCACCGTCCGGATCACCGGGGCCGAGGACACCGTGCAGGTACAGGTCACCGACCAGGGCATCGGGATGACCCCGGAGGACACCGAGCAGGTCTTCGGCCGGTTCTTCCGCAGCCCCGGCGCCCGCATGTCAGCCATCCCCGGGCTGGGACTGGGCCTGAACATCGCCCAAGACATCGTGACCGGACACCACGGGACCCTCACCTGCACCAGCCGGCTGGGCCAAGGCACGGTCTTCACCATGACCCTCCCCGCACACATCCACCACCCATCACCCCAGACAGACGGGACTGTTCTGCAGCCCGCCGCCGGCAGCGGCGAAACGCCGGCCTAGGCCCCAAGACCGCCGTACAGAACCAGACCCAGCGCTCCTCCCGGCAGGGAAGGGCGCCTCGCCTGCAGCTCCACCTCTACCCGGCCATATGTAAAGCAATCTGCACAGAGGATCTGGAAAGGGCTTGTAAGTGTCGTCGTCCCAACCACGACGACGAACGGCTCTCCGCCCACGTCGAGGCGATGGTCAACGGGGCGATGATCGGGCTGATGCCCCGCAGACCCGTCTCCGCCCCTGGTAGGCCACCAAGGCCCCATCACTACTTTCCCGACACGTTCCAACGGCCTGGAAGCTGGCCACGTTCAGCCGACGTGCCAGTGGCGGCGAATGAGCTCCTCACGGATACTGTCGTCTTGTGCGAGCTCCCCGACCGGGGTGGCGTCGTCGGTGTCGCGTAAGCCGCCGAGCACGGCGTCGATAAGCGCGCCGGGGAAGACGCCGTCGGCCTCGAAAATCTTGCGCTCGGCCTCCAGCGCCTCGGCCGACTCCGCGCAGGAGGTGGGCAGTCGCTGGAAGTCATCGTGGTTGGCGGTGCTGAGCCGCTCGGCCAGCTCCAAGCTCCCGGGATCACTGAGCCCGCGCTTGGCCGCGACGGCCATTCCGGCCAGGAGCAGGTGTACGTCGGCCGAGCCGTCGCCGAGCCGGAGCTCGACGGTCTGCGGGTGCGTGGCGGGTTCGGGGATGGGCTCGGCGTTGCCAGGATTGGCGTGGGCGACCATGTCGACCAGCACGTCCCCGCCCCAGGCCAGTGGGACCCGGACCAGACCGGTGCGGTTCTTCTCACCCCAGCAGATGTCCTCGGGGGATTCGTCACCGTCGGTGAATCGCAGGTAGGACGTGGGGACCGTGTTGCCGAACGCGGTCAGCGCCCTGGCCGCCGAGAGGTAGCCCGCGATCAGCCGACGCCCGGTGTCGTTGAGCCCCTCCTGGCCGACGATGGTGCTCACACCGTGGCGCACCAGCCGGCTGTGGATGTGCAGGCCGTTTCCTGCGCCCTTGCCGCTCACCAACGGGGCGAAGGTCGCCTCGAGACCGTGGGCGTGGGCAACCTCGCGCACCACCCACTTCGCCAGGACGAGGTGGTCGGCCGCCTGCTCCAAGGGCACGGGTTGGAGCTCGATCTCGTGCTGCACCAGCTGCCGGTCGTCCTCGAGGATGTTGCCGACCTCGCCGTGGGCATACTTCAACGCCACCCCCATGGCGCAGAGGTGACCCAGCACCTGCTCCCGGACCCGCTGGCCCTTCGAGAAGGGCCCCGACTCCTGATAGCCGCGCTCCTCCTCGACGGGGTAGATCCGCTCGGGCTCGTCGAGGAGGTAGTACTCCAGCTCGCCGGAGGCTTCCAACGTCATACCGGTCTCCTGCGTCAGCACCTCCGCAGCTCGGCGCACCACCTGCTCGCGCGCGTAGGACAGCGGCTTGCCGACCTCATCGTAGAAGGCGCACAACACGTCCAGCGAGCACCGCGCCCCGAAGGGGTTGAGGAAGGCGGTGCGGTGACGCGGAACAATGTAGACGTCGCTGTTATCGGTATCGGTGCCGGCAAAGACACTGGAGCCATCCACACGCTCGCCCCGCGTCAGCACCTCGACGAGGTGCTCGCGCGAATTAATGGGAAAGGCCAAGGTCTTCAGACGCCCGTCACCGCCAACATAGCGCAGGTTCACCTGGTGCAGCCCCAGCTGTTCGGTTGCCCGCACGAGGTCCCCGCCGGTGAAGTCGGCCGAGGGCTTGCCGAGCAGGCGGACGATCGGGTGGGGCTCGAACGCGTCGATGGCCATACTCCGTTCTACCAGCGTCAACGTGCGTTCTACCAGCGTCAAGACGCAGAGGCCCTCCCGAGAGCGACCGGTCCTGCGAGAAGCGCTGGCCGCGTGTCGAACCGGTGACACCCGGGGCGTGACCAAATTTGACCGACCTGACCTACAGGGCGGCCGGGGAGGATGTTGCTGTGCCTGCTCCCTATCCCGAAGGGTTCCGTGACGACGTCATGCGTCAGGCCCGCAACCGCGAGGACGGTGTGCCATTGGCGCAGATCGCTAACCTCAACTGCAACGCCGCCCTCGTATGCAGTGTCCGGTAGCTGGCCATATGTAAAGCGGGGGCGGTGGCGGGGCAGCTACCGGTGGGTCGTGGAGGCCCCGGTGCGGGCCCTCCAGCGGGTGGAGGAGGCGGTGCTCGTAGCGGTGCCGGTGGCCATCGCTTCCGGTGTTGGTGTGGCCCGGTGCACGGGTGATGCCGGGGTGTCCGTGCGGATACGTCTGGTAGGCGAGAGTTGCGCCGCCGCCTATCGTACGAACCCGGCGCGGCTGTCGCGCACGGTGCGGGTCCGGTGCCAGGGCTCAGGCGGGTCGTTGCCGGCCCAGTGCGAGCCGGCGGATAGCGCGCACGGTCCCGGCGACGATCCGCTCCAGCGGGCCTTGCCCGAAGGCCTGGTGCCAGAGAAGGGTGAAGACCAGCGCGGCCCCGACGTGGATGAGGAACCACCGGGGCTGGTCGTAGTGCACTTCGGCGGACAGGCCCAGCAGGTGGGCGGAGTACACGGTGAGCGTCATCGAGCCCATCGCCGACAGCGGCAGCAGCCAGCGCGTCGTGGCGCGGGCTAGGAGCAGGCAGCAGCCCAGCACGGCCATGGCTGAGCCCAGGCCCAGCAGCAGGGCCGGTGGGGTGTTGGTGTAGGGCCCGGCGATTCCCAGCCACCACCAGGTGGTGGTGGGCAGGGTGGGGTCCGGGCCGAAGGCGATGATCTCGTCGATCAGCTCCTCGTTCAGGCCCGGGGTGCGGGCCAGCAGCTGGTCATAGCCCCCGGCCTGGAGGATCAGCACCCAGTAGGTCAACCACCCGGTCAGTGCCAGCATCACCCCCGAGGCCAGCAGGGCCACCTGGATCTGCAGGTCGGCCAGATCCAGCCGCCCGATCGCCACCCCGGCCAGCAGATAGGCCAGATACGGCAGCGCCGGGAAAGTCCCGGTCAGCAACAACTGCCCCGCGCTGGCTCCGGGGTTGCCCACCAGGTCCAGCACGGTCGGGTTGTACCGCTCGATGACCGGCAGGACCTCGCGCAGCAGGTGCATCAGCACCGGCCCGGCCACCAGGAAGAACCCCGCCCAGGCGAACAGCGCCCCCGCCGATAGGGACAGGAAGGGGATCGCCAGCACGAAGAACACCCCGTAGTAGACCAGGATGTTCACCGCCGGGACCTCCTCGAGGGTGGTGCCCGGGAGGATCTCGTTGATCGCCAGGCCCAGGCCCGCGATCAGCAGCGCGCGCACTACCACCCCCACCCGGTCGGCGGTCATCGCCCGTCCGGTGTGCCGGGTGCGACCACCGGTGGAGAAGGCCAGGCCCACCCCGGCCAGCAGCGCGAACAGTGCCGCCGAACGGCCGGCGAAGACCGTCCACTGCGCGGTGGGCTCGAACGTCACCGGATCCCACGAGGGGAGGATGTGGATGGCGATCATCCCGATCAACGCCACCCCGCGGGCGGCGTCGATCCCGATCAGACGACGCCGGCGCGGGCCGACCGCGGCGCTGCTCGCCCCGGTGACCGTTGGTTGTTCCGCCCCCGGGGAGGCGGTCGCGCCGGCACCGGTGGCTGTCCACGGGGCGCTATGTAACGGGTGCCTGGAAGTATCCGTCATGACGAGCTCTGCCCCCTTGTGCCGCACCGGCGGGCCCCCTGCCCGCCGCACCGGAACACCACCCCCGGCGCTCTTCACTTGAGCAAAGGCAGATAAGGCTGAGGCATGCGCTTCCTATGCATGTCCTGTGAGGAGTGCATAGGGGCGGTCTGTGCGGTAGGAACCGCGCTCGGACAGTCCTTTCGGTGCCGTACCCGCAGGTGAGTCGGGCAGGGTGGTGTACGGGGGTAGCCCGGTGATCGTGTCATCACAGACGTAGGCGGTCACCGTCCTCGATCAGCCGCAGCGCGTTGCGGATCTGAAAGATGGTGCAGGCCCGCCCCCAGTTCATGGCCGGTAGCCGGCCATGTGTAAAGCCTGGCGTAGTGGAGGTCTTCCCTGACTGGTGTTCACCTGTGGTGGGCGTGGTGCAGCACAGCGCGGCGGGTCGTTTCCACGCTGGTGCTGATTACCCGCTCCAGCGGTCCCGGACCTAGGGCTGCTCGGTGCCAGGTCCGGGCGAGCAGCGCTGCGACTACCAGGTGCAGGAGGTACCACAGGGAGGGCTGGTCGTAGTGGGCCTGGAAGGACAGCACCAGCAGGTGAGCGGCGTACAGGCTCAGGGCCATCGCGCCCAGCGCCGACAGCGGCAGCAACCACGCCCCGAACTTGTCGGTGACCAGCAGGCAGCTTCCCAGCACCAGCAGTCCCACGCCCAGGCCGACAACGACCGTCCACGCGGTGTCGGTGGGCGCGGGGATGATCGACGGCCACCACGTCGTGGCGGCGGGCAACACATCCGGGCCCCCCACCAACACCTCCCCCAGCCCTTCCCCGCCCATTCCGCCGGTGCTCAGCAGCCGGTCGTACCCGCCGAAGGCGTCGGACACCACGGAGACGGTCTGGGCGCAGATCACCAGTGCCGCTCCCCCCACCAGCACACGGACCTGGATCCCCGTGTCGCGCAGGCGCATCCGCCCCAGGCCCAGCCCGACCAGCAGACAGGTCATGTACGACAAGATCGGATGACTGCCGGTGAGCAGCAGCTGAGAGATCGCGCCCGCGGCCGCGCTCACCCCGTCGGCGGACGTGGGGGTGGAAAAGGTGTCTGCGGGCACGACGTCGGCGATGGCCTGCATCAGCAGCGGGCCCACGATCCACATGAGTGCCGCGCAGACGAACAACGCCGTCGCCGGCAGGTGCAGGAACGGGATCGCCAGCACGAGGAAAATCGCGTAGTAGATCAAGATGTTGTCCGCCGGGGCGTTCTCGGGCATCAGTGCCCCGATCCCCAGACCCACTGC
Source organism: Kocuria himachalensis (assembly GCF_054784195.1). Classification (NCBI taxonomy): domain Bacteria; kingdom Bacillati; phylum Actinomycetota; class Actinomycetes; order Micrococcales; family Micrococcaceae; genus Kocuria; species Kocuria himachalensis. The sequence goes on from NZ_BAAGPL010000001.1 coordinate 74,629, forward strand.
GGCGATGAGGATCGCCTGCACGGCCACCCCCACCCGATCGGCAGCCAGCCACCTGCCCCGGTGCGGGAACCGCCCCCCGGAGTCGAGGGAGAGTCCCACCCCGGCCAGCAGGGCGAACAGCGCCACCGGAGCCCCCGAGACCACAAGGTGCCACCAGGTCAGGTCCTGGGTCTCCTGGTCAGAGGCGGGCAGGAGGTGCACCGCCAACAGCCCGATCAGCGCCAGCCCGCGAGCCGCGTCGATGCCGTCCCACCACCTCGAGTACCTGCCGGCACCACCGACGGCACCCGCCAGGACAGGCCCCTCCGTTCTAGATGTCCAACTCATGATTGCCTCGATCTCCGGAGCGGGCCCAGGATGTGCGGCCCCAGCCCCCGGGACCATCCTGTGCTCAGGATCTCTGCTGCACCTGTCGCTGCCGTTGAGAAAGCCTGTAGGTTCCATATGATTTTGCGAACCCCACCGCGCACATCAGCAAAATCTCCGCCGCACCCGCCCAGCACGCCACGGTCACCGGACGGATCCACCAGTCGATGCGCAGGTCCCCGTACGTCAACGGCCCGATGACGGAGAAACCACCGTGGCACTCCAGTCATTGACGACCGATCGCTCACATGGTGGTCGGCACCGGCAGCTCCCGGATCCGCCGGTACAAAGTGGCCCTCGACATCCCGAGGTTTCGGGCGACCTGGGTGGCCGGCTCCCCACCATCAATGAGCCGCAGCGCGTTGCGGATCTGGGAGTCGGTGAACGTCTGACGGCGCCCGCCCAGGTCCTTGCCCGCGGCCCGCCGCTTGGCCACCGAGTTGGTGATCCGCTCCCGCTTGATCTCCAGCTCCATCTGCGCCAGAGCAGCCATGACGGTGAAGACCATCGAGCCCATCGGGGTGGCGGTGTCCACGTCTCCCCCACCGAGGTTGAGCACCCGCAACCCGGCACCTCTGCCCCGCAGCGCCTCGGCGAAGGTCAGCATGTTCTGCGTCGACCGCCCCAACCGGTCCAACGTGGTGACGACCAAGGTGTCCCCCGACTCGAGCGCAACCACCGCACGGTCGAACTGCGGACGCGACGCACGGCCTCCAGACACTCCATGATCCACTTAGAGGTCATCGCTCCGCACACCCGCGCCCAGCAGGTTAGACACTTGACGGTCTGCTTCCTGCTGCCGCGTCGACACCCTGGCGTACCCGATCAGCTTCCCCATGCCCACCTCATCTGTCTCGCAACCAACGTTGAGTATCCGATTCTAGGGGCATGGATAAAGCACAAGGATGCAAGACACCAAGATCCGCGGAATCATGCGGGCGCACATTTTCCCGACGAGACGTCTCGCATCCCATGGCTTAGGGCACTCTCGCGTATTGGCTCTTCGGCTTTATGGACGGGACGCCCCGGTCGCCCCGTTCAGGCGGTCACAAGGTGAACGCCAGGGCGGCCAGGGCGCCCGCAATCAGCACCAGTCCGATGACGGCGGGGATGGATCGTTGTTGAACGCGTTCAGCACCGAGGCGCTCGTACACCCGCTGCAGCGGGCCCGTGATGCGTCCGCGCCAGACCAGGCCCGCGACGAGCAACACGAGGCACGGCAGGCAGTACACGAAGGCGTACAGGGCCAGCACGGTGACGCCGACACCGGTGGGCACTTCAGCGGCGTTCAGGCGTTCGATGGCCACCAGGTAGGGGAAGGCGTTGGGCAGGTCCGCGCCGGTGGCCAGCACCCCCAGAGGTCCTGCAGTCCAGGGACTGAACCATCGCGGCAGGACCACCGCGGGACGCGTGCGGGTCCGCAGTCGTCGAGCAGCGATGATCAAAAGGATGAGGGCGGCCAGCAGCAGTGCCCCACGGCGTACCCACACGGCAGCACTCTGTACGACCTGACCCAGTTCCCCGCTGCCGATGAACACCCCCGTCCCCGCCGCGAACACCACGAGGTAGGCACCGGTCACGTAGGCCAGTGCGGTGCTCGCCGGGCGCGGCACCGGGGCCAGCAGGATCAGCGCCACCCCGGCGATCGTCGCCGGATTGAGGGAGTCCAGGACGGCCAGCCCGGCGATCGCGGTGAGAAGGCCAGTCGTCAGCATGCGACGATGATACCTCAAATGAGACGGTCACGTCTCACGCGGATATGATGGGGCAATGAGCAACGCCCCCGCCTCCCCGTCCACCCCCTGGCGCCCGGTCTCTCCCGACCAGGTCTTCGTCGATGCTGCCGCTGCCGCCGCCGCGCGACACCTGGCACTGGCGCCGGCGGCGTCGATGCAGGAGCTGGCTCGGGCCGTGGGCGTCAGCAGGGCGACGCTGTTCCGGCGGTTCCCCTCCCGCGCCGCGCTGATCGCCGAACTGTGCCAGTCGGCAGCGCAGGCCTACGTGCGGGCGGTGAACGAGGCGGCACCACACGACGGCCCGCCGACGCAGGCCCTGGCCCGGGTGGTGGAGGGCCTCGGCCGCTTGGCGCCAGTGGTCGGCCTGCTCGGGCTGCAGCCACTGGGTGAGCACTTGGAGGCGTCGCTGCTGGCCCAGACCGCACAGGCCGAGGAAGAGCTGCGCCGACTGGTCCGGCGAGGACAGGAGGGCGGGTACTTCCGCGTCGAGGTGGACCCGGAGTGGTTCCTGGCGATGCTGACCTGGCTGATGGTCGGTGCGGCCGACAGCGTGCGGTTGGGGCGGCTGACCGCGAACGCCGCTCACCGTCACCTGTCCGAGACCCTTGCCGCGGCCCTGCTCCGTCCTGACGAGTTGCATCACTTCACCGTGCGGACGCCGCCGGACTCGCGCAGGCGGTGAACGCGGAGACCTCGAGTCTGCGGCACCTTCTGTTGCTGACACTCCACCCCGTCTTGAGCGCAGGATCACCGCGCCCTCATGGATTCGACCGGTGCTGGCCATGACGTTCAGGACCGACCCGACCGGCCTGATCGACGAACGGCTCCACCGTGGATTCCTCCCGCGGCCCTGTCGATCGCCGGCTGACAGCCAGCTCGTGCGCCATCGCCGATGAGCTGCCGAAGCCGGCAGGCTCACACCCGATTGCCCTGGTACGCCCCGACGCCGCTGACGCCGCTGCTCAACACCCGTGCGGGTCGGGATGACCCCCCAAAGTTCCGGAGAGCCGCACCACCATGCCCCTCCGTCCCGCGACCGCACATGGAAGGACGGGGAGCCTCGAGGAGGCTCCCCGTCCTGCTGTGCGAATGTCAGTTGCGCGAGCTGCCGGTGTTCGTGCCCTCGCCGGAGTCGTCACGGTGGTAGAGATACTCGTTGCCGTGCTCGTCCTTCTCCACGTAGAAGTGCTCCTGGACCTCCTGGTACCACGTCTCCGCGGCCTCGCTCATGCGCTCGCCCTCCTGCGCCTGCGCCAGGCGGTCCCCCGGCCCGTAGACGCGCATCGCGATGGCGTTGAGCCGGTCGAGGATGCGGTGGTGCTGCTCGCCGTCCCGGTTGGTGTTCTGCCTGTTCCTCACCATGACGTCCCCCGTTGCCCGCTGTGATGGTGCTCACCAGTCTAGCGCTCGGGCGTCGGCACGGACCGAGCCCACCGGCCGGTGACGTCGCCGCCCGCGGCCGGTCGGGGGAGCCCGCGACGCGGCGTCCGGTGCCGGTGCCGGATGCTCTCCGGGCGGCGCCTCAGCCCTCCGGCGACGGCGACGGCAGGCGCGGCTCCACGTGCCACTCCCACCACGCGTCCACGCGGTCGAGCAGCCGGTGCACGGAGCCGTCGTTGACCAGCACGGTGCTGGAGACGGCCGCCCGGTCCTCGTCCGTGGCCTGGGCGGCGATCCGGGCGCGGGCGTCCGCCTCCGTCATGCCGCGGTCCTCGACCATCCGCCGCACGCGCTCCTGCGCCGGGGCCTGGACGGTGAGGACGAGGTCGAAGCGCCCGTGCTGGCCGGTCTCCACGAGGAGCGGGATGTCCTCGACCAGGACGGCGTCCTCCCCCGCCGCGGCCGCGAGCCGTTCCGCCTCCGCGCGGACGAGGGGGTGGATGATCGCGTTGAGCTTCGAGCGCGCGTCCGGGTCAGCGAACACGCGGGTGCCGAGCGCGGCCCGGTCCAGGCGCCCGTCCGGGGTCAGCACGGAGGGGCCGAACTCCTCGACGATCCCCTCGAGGCCCGGCCGGCCCGGTTCCTGCAGGGCCCGCGCGATCGCGTCGGCGTCGATCACGGTGGCCCCGAGCTCCATGAGCCGCCGGGAGACCGTGGACTTGCCCGAGGCGATCCCGCCGGTGAGGCCGATGGTCAGCATGGGACCATGCTATCGGCCGGCCCGGCCGGGCCCCGCCGGGCGCTCAGGACTCCCCGGCGCCGGCCACGGTGGTCATGACGTCCGGCAGCGTGCCGGGCCCGTGCGCCCGCTGCACCCGCAGCCAGCGGTACCCGTAGCCCTCCAGGGCCAGCCCCGCCGAGGAGTCGGCGTCGAGGGTGCACGTCCCGTTCCCCAGCAGGTCCAGCAGCTCGGTGCCCTCCGCCTCGTCCGGCAGCCGCCGGGGCACCGTGGTGGGCTCCGCGGAGAGGTTGTGCAGCGCCACGACCGCGGAGCCCTCCCACGAGCACCGGTGGGCCAGGACCTCCCGGCGCGGTTGGTCCAGGACCTCGGCGGGGCCCCACGCCAGCTCGGTGCACTCCCGGTAGCGGCGGGCCAGACCGGTGACGAAGTGCAGCAGGGAGTCCGGGTCCCGCTTGGCGTCGGCCAAGTTCACGTTCGCGGGCCCGAACTCCCCTTCGACGACGGGACCGGAGAGGTCCTCGGCGTCGGCGGAGGAGAAGCCCCCGTTGCGCCCGGGGGTCCACTGCATGGGCGTGCGCACGGCCATGCGGCCCTCGGCGTCGAGGTTCTCGCCCATGCCGATCTCCTCGCCGTAGTACAGCACCAGGGTGCCCGGCAGCGAGAAGAGCAGCGAGTAGACCATCCGGATGCGCAGCTGGTCGCCCTGCAGCATGGGCGGCAGCCGCCGCGTGAGGCCCCGGCCGTAGACCTGCATGCGCTCCTCGGGCCCGAAGGCGGCGAACACCTCCTCCCGCTCGGACGCGGAGAGCTGGTCGAGGGTGAGTTCGTCGTGGTTGCGCACGAAGTTGGCCCACTGGGCGTCCTGCGGGATGCGCGGCCGGTTCTTCAGGGCGGTGGCCAGCGACCCGGCGTCCTGGCGGGCCAGGGAGAGGTAGAGGTTCTGCATGGCCACGAAGTCGAAGATCATGGTGAGCTCCCCCGCGTCCTCCGTGCCGAACAGCTCGAGCTGCTGCTGGTAGGGCAGGTTGACCTCGCCCAGCAGGGCGGCCCGGCCGTTGCGGCGGTTCGCGAACCTGCGCAGCGAGCGCAGGAACCCGTGCGGGTCCGTGAACCCGCCCTGGTTCTCGAAGTCGTCGCCCTGCTCGAGCGCGAGCAGCTGGGGGATCCCGTCCACGCGGAAGCCGTCCAGGCCCAGGTGCAGCCAGAACCCGACGACCTTCGCGATCTCGTCCCGCACCTTCGGGTGGGAGAGGTTGAGGTCCGGCTGGTGGCGGTAGAAGCGGTGCAGGTACCAGTGCCCGGTGGCCTCGTCCCGGGTCCAGATGCCGCCCTCCTAGTCGGGGAACACGGCTTTCGCGGACGTGTCCGGCGGCTCGTCCTCCCGCCACACGTAGTAGTCGCGGTACGGGCTGTCCGTGCGCGAGCGGGCGGCCCGGAACCACGGGTGCTGGTCGGAGCTGTGGTTGACCACGAGGTCCGCGATGACCCGCAGACCGCGGTCCTGGGCGGTGCGGACGAGCTCCACGAGGTCGCCGAAGCTCCCCAGACGCTGGTCGACGCCGTAGAAGTCGGTGATGTCGTACCCGTCGTCCCGGTTCGGCGTGGGGTAGAACGGCATGAGCCACAGGCAGGTGACGCCCAGCTCCGCCAGGTAGTCCACCCGCTCGGCCAGCCCGGCGATGTCGCCGACGCCGTTGCCGTCCGTGTCCAGGAACCGCTCGACGTCCACGCAGTACACGACCGCCTGCTTCCACCAGAGGTCGGAGGTGTCGGCGATGCGCATGTCTGCTCCCTCGTCTGCTCCCCGGGTGGTGGCTGCTCCCCTGTCCAGCACCCCGCCCCGGTCCCGTCGAGGGCGCGGGGGCCCGGCCTAGAGTGGGGAGCATGGACCCGGACCCCCTGCTCAGCCGCGCCACCCGGTACACGACGCTCGCCGCGGGCACGGAGGCGGTGGCCGAGCTGGAGATCAAGCGCTCCCGCTTCCTGGCGGTGCTGCGGCGGGCGTCCACGGAGGCCGAGGCCAGGGCCCTGGTCGAGGAGCTGCGGCGCGGCTTCCACGACGCCCGCCACCACTGCTCGGCGTTCGTCCTGGGGCCCGACCGGGACGTGCAGCGCTCCTCGGACGACGGCGAGCCCGCCGGCACCGCGGGCCTGCCGATGCTCGAGGCCCTCGTGCTGCGCCGCACCGCCACGGACGCGGGAGGAGGGGACGTCACCGACCTCTCCGACGTGAGCGCCGTGGTGGTCCGCTGGTTCGGCGGCACCCTGCTCGGCGCCGGCGGGCTGGTCCGCGCGTACTCCGACGCCGTGTCCCAGGCGCTCGACGGCGCGTCCCTGGTGGAGCGCCGGCGGCAGCGGCTCTACCGGCTCCCCGCTTCCCACGCGGACGCGGGCCGGATCGAGAACGAGCTGCGCTCGGCCGGGACCACGGTCCTGGACACCGTCTACGGGGCGGCCGGCGCGGAGCTGGGCCTCGCCCTGCCCGACGACGACGCCGCCGTGGCCGCGCTGCGATCCCGCGTGGCCTCGCTGACCTCCGGCGCCGGGGTCCTGCGGCCCGTCGGCACGGACTGGGTCGACGGGCCCGCCGGGGGCCCGCGCTGAGCCGCGCCCGGGCAGCTTCACGGCCCCGGGCAGCACGACGGCCCCCGCCCTTCGAGGGGCGGGGGCCGTCGTGGTCAGTGCCGTGCGGAACGGCCTGGCGGTGCCTGTCGGATCAGGCTCCGGTCAGCTTCTCGCGCAGGGCGGCCAGGGCCTCGTCGGAGGCCAGGGTGCCGGAGTCGGCGGCCGGGGCCTCGGAGGAGTAGCTGGTCGGGGCCGGCGCGGACGAGGAGGAGGACGACGAGGAAGAGGAGGACGAGGAGCTCGTCGTGCCGCCGGCTGCGGCCTCGGCATCCTCGGCGATCGACTTCCGGACCTGCTCCTTGTGCGCCTCCCAGCGCGACTGGGCGTCGGCGTACTGCTGCTCCCAGGCGGCGCGCTGGGTCTCGTAGCCCTCGATCCACTCGTTGGTCTCGGGATCGAAGCCCTCGGGGTACTTGTAGTTGCCCTGGTCGTCGTACTCGGCGGCCATGCCGTACTGGGCCGGGTCGAACTCGGTGGAGTCCGGGTCCACGCCCTCGTTGGCCTGCTTGAGCGACAGCGAGATGCGGCGGCGGTCCAGGTCGATGTCGATGACCTTCACGAACAGCTCGTCGCCCACGGAGACGACCTGCTCGGCCATGTCCACGTGGCGCTGGGCCAGCTCGGAGATGTGCACCAGGCCCTCGATGCCGTCCTCGACGCGCACGAACGCACCGAAGGGGACGAGCTTGGTGACCTTGCCCGGCACGACCTGCCCGAGGGCGTGGGTGCGGGCGAACAGCTGCCACGGGTCCTCCTGGGTCGCCTTCAGCGACAGGGAGACGCGCTCGCGGTCCATGTCGACGTCCAGGACCTCGACGGTGACCTCCTGGCCGACCTCGACGACCTCGGAGGGGTGGTCGATGTGCTTCCAGGACAGCTCGGAGACGTGCACGAGGCCGTCGACGCCGCCCAGGTCCACGAAGGCACCGAAGTTGACGATCGAGGAGACCGTGCCCGTGCGGACCTGGCCCTTCTCGAGCTTGTGCAGGAAGTTGGAGCGGACCTCGGACTGGGTCTGCTCGAGCCACGCGCGGCGGGACAGGACCACGTTGTTGCGGTTCTTGTCCAGCTCGATGATCTTGGCCTCGATCTGCTGGCCGATGTACGGCGCGAGGTCGCGCACGCGGCGCATCTCGACGAGGGAGGCCGGGAGGAAGCCGCGGAGGCCGATGTCGAGGATGAGACCACCCTTGACGACCTCGATGACGGTGCCGGTGACGACACCGTCGTCTTCCTTGATCTTCTCGATGTCGCCCCAGGCGCGCTCGTACTGAGCCCGCTTCTTGGACAGGATCAGGCGGCCTTCCTTGTCCTCCTTGGTGAGGACCAGAGCCTCGACCTCATCACCCACGGTCACGACCTCGTCCGGGTCGACATCGTGCTTGATGGACAGCTCGCGGGACGGGATGACGCCCTCGGTCTTGTAGCCGATGTCGAGAAGGACCTCGTCGCGGTCGACCTTGACGACGGTGCCCTCGACGAGGTCGCCGTCGTTGAAGTACTTGATGGTCGCGTCGACAGCGGCGAGGAAGTCCTCGGCGGACCCGATGTCGTTGACGGCAACCTGCGGGGTGGTGGTGGTCATGTAGTAGGGGCTCCGATGTGGATAGTTTGTGATCAGTCGGAACGGAGATTGTCCGGCCGGACCGCGGCCGTTCCGAAGGATTGCTGGACAGGGCACGTGCAGAGCACGCACCGGGTCAGTCTACGGACGGAGGAAAAGGGGCGCAACACGCGACCCGCCGCGCCGCCGCGGCTCAGAACTGCGTGACGCCGTACGGGGCGGTCGGGGTCTCCATGAAGTCCTGCAGGTCCCGCAGCGCGGCCTCGTCCCTGGCCACGATCAGCCCGGCCTGCGCGAGGGTGCTCGCCTTCACCGCCCCGAGGTACAGGGACCCGAGCACGTCCACCCGCATCGCCACGTCGGCCCCGTCGGGCAGCTCCACCGCGGGGACCGAGCGCCCGGCGTCGTCGTCGGCCGTGCGGGGCCGGTCGCCCAGCCGCTCGACCACGGGCGTGCCGCCGGTGGTGTCCAGCGCCCAGAGGCCGTCGGCGTAGCCCATCGAGTCCACGAGGGAGATCACGATCCGCCCGCGGAAGGTGTAGGGGCGCGCCACCAGCGCGGCGGCGGGGTCCAGGACCCGCACCCACACCTTGTCGGACTCCGCGGTGACGCGGTACTTGGCGCGGTCCGCCATCGCCCACACCAGCGGGTCCTCCACGGGGGCGCGGCCGAAGCGGACCTGGTCCACGAGGTCCAGGGAGGTCACGAACTCCCACAGGGCGATCGACACGTCCGGGGAGGCGCCCACCAGGTCGATCACGGTGAGGGTCAGCGGGTAGGAGGTGTTGGGCTCGAACCGGTAGGTCACGTAGCCGTCCGGGCGCATCGTGTCGTCGTAGTGCACGGCGCAGCGCACCTCGGGGTCCGCCTTCTGCGGGGTGATGGCGTACTCCCCCGTGTACTCGGGCCAGTGGTAGGCCACCCGGCTCACCGATCCGTGCGAGCTCTCGTGGAAGCGCTGGAAGAGCACGGGGGCGAGCTGGCGCACCGCCTCCCCGTCGGCCATCTCCACGCTGCCCACGGTGGGCGCCTTGAGCTGCAGGCGGGTGGTGGCGTCCACGGTGACCTCGCGGTTGAACGTGGCCGCGCCGAAGCCGAACCGGCCGTAGATGGTGGCCTCGGTCGCGGTCAGCAGCGCCACGGGGTAGCCGTCCCGCCGGGCGCGGTCCAGCTCCCCCGTCATGAGCCGGCGCAGCAGCCCGCGGCGGCTGTGCGTGGGCCGGACGGTGACCTCGGAGATCAGCCGGGCGCGCAGCAGCCGGCCGCGGCCCGCGTTGAGCGAGCCCTCCCAGGAAGTGAAGGTCGCCACGGGCCGCCGGGTGGGCAGCGCCGCCTCCGGCACGGCGTGGGGGTACGCCGCCCGCAGCCGCACCCGCTCGGCGTGCATCCAGGACAGGGTGCGCTCGAGGGTCTCGTCGGTCGGCTCCGCCTGGTGGAAGCCCTGGCGGATGGCCCGCACCCACTCCACGGCGGCCGGGTTGGCCGCGACGCCCCCGGGGCTCACGCCGAACTCCGCGAAGGTGTAGTCGTGCCCGCCGGCCGAGTAGGACTCGGTCACGGTGCCGGGGGTGGACGGTGTCGTCGGAGCGTCGTGCTGCGGGTCCATGGTGTGTTCCTCGTTCGCGGTGGGGTCCGGAGGCGTGCCGGCGGGGGCGCCGGTCCGGCCGGTCAGTGGGCCGCCTCGTGCCAGGAGCGGCCCGCGCCGACGTTGACCTCCAGCGGCACGGACAGCTCGGCGGCGCCGCCCATCTCCTCGCGCAGCACCCGCTCCACGGTCTCGCGCTCCCCGCGGACGACCTCCACCACGAGCTCGTCGTGGACCTGCAGGAGCATCCGGGAGCCGAGCCCCTCGTCGGCGAAGCGCCGGTCCACGCCAAGCATCGCCTTCTTGATGATGTCCGCGGCCGAGCCCTGGATGGGCGCGTTGAGGGCGGCGCGCTCGGCCATGGAGCGCAGCTGCCGGTTGTCGCTGGAGAGGTCCGGGAGGTAGCGGCGGCGGCCGTCGATCGTGGCCGTGTAGCCGTCCTCGCGGGCCTGCTCCACGACACCGCGCAGGTAGTCGCGCACCGCCCCGAACCGGGTGAAGTAGTCGCTCATCAGGGTGCGCGCCTCGTCCACGGGGATCCGCAGCTGCTTGGAGAGCCCGAAGGAGCTCAGCCCGTACACCAGCCCGTAGCTCATGGCCTTGACCTTGGAGCGCATGGGCGCGCTGACCTCCTCGGGGGCCACGCCGAAGATCTTCGAGCCGACGAAGCGGTGCAGGTCCTCGCCGCTGCGGAACGCCTCGATCAGCGCCGCGTCCCCGGACAGGTGCGCCATGATGCGCATCTCGATCTGGGAGTAGTCGGCGGTGAGCAGCTGATCGTACGCCCGGCCGTCCTGCGGACGCCCGACCACGAACAGCCCGCGGATGCGGCGGCCCTCCTCAGTGCGCACGGGGATGTTCTGCAGATTGGGGTTGGTCGAGGACAGCCGGCCGGTGGCGGCGACGTTCTGCATGTACGTGGTGTGCACGCGGCCGTCCTCGGCGATGGCCTTCTGCAGGCCCTCCACGGTCTGGCGGAGCTTGTTGGCGTCCCGGTAGGCCAGCAGGCCGGCGAGGAATCGGTGCCCCTTGGAGTCCGGGTCGGTGCGGGTGAGCAGCTCCGCCACGGCGTCGGCGTCGGTGGTGAAGCCGGACTTGATCTTCTTGGTCTTCGGCAGGCCCAGATCCTCGAACATCACCTGCTGCAGCTGCTTGGTGGAGCCGAGGTTCACGGGCTCCTCGATCTGGGCGTGCGCCTCCTGCTGCGCCTGCTCGATCACCCGGGCGAAGTCGTCCAGCAGGACCTGGACCCCCTCGGGGTCCACGGCGATCCCGGCGAGCTCCATCCGGCCCAGCACCACGGCCAGGGGCAGCTCGAGGTCGGCGAGCAGGGCGGTCTGGTGCGTCTCGGCCAGCAACTCCCGCAGGTGCTCGGAGAGCTGGACGGTCGCGACCGCCAGCTCCGCCTCCCGCCGCAGCACCGCCGGGGCGGGCCAGGGCTCGGCGTCCAGGGCGAGCTGCTGCTGCCCCTCGGCGGCGGACCCGTCCGCGGCGGGCGCCACGACCAGGCCCAGCCGGTCCTCGAGCAGCGCGGAGAGCTCGTAGCTGCGCCGCGCCGGCTGCAGCAGGTAGGCCGAGAGCTGGGGGTCGTCCACGACCCCGGCCAGCGGCAGTCCGCGCACCGCGAGGGACTTCCAGACGTCCTTGAGCCCGTCCACGATCTTGGGCCGGTCCGCGTCGGCCAGCCAGCGGGCCAGCGCGGACTCCAGCGCGGAGTCGGCGGCCGCTAGGTCGAGGAACAGCGCGGACGGCTGGTGGCCGCCCCGGGCGAGGACCACTCCGGAGAGATCGCGGGCCCCCGGGAGCACGGGGTCGTCGTCACGGTGCAACGCGTGCAGCACCACGGGGCCCGGCCCGCCGGCCAGCCACCGCTCCAGCTCCTCGGCGGTGCCGGGACGCTCGACGTCGCCCAGGCCGAGGTCCGCCGGCGGCGCGGCCTCCTCCGCGGGGCGCCCGAACGCGTCGAAGAGCCTGTTGCGCAGGCCGTCGCCGAACTCCAGGTCGTCGAATACCTCCTGCACCGCCTGCGTGTCGGGCACGGGCAGACCGGCGTCGGCGAGGTCGATCTCCAGCCCGAGATCGGTGACCAGGCGGTTGAGCCGCCGGTTGCGCTCCACCGCCGCGCGGTGCTCGCGCAGCGCCTCGCCCTTCTTGCCCTTGACGCGGTCCGCGTGCGCCAGGATCGTGTCGACGCCCCCGTAGGCGAGGATCCACTTGGCCGCGAACCCCGCGCCCACGCCGGGGATGCCGGGGAGGTTGTCGGCCTGCTCGCCGGTCAGGGCCGCGAGGTCCGGGTAGTGCTGGGGCGGCACCTTGTACTTCTCCACCACGGCCGCGGCGTCCATGTGCTTGAGGTCGGACGGGGTGCGCCCGGGGTAGACCACCGTGACGTGCTCGTCGATCATCTGGAAGGCGTCCCGGTCCCCGGAGAAGACCAGCACCTCGTAGTCCTGCTCGGCGCCGCGGCGGGCGAGGGTGGCCAGGACGTCGTCGGCCTCGTGTCCCTCGGCGGTGACCACGGGCACGCCCAGGGCGTCGAGGATCCGGCGGATCTGCGGGACCTGCCCGTGGAACTCCTCGGGCGTCTCGTCCCGCCCGCCCTTGTACTCCACGTACTCCTGGGAGCGCAGGGTGGGTCCCTCGAGGTCGAAGGACACCACCAGGTGCGTGGGCTTCTGCTCCCGCACCAGCTTCACGAGCGTGTTCACAAAGCCGTAGACGGCCTCGGTGTGCCGGCCGTCGGAGGTCACGAACGCCGGCCCGCCGCCGTACTCCGCGGCTCGGGACAGCGCGAAGAACGCGCGGAAGGCCAGGGAGTGGCCGTCGACCAGCAGCAGCTTCCGGTCGGGCCGGGAGACCGGGAGGGGGATCTCGACGTCGACGGGGTGGTCGGTGTCGGTCCCGACGGTCACCGTGCGCACGGCGGTCCCGGGGCTCGTGTCGGTCTGCGTCTGCTGCGTCGTTTCACTCACGGACCCATCCTAGGGCCCGCGCCGGACCCGGGGCGGGCGGTCCGCCGAGGCCGGGCGGGTCAGCCGGTGCGGTCGGCCGGCGCGCTCAGGTGACCTGGTTGATGATGGCCTCGGCGACCTCCCGCATGGACAGCCGGCGGTCCATCGAGGTCTTCTGGATCCAGCGGAACGCCTCGGGCTCGGTGAGGCCCATCTTGGTGGTCAACAGCGACTTCGCGCGCTCCACGAGCTTGCGGGTGGCGAACTGCTCCTTCATGTCCGAGACCTCGCGCTCGAGCGCGGCGATCTCCTCGGCCCGGGAGATCGCGATCTCGATCGCGGGCACGAGGTCGTCCACGGTGAACGGCTTGACCACGTAGGCCATGGCTCCCGCCTCGCGGGCCCGCTCGACGAGCTCGCGCTGGCTGAAGGCCGTGAGCAGGACCACGGGGGCGATCCGGTCCGAGACGATCTGCTCCGCCGCGGTGATCCCGTCCAGAACGGGCATCTTCACGTCCATGAGCACGAGGTCCGGGCGGTGCTCGCGCGCGAGCTCGACCGCGCGCTGGCCGTTGTCGGCCTCCGCGACCACCTCGTAGCCCGCGTCCCGGAGCATCTCCACGATGTCCAGGCGGATCAAGGTCTCGTCCTCGGCGACCACCACCCGGCGGGCCGGGCGCAGGTCGTTCTCCGCCGACTCGCCGGACAGGTCGTCCCAGGCCTCGGGCTCCTCCGCCGGGGCGGGGTTCGGCTGCTCCGTCACGCTGACTCCTTGGCTGCTGGTGCGTCGTTGCCCGCGCCGCGCGGGCAGCGGGGCCGGCGGCGCCCGACTGCCCGGCACCGCGCGTTCCGTCCGATCAGCCCCAGCCTATAACTGTTGTAGAGTGGTCGAGCGCAGGAGCCGCCCGCCCCGGCGGCGCGGACTGCGACCGCAGGCCCAAGTGGCGGAATTGGCAGACGCGCCGCACTCAAAATGCGGTTCCCCTGGAGTGTGGGTTCGAGTCCCACCTTGGGCACCAGCACCCCGGACCGGTGGTCCGGGGTCTTCTCGTCCCACCCCCGTGCCGTCAGCCCGCGGCGTCCCGCTCCCGCACCAGGTTCGTGACGCGGGCCGTGGACAGCCGCCGCCCCCGGTCGTCGGTCATCACGACCTCGTGGACGGTGAGCGTGGCGCCCAGGTGCAGCGCCGTGCACGTGCCGGTGACCATCCCGGAGGCCACGCCGCGCTGGTGCGTCGCGTTGACGTCGACACCCACCGCGTACCGTCCCGGCCCGGCGTGCACGCTCGCCGCGGTCGAGGCGAGCGTCTCGGCGAGGACGCAGTGCGCTCCCCCGTGCAGGATCCCGCCCGGCTGGGTGTTCGGCTCGACCGGCATCGTGGCGACCGAGCGCCCGGGCGTGAGCTCCGTGAACCGGATGCCCATCGCCCGGGCGAGCCCGCCCATCCCGTGCCCGGGAAAGACGGCGTGCAGCTCCTCGGGGACGCCGTGCTCGCGCAGGTCCCGGGAGTGCTCCTCGGGGGTCATGCCCGCGGGGCCGGTCAGCTCTCCCGCCACGGTCCCACGCGCTCGCGCCGCTGCCCGCCGGAGAGCAGCTCGCCGGCGTCCGCGACGTCGCCCACGCGGTGCACCTTGACGAGGTTGGTGGTACCGGCGACCCCGGGGGGCGAGCCGGCGCAGATCACGACGAGGTCGTCCTTGCCCGCGAGCCCCTGCTCCTGCAGGTGCAGGTCCACCTGCCGGGTCATCTCGTCCGTGTGGTCGACCTTCGCCACCTGGATGGGCTGCACGCCCCACAGCAGGGACATGAGCGCCGTGACGAGGGGCTCCGGGGTGAACGCCAGAATCGGGTGGGCCGGGCGCAGCCGGGACAGCCGGCGGGCGGAGTCCCCGGACTGGGTGAACGTGCACAGGTAGCTGACGTCGAGCTGCCGGGCGATGGTCACCGCCGCACGGGTCACCGCACCGCCGCGGGTGCGGGGCTCGGTGCCGAGGGCCGGGACGCGCTCGAGGGCCTGGGACTCGATGGCCTCGATGATGCGGGCCATCGTCTCGATGGTCTCGATCGGGTACTTGCCCACCGAGGTCTCCCCGGAGAGCATGACCGCGTCCGCGCCGTCGAGCACCGCGTTGGCGCAGTCGGAGGCCTCGGCCCGGGTGGGCCGGGGGCTGTCGATCATGGACTCGAGCACCTGGGTGGCGACGATCACGGGCTTGGCCCAGCGCCGGGCGAGCTCGATGGCGCGCTTCTGCACGATCGGGACCTGCTCCAGCGGCAGCTCCACGCCGAGGTCCCCGCGGGCCACCATGATGCCGTCGAACGCGTCGATGATCTCGTGCAGGGAGTCGACCGCCTGCGGCTTCTCGATCTTGGCGATCACCGGCAGCCGCCGGCCCTCCTCGTCCATGATCTCGTGCACCCGCACGATGTCCTTGGCGTCGCGCACGAAGGACAGGGCGATCAGGTCCACGCCGCGGCGCAGCGCCCAGCGCAGGTCGTCCTCGTCCTTGTCGGACAGGGCCGGGACGTTCACGGCCACCCCGGGCAGGTTGATGCCCTTGTTGTTGGACACGGGCCCGCCCACGACCACCTCGGTGGTGACGGTGGTGTCCGAGACGGCGGTGGCGCGCAGGGCCACCCGGCCGTCGTCGATGAGCAGCGGGTCGCCCACGTTCACGTCACCGGGCAGGCCCTTGTGCGTGGTGGAGCACAGGCTCGCGGTGCCCTCGACGTCGTCGACGGTGATGGAGAACTCGTCGCCGGGCAGCAGCTCGTGCGGGCCGTCCGCGAAGCGGCCGAGGCGGATCTTCGGTCCCTGGAGGTCCGCGAGGATCGCGACCGTCTGCCCGGCGTCGGCCGAGGCGCGCCGCAGGTTCTCGTAGGACGTGTCGTGCACGGAGTGGTCGCCGTGGCTCATGTTGAGCCGGGCCACGTTCATGCCGGACCGGATCGCCTGGGAGAGGTTCTCGTACGAGGAGATGGCCGGGCCGATCGTGGCCACGATCTTTGCTCGTCGCATGTGTGCCGCCTTGGGTCGAGGGGTGCCACCGGGGAGGACGTGCACAGCACTGCGGCCGGGGGCTCCGTCGCGCAGGACACGACGCAGCTCCCGGCCGCACTGCCTGGATGTCCGCCCTGGGGCGGGAGGTCGTCCCCAGCCTACCAACGCCGTCGCCGGTGTCGAGGCGGCGGGGCGGCCCT
>NZ_BAAGPL010000001.1:90819-193750 GCF_054784195.1 Kocuria himachalensis
GAAGGGGGCGGCCCGCGCCGTGGTGCCGTCCTACAGGGTGAGGTCGATGGCCCGGTCGGTCGGGGCCACGGGCTCCGGCAGGCGGGTCGAGCCCATGAGGAACCGTTCGACGGCGGCCGCGCAGGCGCGGCCCTCGGCGATCGCCCAGACGACCAGGGACTGGCCGCGGCCGGCGTCGCCGCACGCGAACACGCCGTCCACGTTGCTCATGTACCGGTCGTCGCGGGCCAGGTTGGTCCGGCCGTCCAGCTCCGCGCCGATCTGCTCGGTGATGTCCTCGGACTCGTTGCCGGTGAAGCCCAGCGCCAGGAAGACCAGGTCGGCCGGGATCACCCGCTCGGTGCCGCTCTTCGGCGCGCGCCGCCCGTCCGGCAGGTACTCGGTCTCGGCGACCCTCAGGCCGGTCAGCCTGCCGTCCTCCCCCACGAACTCCACGGTGGAGGCCATGTAGGTGCGGTCGCCGCCCTCCTCGTGGGAGGTCGAGACCTCGAACATCTTCGGCATCATGGGCCACGGGTCGGCGTCGGAGCGGTCCGCGGCCGGCTGCCGGCCGATCGCCAGGGACGTGATCGAGGCCGCGCCCTGGCGGTTGGCGGTGCCGATGCAGTCGGAGCCGGTGTCGCCGCCGCCCAGGACGATGACGTGCTTGCCCGCCGCGGAGATCTGGTCCTCGACCTCGTCGCCGGCCACCACGCGGTTGCCCTGCACCAGGTAGTCCATCGCGAAGTGGACGCCGTCGAGGTCCCGGCCCGGGATCTGCAGGTCCCGCGGCACCGTGGCGCCGGTGGCGACCACCACGGCGTCGTAGCGGCGCTTGAGCTGGTCCCAGGTGATGTCCTTGCCGATCTCCACCCCCGGGCGGAAGCGGGTGCCCTCGGCGCGCATCACGTCGAGGCGCCGGTCGAGGACCTCCTTCTCCATCTTGAAGTCGGGGATGCCATAGCGCAGCAGCCCGCCGATCCGGTCGTCGCGCTCGTAGACCGCCACTGTGAACCCGGCCTGGGTCAGCTGCTGGGCCACCGCGAGGCCGCCGGGCCCGGAGCCCACGACCGCCACGGTCTTGCCGACCAGGCGCTGCGGGACGAACGGCTTGACGATGCCCTCGTCGAAGCCCATCTCGCCGATCGAGTACTCGATCTGCTTGATGGTCACGGCGGGCTGGTTGATGCCGAGCACGCACGACGACTCGCACGGCGCCGGGCAGACCCGCCCGGTGAACTCCGGGAAGTTGTTCGTGGCGTGCATGCGCTCGACCGCCTCGGCGTCGAGGCCCCGCCACACGAGGTCGTTCCACTCGGGGATCAGGTTGCCCAGGGGGCAGCCCTCGTGGCAGAAGGGGATCCCGCAGTCCATGCACCGGCCGGCCTGCTTCTGCAGGACCCCCCGGTCCTGGGCCTCCTGGACCTCCTTCCAGTCCATGATCCGGACGGGCACCGGCCGCTTGGGGCGGTCGACGCGCTCGGTCACCTTCATGAAACCGCGCGGATCAGCCACGGGTCGTCACCTCCAGGATCTTGTGCCAGGCCTCGTCGCCGTCGGGGTCCTGCCCCTGGATCCGGGCCGCTTCGCGGATGCCCTGCACGGCGGCGTACTCCCGCGGCAGGATCTTGGTGAAACGCCCGAGCGTGGCCACGGGGTCGGCGAGGAGCCGGTCCGCGAGCTCGGAGCCGGTCTCCTCGGCGTGCTTCGTGATGAGCGCCAGCACGGTCTCGGCGTCCGCCTCGTCCAGCGGCAGCAGCTGCAGCTCGCCGCTGTCGCGCGCCTGCTTGTTGACCGAGGTCTCGGCGAGGTCGATGACGTAGGCGACGCCGCCGGACATGCCGGCGCCGAAGTTGCGCCCGGTGCGGCCGAGCACCAGGGCGGTGCCGCCGGTCATGTACTCGCAGCCGTGGTCGCCGATGCCCTCGACCACCGCGGTGGCGCCCGAGTTGCGCACCAGGAACCGCTCGCCCACGGTGCCGCGCAGGAAGATCTCCCCGCTCGTGGCGCCGTAGCCGATCACGTTGCCCGCGATGACGTTCTCCGAGGCCTCGAACACCGCGTCCCGCTCCGGGCGCACGATGATCCGGCCGCCGGAGAGGCCCTTGCCGCTGTAGTCGTTGGCGTCGCCCTCGAGCCGCAGGGTGATGCCCTGCGGGAGGAACGCGCCGAGGGACTGGCCGGCCTGGCCCGTGAGCGTCACGTCGATGGTGTCGTGCGCGAGGACGTCCGTGCCGAACGTCCTCGTGACCACGTGGCCGAGCATCGTGCCGACCGCGCGGTCCGTGTTGATGATGTGCTGCTGGATCCGCACGGGCTCCCGCTTCTCCAGGGCGGCCCGGGAGAGCCGGATGAGCTCGTTGTCGAAGTGCTTGTCGAGCTCGTGGTCCTGGCCGCGCATGTTGCGCACCGCCGCGCCCCGGTGCTCGAGCACCGTGGAGTGCAGGATCGGCGAGAGGTCGAGCCCGTGCGCCTTCCAGTGGTCGATGGCGGCCTTGGTCTCGAGGACCTCGGCGTGCCCGACGGCCTCCTCGATCGAGCGGAAGCCGAGCTGGGCCAGGTACTCCCGGACCTCCTCGGCGATGAACTCGAAGAAGTTCACCACGTGCTCCGCCCGCCCCGTGAACCGCTTGCGCAGCTCCGGGTTCTGCGTGGCCACGCCCACCGGGCAGGTGTCCAGGTGGCACTTGCGCATCATGATGCAGCCCTCGACGATCAGCGGGGCGGTGGCGAAGCCGAACTCCTCGGCCCCGAGCAGCGCGGCGACGGTCACGTCCCGGCCGGTCTTCATCTGCCCATCCGCCTGGACGACCACGCGGTCCCGCAGCCCGTTGAGCATCAGGGTCTGCTGGGTCTCGGCAAGGCCGAGCTCCCACGGGGCGCCGGCGTGCTTGAGCGAGTTCAGCGGGGCCGCGCCGGTGCCGCCGTCGTGCCCGGAGACGAGCACCACGTCGGCCTTGGCCTTGGTGACGCCGGAGGCCACGGTGCCGATGCCGATCTCGGAGACCAGCTTGACGTGCACGCGGGCCTGCGGGTTGGAGCGCTTGAGGTCGTAGATCAGCTGCGCCAGGTCCTCGATCGAGTAGATGTCGTGGTGCGGCGGCGGCGAGATCAGGGACACGCCCGGGGTGGAGTGGCGCGTCCGGGCGATCCACGGGTACAGCTTCTGGGCCATGAGCTGGCCGCCCTCGCCGGGCTTGGCCCCCTGGGCCATCTTGATCTGGATGTCGTCGGCGTTGGTCAGGTACAGGCTCGTGACGCCGAACCGGCCGGAGGCCACCTGCTTGATCGCCGAGCGCCGCTGCGGGTCGAGCAGGCGGTCGACGTCCTCGCCGCCCTCACCGGTGTTCGACTTCGCGCCGAGCCGGTTCATGGCGATCGCCAGGGTCTCGTGCGCCTCCTGGGAGATGGAGCCGTAGCTCATCGCCCCGGTCTGGAAGCGCTTGACGATCGAGCTGACGGGCTCGACCTCCTCGAGCGGCACGGGCTTGCGGTCCGAGGAGAAGCCGAGCAGCCCGCGCAGGGTCAGCAGCTTCTTCGTCTGGTCGTCCACGAGCTTCGTGTAGGACTTGAAGATGTCGTAGCGGCCGGTGCGGGTGGCGTGCTGCAGCCGGAAGACGGTCTGGGGGTTGAACAGGTGGGGCGGGCCGTCCCGGCGCCAGTCGTACTCACCGCCGGTCTCGAGGTCCCGGTGGGGCTCGGTCACGCCGTCCGCCGGGTACGCCCGGCGGTGGCGGGAGGCCGTCTCCTCCGCGATCACGTCGAGGCCGATGCCGCCGATCTGGGTGTGGGTGCCCGTGAAGTAGTCGTCCACGAGCTCCCGCGACAGGCCGAGCGCCTCGAAGACCTGGGCGCCGCAGTAGGAGGAGACCGTGGAGATGCCCATCTTGGACATGATCTTCTGCACGCCCTTGCCCAGGGCCTTGATCAGGTTGTGCACCGCGTGCTCCGTGGTGATCCCGGTGAGGTCGCCCGAGCGCACCAGCTCCTCCGCCGACTCCATCGCCAGGTACGGGTTCACCGCGGACGCGCCGTAGCCGATGAGCAGTGCCACGTGGTGGACCTCGCGCACGTCGCCCGCCTCCACGACCAGGGCCACCTTGGTGCGGGTCGCCGAGCGCAGGAGGTGGTGGTGCACGGCCGAGGTGAGCAGCAGCGACGGGATCGGGGCCCACGCGCCGTTGGAGTCGCGGTCGGAGACGATGACGTACTCCACGCCGCGGGCCACGGCCGCGGAGACCTTCTCGCAGATCTCCGCGATCCGGGCGCGCAGGGACTCCGCGCCGCCGTCGGGACGGTACAGGCCCCGCACCTTGAGGGCCGCGGGCATCCCGTCCTCGCCCTCGATGTGCAGGAACTGGTCGAGCTGGTCGTTGTCGATCACCGGGAAGTCCAGCGCGACCTGGCGGGTGCGCACCCGCTCGGTGGTCAGCAGGTTCCCCGACGGGCCCACGGAGCCGCGCAGGCTCGTCACGAGCTCCTCGCGGATGGCGTCCAGCGGCGGGTTGGTGACCTGGGCGAAGGACTGCACGAAGTAGTCGAACAGGGTGCGGGACTTCTCGGAGAGCACGGCGATCGGGGTGTCGGTGCCCATCGCGTAGATCGGCTCGGCGCCCTTGGCCGCCATGGGCCCGACGATCATCTTCAGCTCCTCCTGCGTGTACCCGAAGGTCTTCTGGCGCAGGGTGATGGAGGAGCGCGGGTGGATCATGTGCTCACGCTCGGGGAGGTCGGTGATGTCGATGATGTTGCCGTCGGCCCACTCCTCCCACGGGGCGGCGGAGGCGATCTGGGCCTTGATCTCGGCGTCCTCCACGATCCGGCCCCGTGCGGTGTCCACGAGGAACATCGTGCCCGGGGAGACGCGGCCCTTGCGCACGATCTTGCGGTCCCCGACGTCGACGACGCCGACCTCCGAGGCGAAGACGACCAGGCCGTCGTCCGTGACCCAGAACCGGCCGGGGCGCAGCCCGTTGCGGTCCAGCAGCGACCCGACCTGCACGCCGTCGGTGAAGGCCACCGCGGCCGGGCCGTCCCACGGCTCCATGAAGGAGGCGTGGTAGCGGTAGAACGCCTTGCGGGCGGGGTCCATGGTCTCGTGGTTCTCCCAGGCCTCCGGGATCATCATCATCATGGCCTGGGTGACCGGCCGGCCGGAGAGCACGAGCAGCTCGGCGACCTCGTCCAGGGACTGCGAGTCGGACGCGCCCTCGGAGCAGATCGGGAAGAGCTCCTCGGGGTTGCGGCCCAGCAGCGGGGACTTCAGCTGCGACTGGCGGGCGCGCATCCAGTTCCGGTTGCCCTTGACGGTGTTGATCTCGCCGTTGTGCGCGAGCGTGCGCATGGGCTGGGCCAGCGGCCACGACGGAAAGGTGTTGGTGGAGAACCGGGAGTGCACGATCGCGAGCTCGGTGGTGAACCGGTCGTCGGACAGGTCCGGGTAGAAGGGCTCGAGCTGCTGGGTGGTCAGCATGCCCTTGTAGACGATCGTGCGCGAGGACAGCGAGGGGAAGTAGACGCCCGACCGGTTCTGGGCCCGCTTGCGCAGCCGGAACGCCTTCTGGTCCAGGCGCCGCCGGGCCGCCTCGTCCTCGGGCGCCGGCGTGGTCTCGGCCACGAAGAGCTGCACGAAGTACGGCATGACCTCCCGCGCGGACCGGCCCACCACGGACTCGGCCACCGGGACGGGCCGCCAGCCGAGGACCTGCAGCTCCTCGGAGCGCGCGAGCTCCTCGAGGGCGCCCTGGATCCGCTCCGCGTTCGCACCGCCGTGCGGGAGGAACGCGGTGCCCACCGCGTAGCCGCCCAGGGGCGGCAGCTCGAAGTCCAGCACGGCGCGGAAGAACGCATCGGGCAGCTGGGTCAGCAGGCCGGCGCCGTCACCGGTGCCCTCGTCGCCGCCCACGGCGCCGCGGTGCTCCAGGTTGCGCAGGGCCGTCAGCGCGGCGTCGACGATCTCGTGGCTCGGGGCGCCGTTGAGGGTCGCGACCACGGCGAGGCCGCAGGCGTCCTTCTCCTCGTCCGGGTGGTAGAGGCCCTGCTCCTCGGGCGCGTTGGAGAACTGCTCGAACGGGGACTCCGCCTGCTCCTGCGCGGTCTCGGCGGGAGCGTCCGGACGGGGGTCCGTGCCGCCCTGGGCAGAAGTGTCACCGGGGGTGCCGGCCGGGGTAGAGGTCATGACTGACGTCTCCTCACCATGGGATGCGGTCAACAGGAGCGGCCCCCGCGGCAGAGCTCCGGTCGGGAGGTGCCGCCGGATCGTGAGCTGCCGCCGACGTCCTCGAGCGGTGATCGAGGTGGTGCCGGACGGCGGAAGGGCCCCGTTCCAGGAATGTCCGACGATGGACGATCGTGGCGTGCGCCGGAGCCGAGGACGTGGTTCACCCGTCCGCCGGTCAGGCGCCAGAAGAATCTAGCATTCAGATGTTACAGCTCTGAAAACTCTCCAGCCAGGGCCCCCGTTCCCGCCCCCGGTGCGGTATCAGGCGCGCGAGGCCTCCACGGCGCCGCCGCGGGCCCTGCGGCGGCGGAGCACCACCGCCGCGAACAGGGCCAGCCCCAGCAGCACGACCCCCAGGGCGGTCCACACGTGCACGCGCAGGCCCAGCACCATGAGGGACGGGTCGATCCTCAGGAACAGCTCGATGAGCATCCGGCCCAGGCCGTAGTGGATCAGGTAGAGCGCGAACAGACGGCCGCCGTCCAGCCGGAACCGCCGGTCCAGGGCCAGCAGCAGCACCACGCCGAGCAGGTTCCACAGGGACTCGTAGAGGAACGTGGGGTGGAAGAGGGTGTCTGCCGGCACCCCGGCCGGGAAGTTGGCGCTGCCGGGGTCGATCTCGAGTCCCCACGGCAGGGTGGTGGGCCGCCCGAAGAGCTCCTGGTTGAACCAGTTGCCCCAGCGCCCGATCGCCTGCGCGAGCAGCAGGCCGGGCGCCGCGGCGTCGGCGAACACGGCCAGGGAGACCCCGTGCCGGCGGCACACCCACCACGCGGCCAGGGCGCCGAAGGCCACGGCGCCCATGATCCCGAGACCGCCCTCCCAGATCCGCAGCGCGTCGACGGGGTCCGCGCCCGGGCCGAAGTAGCCGGCGGGGTCGGTGATGAGGACGTGGTAGACGCGGGCGCCCACGATCCCGGCGGGGACGGCCCACATCACGACGTCCCACACGATCTCCGGGTCCAGTCCCCGGGCCGCCCAGCGGCGTGTGGTCAGCCACAGGGCCGCCGCGATGCCCGCGAGGATGCACAGGGCGTAGGCGTGCACGGTCAGCGGGCCGACCGAGAAGCCGGACCAGTCCGGGGAGGGGATGCCCTGCCGGAGCGGGGCGCTCATCAGGGCGGGCACGGGGGGAACGGCGCTCAGCAGCATGCGGTGGGGCCTCGGCTCGTGGGGTCGTCGGGAGGGGCGGCCCCGCCCGCGCGGGGCGGGGCCGCCCGTCACGCTATCAGGCGCGCCCGGCCAGTTCCCGGGCCAGCGCGCCCACGGCCTCGGGGCCGCCGTCGGCCAGCGCCTGGACGAGGGCGGTGCCCACGATGACGCCGTCCGCGTAGGCGCCGATCTCCTCGACGTGCTCCCGGCGGGAGACGCCCAGGCCCACGCACACGTGCTGGGCGCCGGCCGCGCGCGTGTCCGCGACGAGCTGCTCGGCGACGTCGGAGACGGCGTCCCGGGCGCCGGTGACGCCCATCACGGAGACCGCGTAGACGAAGCCGCTCGCGGCCTTGACCACCAGGTCGAGCCGCTCCCGCGAGGAAGAGGGCGCCACCAGGAAGATCCGGTCCAGGCCGTGGGCCGCGGATGCGGCGAACCACTCCCCGGCCTCGTCGGGGATCAGGTCGGGGGTGATGATCCCCGCTCCCTCGGCCTCGGCGAGCCGCTGGGCGAACGTGTCGACGCCCATCTGCAGGACGGGGTTCCAGTAGGTCATCACCACGGGCACCGCGTCGGTGCGCTCGGCCACGGCACGGACCACCCGGAACACGTCGGCCACCCGGAATCCGTTGGCGAGGGCCGTCGTGGTCGCGTGCTGGATCACCGGCCCGTCCATGACGGGGTCCGAGTACGGGATGCCGATCTCGATCACGTCCGCGCCGTTGGCGCCGAGGGCCACGGCCGCCTCGATGGACTCGTCCACGGTCGGGAAGCCCGCCGGGAGGTAGCCGACCAGGGCCGGCCGCCCTTGCGCCCGGCACTCGGCGATGCGGGCGGCGAGCCGCGAGCCGGGGTCGGCGCTCAGCCCCGGCGGCAGGATGCGGGAGGCGAGGTCCGGGCCGGAGGTCTCGTGTCGGGTGGTGGTCACAGTCGCTCGCCCTTCTCGCCGAGCTCAGCCTCGGCACTGTCGTCCGGGAGCATCCCGAACCATTCCGCGGCGGTCGCCACGTCCTTGTCGCCGCGCCCCGAGAGGGAGACCACGACGATCTTCTCAGCGGCCGCCTCCGGTCCGAGCTCCTCGACCCAGCGGCGGCCGATCTTCAGCGCCCCGGCCAGGGCGTGGGAGGTCTCGATGGCGGGGATGATGCCCTCGGTGCGGCACAGGAGCCGGAAGGCCTCCATGGCCTCCACGTCGGTGATCGCCTCGTAGCGCGCCCGCCCGATGTCGTGCAGGTACGAGTGCTCGGGGCCCACGGCGGGGTAGTCGAGGCCCGCGGAGATCGAGTGGGACTCGAGCGTCTGCCCGTCCTCGTCCTGCATGAGGTAGGTCCGGGCCCCGTGCAGCACGCCGGGACGGCCCAGGGAGATCGTGGCGGCGTGACGTCCGGACTCCACGCCGTCCCCGCCGGCCTCGAGGCCGTAGAGCTCCACCGCGGGGTCGTCCAGGAAGCCGTGGAAGATGCCGATCGCGTTCGACCCACCGCCCACGCAGGCCGCGACGGCGTCCGGGAGGCGCCCGGCCTGTGCCAGGATCTGCTCGCGCGTCTCCTCGCCGATCTGCTCGTGGAAGTAGCGAACCATCGCGGGGAACGGGTACGGGCCCGCCGCGGTGCCCAGCAGGTAGTGGGTGTGCTCGACGGAGGCGACCCAGTCCCGCAGGGCCTCGTTGATCGCGTCCTTGAGCGTGCGGGAGCCGTTGGTCACGGGCACCACGGTGGCACCCAGCAGCTCCATGCGCGCGACGTTGAGGGCCTGTCGCCGCGTGTCCTCCTCACCCATGTAGACCACGCACTCCATGCCGAACAGCGCGGCCGCGGTGGCCGAGGCCACGCCGTGCTGGCCGGCGCCGGTCTCGGCGATCAGCCGGGTCTTGCCCATCCGCCGCGCCAGCAGGGCCTGGCCGAGCACGTTGTTGATCTTGTGCGAGCCGGTGTGGTTGAGGTCCTCCCGCTTGAGGAAGATCCGGCACCCGGCCTCGGCGGCGAAGCGCTGGGCCTCGGTCAGCAGGGAGGGCCGGTTCGAGTAGTCGCGGGAGAGCCGCTGGAACTCCGCGATGAACTCCGGATCGGCCTTCGCCTTCTCGAACACGTCCGTGAGCTCGTCGAGGGCGGCGATGAGGGACTCGGGCATCCACCGGCCGCCGAAGTCCCCGAAGTACGGTCCGGGGGCCTCGCGCAGGGAGGACGCCTTCGCGGCGGTGGCCTCGGCCTCGGGGACGTGCCGCCGGGCTCGGGCTGCCGTGCCCGCCGCGCAGAAGGCCGCGATGGCCGAGGCCGGGTCGGCGCTGCGCACGAGGGCCTCGCCGACCAGGACGGCCTTGGCCCCGTGCGAGGCGTAGAGGGCGATCTGCTCCTCGCCCTCGACCCCGGACTCGGCCACGACGACCGCGTCCTGGGGCAGCAGCCCGGCGAGCCGGCCGAAGGTCTCGACGTCGGTGTCGAGGGTCTTGAGGTTGCGGACGTTGACGCCCACGATGCGGGCGCCCACGGCCACCGCGCGCTCGATCTCCTCGGGCGTGTGCGTCTCCACCAGGGCGTGCATGCCCAGCTCGTGGGTGAGCGCGAGGAAGCGGCGCAGCTCGTCGTCGGAGAGGGCGGCGACGATCAGCAGGACGAGGTCCGCCCCGTGGGCCCGCGCCTCCCAGATCTGGTACTCGTCGACCGTGAAGTCCTTGCGCAGCACGGGCACCCCCACGGCCGCGCGCACGGCGTCGAGGTCGGCCAGGGAGCCGTTGAAGCGTCGCTGCTCGGTCAGCACGGAGATCACCGACGCCCCGCCGTGCTCGTAGGCCGCGGCCAGGCGCGCCGGGTCGTCGATCGGGGCCAGCGCACCCTTGGAGGGGCTCGAGCGCTTGACCTCGGCGATGACCTGCACGGCGTCCGCGCTCGGTCCCCGCAGCGCCGACTCGGCATCCAGGGCCGGGGGCTGCTGCGCGGCCGCCCGGCGGAGCTCGTCGAGGCCGACGCGCTCACGGCGCTCCGTCAGATCTGCCCGGACGCCCTCGATGATGGCGTCCAGGACCGTCCCGGTGCTCTGTTGCGACATGGTTTCCTGTCCTCTCGACGGCGCTGGCCGCCCTGGTGCGTTCGTGGGTGCGGGCCGTGCCCGGGGCGGGCGGGGACGGCGACCGGCCCTGGACGCGGACCGGCCGGCCCGTGCGCGTGCCGGGCTCCCGGGGCCGGCTCGCGCCGGCCCGGTCTCAGCCCTGGTGGTTGCGCGCCTCGTGCTTGCGCTGCTCGGAACCGCTGCCGTGGCCCATCCTGCTGAGCACGAAGCCGGCGACGAGCCCGACGACGACCAGCACGATGCCCGCGATCAGCACGGCGGTGCTGCCCACCGTGAAGCCCACCACGCCCACGATGACGCCCACCGACATGATGCCGACGGTCACCCACGCGGCCAGCGTGTTGCCGTGCCCTACGAAGCCGGTGTGGTCGAGGACGATCTCGTTTCCGTTTGCCATGTTGTTGCACTCCCGATTTCCCTGCCGGAGCCGGCCGGCTCCGCTCGCACGGCCCCGGCGGGGCGCGGCGGTTGCTGACGGTCTGTCCCGCCCCATTGTGCCACCCCTCGGCCCGCGCCCGCGCACGCCCCACGGGGCTTCGGGGCGTGCGGTCCGCCGCTGCGGCGGGCCCGGAGTCCCGGTGCGGGCACCGGGCTCAGGCGGTGGGGTCGCGGCCCTCGGTGAGGGCGTCCCACGAGTCGATCTCGTCGCCGGGGCGGGGCGTCCCGGCCGGGGCCCCGTCCGCCCCGGAGCGCTCGTAGCGCCGGGCCGCGGTCCACGACCGCCCGGCCACGAGGGCCCAGGCGCCGCACAGGGTCACGAGCGCCGAGGCGGCCGCCGCGAGCGAGGGCCAGGCGGTGACGGCGAAGTCGCCGCCGGCGTTGATCATCCCGGTGGCCTCGCCCACGGCGGTCTGCGCGGCGCCGGCCGGGTCGGCCAGCACAGCCACGGACGCGGCCAGGGCGCCGAGGCCGGCGAGCAGGACCACCACCGCCACCACGGCGCGCAGCACCCGCCCGGAGATCGCCGTGGTGAGGGCGCCGGCGGCCGCGACGAGACCCAGGGCGGTCACGGCCGGCGCGGCGTCGGACCCGGCGACGTCCACGGTCACGGGCTGGAGCGTGGTCTGCACCGTGGCGGAGATCCACGTGGCGGCCGAGCAGGCGAACACGGCGAGGGCGGCGGCCAGGGTGGCGAGCACCACCGTGGACCGCCGGGACAGCATCGCCCGCCGGGAGCCGCGGCCCTCAGGCACGCCCGGCGCCCGTCTCCGGCACGGCCACCCGGTCGAGGTCCAGGGCGTGCAGGCGCTCGGCGAGCAGCACCGCCCGCAGCGGTGCGGTGGCCTTGTTGAGGGACTCGAGGGCCTCGGTCTCGGGGTCGGAGTCCGCGACGATCCCGCCGCCGGCCTGGACGTAGGCCTTGCCGTCGACGAGCAGGGCCGTGCGGATGGCGATGGCCATGTCCATGTCCCCCGCGAAGTCGAGGTAGCCGACCACGCCGCCGTAGACGGCGCGGCGCAGCGGCTCGTACTCGTCGAGCAGGCGCAGGGCCCTGGGCTTGGGCGCCCCCGAGAGGGTGCCGGCGGGGAACGTCGCCGCGAGCACGTCGTAGGCGCTGGCGTCCGGGCGCACCCGGCCCACGACGTTGGAGCACAGGTGCATGATGTGGCTGAAGCGCTCGACCTCCATGAACTCGGTGACCTCCACGGAGCCGGGGACGGCGATCTTGGAGATGTCGTTGCGGGAGAGGTCCACGAGCATGAGGTGCTCGGAGCGCTCCTTCTCGTCCTGGAGCAGGTCCCGCTCCAGGACGAGGTCCTCCTCCACCGTGCGCCCGCGCGGGCGGGACCCGGCGATGGGGTGCGTCACGGCCTGGTCGCCCGTGACGGTCACGAGCGCCTCCGGCGACGAGCCCACGATCGAGAAGGGACGGCCCCCGGCGTCCTCGAAGCTGTACAGGTACATGTACGGGCTGGGGTTGATGGCGCGCAGCATCCGGTAGACGTCGAGGGAGTCGGCCGTGCACTCGGTCTCGAAGCGCCGGGAGACGACCACCTGGAAGACGTCCCCGTCCACGATGGCCTTCTTGCCCTCCACGATGGAGTTCATGAACAGGGTGCGGTCCCAGCTCTGGGCGACCTTGGACTCCAGGTCCCCGCGGATCTCGTCGCTGCCGGTGAGGGTGGAGACCGTGGTGCGGCCGAGGGGCCGGGCGAGCCTCTCCAGCATGGCGTGCACCCGGTCCACGGCGTCGGCCCAGGCCTCGTCGACGCGCTCGTCGGTGTCGTCGAAGTTGATCGCGTTGGCCACGAGCATCACGGTGCCGTCCGTGTTGTCGTGGATCGCGATGTCCGAGACCAGGTTCATGGCCAGCTCGGGGATGCGCAGGTCGTCCTCCGGCGGGTGCGGGAGCTTCTCCCAGCGGCGCACGGCCTCCCACCCCACGAAGCCCACGAGCCCAGAGGTCAGCGGGGGGACGTCCTCGAAGCGCTCCGTGTGCAGCAGCGCCATGGTGTCCCGCAGCGCTTCGACGGGGCTGCCGCCGGTGGGGGCGCCGGCCGGGGCCTGTCCGATCCAGTGCGCCTCGCCGTCCCGGGCGGTGAGCGTGGCCCGGGAGTTGGCGCCGATGAAGGAGTAGCGGGACCAGACCCCGCCCTCCGCGGCGGACTCGAGGAGGAAGGTGCCCGGCCGGGCCGCCCCGTTCTCGAGGGCGAGCGCCCGGTAGAGCCCGATCGGGGTCATGGCGTCCGCGAGGATCCTGACGCGGACGGGGATGACGCGGCGCTCCGCGGCGAGGGCGCGGAACTCCTCGAGCGTGGGGCTGATGGTGCCCAGGTCCTGCATGGGTGTCGACCTGACTTCCTGGTGGCGGACGGGAGTGCGGAGGGTGGCGCGGCTCAGACGGCGGTGACGGCGCCGAGGTCCCGGCCGTCGAAGCAGCTGCGGGTGCCGGTGTGGCAGGCCGCCCCGGTCTGGTCGACCCGGACGAGCAGGGCGTCGCCGTCGCAGTCGAGGCTCACGCTGTGCACGGCCTGGACGTGCCCGGACGTGTCGCCCTTGCGCCAGTACTCCTGGCGGGAGCGGGACCAGAACGTCACGCGGCCCTCCGTGAGGGTCCGGCGCAGGGCCTCGTCGTCCATCCAGCCCAGCATCAGCACCTCCTTGGTGTCGTGCTGCTGCACCACGGCGGCCACGAGGCCCGCGGGGTCGCGCTTGAGCCGCCGGGCCACGGCGGGATCGAGGACGTCGGTTCCGGTGTCGGGGGTCTGCTCGCTCATCGTCCCCATCCTATCGACCTGACCTGGCGGCCCGGTCCCCCGGTCTGCGCCCGGGCCCACCGGCATCCTCCGGAGCCGTCAGAAGTGCTCCGGTGGGCCGTCCGCCTGGAGCCCGTCCGTGTCCTCGTCCGGGGCCTCCCCGGCGTCCGCGTGGCCGAGCAGCCGGCGGGTCAGCGCCTCCCGGCCGGAGAGGAGTTCGTCCAGTGCCGCGGACAGGTCCGCGTCCGTCACGTCCGCACCCCGCACGGCCGCCGCGAGGACGGCCCGGCGGACCAGCTCCTTCGGGAAGGACCCGGTGGTCCCCTCCGCGCGCGCCGCCGCGGTGTCGAGGGCGGCCGCGGTGAAGCGCTGCTCCCCCGCGTACCGGCGGAACAGCCGGGACCGGGCGTCCGTGTCCGGCAGCGGCACCTCGACGGCGAGGTCCACGCGGCCCGGGCGCTCGGCGAGCGCCCGCTCCAGCACGGCCACGCGATTGGTCGTGAGCACGAATGCGACGTCGGCGTCGCCGTCGAGCCCGTCCAGCGCGTCGAGCACCTCGAAGAGCACCGGCTCGGGTCCGGCCCCGAAGTCCCGGTCCATCGCCACGAGGTCGACGTCCTCGAGCACCACGATCGACGGCTGGAAGGTGCGGGCCACCTCCGCGGCGGCCCCGATGAGGTGCAGGCTCGACCCGGTCAGCAGGATGGCCGTGGTCCCCGGGGTCACGGAAAGCAGGTGACGGACCGTGAGGGTCTTGCCGGTGCCCGGCGGGCCGTGGAGCAGGATCCCCCGCTTGAGGTGCTGGCCCGCGGCCCGGAGGGCGTCGCGGTGCTCCCCGATGCCCACGACGTGCCCCACGACCTGCTCCAGCAGACCCGCGGGCAGCACGATCTCGTCGGCGAGCACGTGCGGGCGCGGCAGGAACGTGGCCCCCGCCTCGCTGCCGTACTCGGTGGCGGCGAACGAGAGCACCTGGCCGCGCAGCACGCTCCGCTCCAGCATCAGCGCCCGCAGCCGGGCGAGGAACGTGCCGCAGACCGCCGGGTCCGCCGCGACCACCTCCAGGAGCACTCGCGGCCGGCCGTACTCGGGACGGGGCATGCGCTGGAGCACGGCCACCGGCACCCCGTCCACGGTGAGGCAGCGGATGCCGAGCGCGACGACCTGCCGGTCCGTGGCCGGGCCCGTGGCACGGCTCGCGTAGTCGACGGGGCCGATGCCGGCCCCGGAGTACGAGGCCGTGAGCAGCTCGGCGAAGCCGAGGTCATGGCGGGCCTGGCCCCCGCTGACGCCGAGGAGGGAGCCCGGCCCGCTCCCCGCCAGCTCGGCGAGGGCGATGTCGACGTCGGCCAGGCGGTGCGGGGCGAAGTCCTCCGAGACCACCGGCAGGGTGCGCACGTCCGCCCCGAGCACGGCGGACAGGTGCCGCCCGAGCGGCGTGGGCTCGTCCCCGCGCTCGGGCGGCAGAGCGGAGAGGCGGTCCACGAGTCGTCGGACCGAGCGCAGGAGCCGGGCGTCGTCCGGGTCGGGGGTCCTGTCGGCGGGGGCGGAGTCGTCCATGGCCCGACCCTACCGGGACGGTGGGCAGCCGGGTGGCGGCGACGGTCAGGAAGAAGACCGCGAGGGTGAGCACGGACAGCCCGAGGGCGCAGGTGCCCACCGCCCGGTGGCCCGAGGCCCTCGCCCCGCGCGGGGCGGGGACCGAGCCGGAGGGGTCAGCGGTGCAGCGTGGTGCCGGGCGGCTCCCCGAACCGGGTCCGGTAGACGGTCGCGAAGCGCCCGGGGTGGGCGAAGCCCCAGCGTGCCGCGACGGCGGCGACCGTCTCGCCCGCGGCCGGGTCGGCGCGGAGCAGGTCCCGGTGGGCGGCGTCCAGGCGCGCCTCCCGCAGGTAGCCGACGGGGGTGCGGCCGAGCTCCCGGCGGAAGGCGGCCTGCAGCCCGCGGGGGCTCATCCGTGCCGCCGCGGCGATCTCGGCGAGCCCGACGTCCTCGTGCAGGTGCTCGTCGACGAACGCGACCGCCCGGCGCACCTGCGCCGGCAGCGCCGCTGTGGTCCCGGACGGCGCCGGCTGCGCCAGGAAGGTGTTCGGGAAGCAGTGCAGCAGGGCCGCGGCGAGGGACCGGAACGCCTCGGCCCGCACCAGGGGCGTGCTCAGCGCCTCCTTGTTGGGCAGCAGGTCCCGGTGGAAGTGCCGGACCTGGGTGAGCCAGAAGCGGGTCATCTGCGGGGACACGGGGGTGCTGCCCGTGAAGCGCAGCCCGAAGTCCGGCGCGCCGAGCAGGTCGCGGGCGGTGTCCTCGACGGCGCGGGCGTCCAGGACCACGGTGCTCAGTTCCAGGAGCCCGTCCCACCGGCCGCCGTACAGTCCCTGCGGCAGCAGGAACGGCAGGGGCGTGGCGATGCGCTCCTTGCCGGAGCTGACCGTCAGGTGCCCGTTCAGCACGTGCACGACCGAGTACGTGCCCGAGACGTCACCCGTGCCGGAGGACTCGGAGGTGCAGAGCCGGAACCGGTGCGCCAGGAGCGGGCCGATCGAGGCCGCCGCCATGCGCAGCTCGAACGAGCCGTCGGTGGGCGCGCGCATGCCGAGACCCGTGTAGAGCTCGGACATGGCGGCGATGCCCCGGTCGGCGTCGTGCGTGGAGAACGACGTCCGGCGGACCGGGTCCTCCGCGGGGCGGGGGGCCTCCTCCGGCCCGGACGTGGTCATCGGTGTCCTCGGCACGTGGAGAGCGGCCCCGGGACGGGGCCGCTACCGCACGGTGCGCTATCGACGGTTGAGGAGGCCCCGAAGCTTGCCCCCGAGGCCGCGGCCGCTGGTCCTCCCCGCGCCCGCCTGGCCCGCGGCGTTCATGCCGCGGGTGCCCCGGCGTCCTCCGGCGGGCCGACCGGCGGTCCCCCCGCCTGCACGCCCGGTGACACTCCTGATGATGCTGTTCAGTCCCACGGTGGACTCTCCTTCGGGTCGGCCTGTCGAGCGACTGACGTCAGCTCACTGTCGACTCTACGCCCGGTGGCCGTCCCGGGCCACGGGGCCGTTCAGCGGACCTCGTGGCCCGCCGCGCGCAGCGCGTCCTTGACCTCGGCGATCGCGTGCACGGGCCCGAAGTGGAAGATCGAGGCGGCGAGCACGGCGTCGGCGCCCGCGTCCACCGCCGGCGGGAAGTGCTCGGGGGCGCCCGCGCCGCCGGAGGCGATCAGGGGCACGTGCACCCGTGCGCGCACGGCCCGGATCATCTCCAGGTCGAAGCCCGTTCGGGTGCCGTCCGCGTCCATGGAGTTGAGCAGGATCTCCCCCACGCCGCGGTCCTCGGCCTCCCGCGCCCAGTCCAGGGCGTCGAGGCCGGTCAGCGTGCGCCCCCCGTGGGTCGTGACCTCGAAGCCCGAGGGGGTGTTGCCCGTGCGCCGGGCGTCGAGGGAGAGGACGAGCACCTGGCTGCCGAAGTGCCCCGTGATCTCGTCGATGACGCCGGGACGGGCGACCGCCGCGGTGTTGATGGAGGCCTTGTCCGCGCCGCAGCGCAGCAGCCGGTCGACGTCGGCGACCGCGCGGACGCCGCCGCCCACGGTGAGCGGGATGAAGACCTGCTCGGCGGTGCGGGAGACCACGTCGAAGGTCGTCGCCCGGGCCGCCGAGGACGCCGTGACGTCGAGGAACGTCAGCTCGTCCGCGCCGGCCTCGTTGTAGCGCTTGGCGAGCTCCACCGGGTCACCGGCGTCGCGCAGATTCTCGAAGTTCACGCCCTTGACGACTCGACCGGCGTCGACGTCCAGGCACGGGATGACACGTACGGCAACGCCCACGGGCGGCACCTCCTCGGCTGCGGGGATGGGGGCGGGAAGCAGGGCTCAGATCCGGGCGGCCTGGATCGGGGAGACCAGGATGGCACGGGCCCCGACCTCGTAGAGGGCGTCCATGACCTTGTTGGTCTCGGACTTGGGGACCATGGCGCGCACGGCCCAGGCGTTGCCGCGGCCGAGCCGGGAGATGGTGGGACCCTCCATGCCGGGGGTGATCTGGGTGGCGGCCTCGACGTACTCCTCGGCGACGTCGTAGTCCATCATCACGTACTGCCGGGCCACGAGCACGCCCTGCAGGCGCCGCCGCAGCACGGCCAGGCCCTCGGGCTCAGTGGCGGCGCGGCTGCGGATGAGCAGCGCCTCGGAGGTCATGATGGGGTCGCCGAAGACCTGCAGGCCCGCGGCGCGCAGGGTGTTGCCGGTCTCCACGACGTCGGCGATCGCGTCGGCCACGCCCAGCCGGATGGAGGACTCCACGGCGCCGTCGAGGCGGACCACGTCCGCCTCCACGCCCCGCTCGGCGAGGTAGTCGCGCAGCAGGCCGTCGTAGCTCGTGGCGATCCTCCGGCCCGCCAGCTCGGCCATCGAGGAGTACTCGCCCGCCGGGCCCGCGAAGCGGAACGTGGACCGGGCGAAGTCAAGCCCGAGGTCCTCGTCGGCGTGGGCGCCGGAGTCCAGGAGCAGGTCCCGGCCGGTGATCCCGACGTGGAGGATGCCCCCGCCCACGTACACCGCGATGTCCCGGGGGCGCAGGTAGAAGAACTCGACGTTGTTCTCGGGGTCCACGAGCACCAGCTCGCGGGAGTCCCGCCGCTGCCGGTAGCCGGCCTCCTTGAGCATGGTGACGGAGGACTCGGACAGGGCGCCCTTGTTGGGCACTGCGACACGCAGCATGGGGTTCCTTCTCGGCTCAGGGGCTTCGGTGGGGCGGGGACGCCGGTGCGGCGGGGCGCTCAGAGGTAGCGGTAGACGTCCTCGAGCCGCAGGCCCTTCGCGACCATCATCACCTGCAGGTGGTAGAGCAGCTGCGAGATCTCCTCCGCGGCCTGCTCCGGGGTCTCGTACTCGCAGGCCATCCAGACCTCGGCGGCCTCCTCGACGACCTTCTTGCCGATGCCGTGCACGCCGGTGTCGAGCTCGCGGACCGTGCCGGAGCCCTCCGGTCGGGTCACGGCTTTGTCACTGATCTCGGCGAAGAGGGTCTCAAAGGTTTTCACGACTACCAGGGTAATGGGTCCGCGACGGCCTCCCGACCGGCCGGGACCCGCACGGTCCGGGGCTCAGACGCCGAGGGAGCGCAGCAGCAGCGCGGTCCGCACCGCGGCGGCCGTGGCCTCGTAGCCCTTGTCCTCCCGGGAGCCCTCGAGCCCGGCGCGGTCCAGGCCCTGCTGCTCGGTGTCGCACGTGAGCACGCCGAAGCCCACGGGCACGCCGGTGCGCACCGACACGTCCGTGAGGCCCTGCGTGGCCGCCGAGCAGACGTAGTCGAAGTGCGGGGTGCCGCCCCGCACGACGACGCCGAGGGCCACCACGGCGTCGAGGCCCGGGGCGAGGCGGGCGGCGGCGACGGGCAGCTCGAAGCTGCCGGGCACGCGCACGATCGGCGCGTCCCGCACGCCGGCGTCGGCGAGCGCGCGGCGGGCGCCGTCGACCAGCCCGTCCATGATCTCCGTGTGCCAGCTCGAGGCGACGACGGCGACGCGCAGGCCGCTCGCGTCGGCGGTGCTGAGGTCGATGTCGGGGGCGCCGTGTCCGCTCATGGGGTGAGGTCTCCTGTGCTGTCGGTGGTGCTGTCGGTGGTGCGGTCGGTGGTTCGGTCGATGGTGCGGTCGGTCCGGCCGGCTGGGTCCGCAGCGCCGGCGCGGTGGGCGGTGGTGTCGTCGACGTGGCGCAGGCGGTGGCGCATGCGGTCCCGTTTGGTCACCAGGTAGTCGTGGTTCTCCGGGCGGGCCGGCACCTCGTTGGGCACCATCGCGACGACGTCGATGCCCAGGTCGGCCAGGCGCTCGGCCTTGGCGGGGTTGTTGCTCAGCAGCCGGATCCGGGTCAGTCCGAGCCGGTGCAGGATGGCCGCGGCCGCGGTGTAGTCCCGGGCGTCGGCGGGCAGGCCGAGCAGTTCGTTGGCCTCGACCGTGTCCGCCCCTCCGTCCTGGAGCTTGTAGGCGCGCAGCTTGTTGACCAGGCCGATCCCCCGGCCCTCGTGGTTGCGCAGGTAGAGCAGGGTGCCGCCGTCGTCGGCGATCCGCCGCAGCGCGAGGTGCAGCTGGGGCCCGCAGTCGCACCGGTAGGAGCCGAAGACGTCGCCCGTGAGGCACTCGGAGTGCAGTCGCACGAGCGGCGGGCTGCCCACGGGCACGCGGTCTGAGGACGGCGCGGTGAGGCTGAGGTGCTCGGCGACCGGGTCCCCTGGCCCGCCGGGCAGCTGCCAGCCGATCACCTCGAACCGGCCCTCGGGCGTGGGCACGACCACGGGCTCGGAGCTGACCAGGGGGGGATCCGGCCTCATCGGCGGCCCTCCTGCAGCTGCGCCGCCAGGTCCTCGATGCTCACGAGCGGGATGCCGTGCCGGTCGGCGAAGGCGCGCAGGGCGGGCAGGCGCATCATCTCCCCCTCGTCGTGGACGAGCTCGGCGATCACGGCGACCGGCTCGAGGCCCGCGAGGGAGCACAGCTCGACGGCGGCCTCGGTGTGCCCGCGGCGGACGGCGACCCCGCCGTCGGCGGCGCGCAGGGGCAGCACGTGCCCGGGCCGGGTGATGTCCGCGGGTCCTGCCGAGGGGTCGGCGAGCACCCGGGCGGTGAGCGCGCGGTCGGCGGCGCTGATGCCGGTGCTCACCCCGAGGCGGGCGTCGCACGTGACGGTGTAGGCGGTGCCCTTCGAGTCCTCGTTGACGTCGACCATCGGGGGCAGCCGCATCGCGTCGGCCCGCGCCCCGGTCATGGGCACGCACACGACCCCGGAGGTGTGCCGGACGGTGAAGCCCATCAGCGCGGGCGTCGCGTGCTCGGCCGCGAAGACGATGTCGCCCTCGTTCTCCCGGTCGGCGTCGTCCACGACGACGACGGGCCGGCCCTGGGCCATGGCCTCGACGGCCGCGTCCACGGGGTCGAGCCGGATCTCCCCGGCCGCCCCGTTCGCCCCGTTCGCCCCGTGGCCCGTTCCCTCGTGGGTGCTGCTGGTCCGCATCATGCTCCTTCTCCTGCCGTGGGCCGGGCCGTGCCCGGCGCCGGGGTGCTGTCGGTCCGGGCGAAGGCCAGCAGGCGCTGGGCGTACTTCGCGAGGACGTCGACCTCGAGGTTGACGGACGCGCCGACGGGGCGGCGTCCGAGGGTGGTCTCGGCGAGGGTGGCCGGGATGAGCCCGACCTCGAACCAGTGCTCCGCGGCACCGGGCGCGCTGACCGCCGTCACGGTGAGGGACACGCCGTCCACGGCGATCGACCCCTTCTCGGCGACGAACGGTGCCAGTTCGGCGGGCACGGCGACCCGGACCCGCTCCCACTCCCCCAGGTCCTCGCGGACCGAGACGGTGCCCGTGCCGTCGACGTGGCCCTGGACCACGTGCCCGTCGAGCCGCCCGCCGGCGGGCACGCAACGCTCCAGGTTCACGGAGTCGCCGGCGGCGAGCGCCCCGAGGGTGGTGCGCACGAGCGTCTCGCCGATGACGTCGGCCAGGAACTGCCCGGGGCCGATCTCCTCGGTGCGCGTGGCCGTGAGGCAGACCCCGTTGACGGCGAGGGAGCCGCCGTGCGGCAGGTCGGCCACGAGGGGCCCGGCGTCCACGAGGAGGCGGGCGCTCGTGCCGTCCGGGCGGGGGTCGACCGAGCGCACGGTGCCCTGGCCGGCGACGATTCCTGTGAACATGCGGTGCTTCCTCTGTCTCTCTGGTCTGTCGGTCTTCGGTGTCGGGGTCCCGGGTCCCGGTCCGCTGCTGTCGGCGTGCGCGGGGCCGGGCGCCGCTCAGTCCGGCGGGACGGGCCGCAGGTGGACCCACAGGTCGGGGCCGAGCTGCTGCACGGGGCCGCCGCCGGCGGGGTCGAGCCGCCACCGGGAGGCGTCCGCGAGGGTGCCGATGCCGAGCTCCTCGAAGGCGGGCCGTCCCGCCCCGAGCACGAGGGGCGCCTGGTAGAGGCTGAGCTCGTCGACGAGTCCCGCGCGGAGGAAGGCCGCGGCGACGGTGGCCCCGCCCTCGATCAGCACATGGCGCACGCCGGCGTCGTAGAGCTCGGCCAGGGCGGAGTGGGGGTCGTGGGTCGCGACGTGCCGGAAGCGCCCGTCGGTCCCGCGGATCGCGGCGGTCGGCGGCACGGGGCGCAGGCCCATGGCCACGCGCAGGGGCTGCCGGGGGACCACGTCCCCGTCGCCGGTGCGGGCGGTGAGACGGGGGTCGTCGGCCAGGACCGTGCCGCTGCCCACGAGGACGGCGTCGGCCCGGGCGCGCAGGTCGTGCCCGTGCTCGCGGGCCGACGACGACGTGATCCACCGGCTGGTCCCGTCCGCGGCGGCGATCCGGGCGTCCAGGCTCTGGGCGACCTTGAGGGTCACGAACGGGCGCTGGGCGCGCACGGTCTCGCCCCAGCGGTCGTTGAGCCGCTCCGCCTCCTCGGCCAGCAGGCCCGAACGGACCTCGAGGCCCGCGGCGCGCAGGGTGGCGGCTCCGCCGGAGGCGGCGGCCGTGCGGTCGGGGGCGCCGTAGACCACCCGGGGCACGCCCGCCTCCACGATCGCCTCGGCGCACGGGCCGGTGCGGCCCCAGTGGTTGCACGGCTCGAGGGTCACGTACATGGTGGTGCCGCGCAGGTCGGTCCCGGCGGACCCGGCGCGCTCCAGGACGTCGACCTCGGCGTGGACGGTGCCCGCCCCGCGGTGGTGGCCGACGTGCAGGATCCGGCCCCCGCCGCCGACGAGGACGGCCCCGACGAGGGGATTGGCCCCGCGCGGGCCGCGCGCCGCCGCGTGCAGGGCGGTCCGCATGACCGACCGCTCGGCGTCGTCGCCGGTCCGGTGCTGCGGGTCCATCGCGTCGTCCTTTCCCGGGGGTGGAACCGGGGCGCAGGACAACGGTGCCGCCGTCGGGACCCGCGGGTCCGGACGGCGCCGTGGCGGTGCCGTCGACGGCACGCCACGAGGGCCGTTGAACGTGTTGCCTTCCATCCAGACTGTGACTGTCGGTACCGGAGTTCCACCGATTCGGCCGGACGACCTGTCGGTGCAGGAGCTGCGCTCCCGCACGGACGTGGCCGTCCGGTTCGCGGACTGTGACCGCCGGTTCGGACTTGCACCGACCCCGGAACACGTTGTTCGTGCCCCGATTATGTCACAGGGCGTGCCCCGGGCGGCCCGCCGCCGGACGGCTCAGGCCTGCGCGGCGCGGGCCGCGCCGCGCAGGGCCGTGATCGCGGCCCCGGGGTCCTCCGCGCCGTAGACGGCGGAGCCCGCCACGAACGTGTCGGCCCCCGCCTCCGCGGCCCGCACGATGGTCTCCGCCGTGATCCCGCCGTCCACCTGCAGGGCCACCCGTCCCCCGCCCGCCCGGATGGCCTCGGCGGCCCGCCGGATCTTCGGCAGCGTGACGTCGAGGAAGGCCTGGCCGCCGAAGCCCGGCTCCACCGTCATGACCAGGAGCATGTCCAGCTCGGGCAGCAGGTCGAGGTACGGCTCCACGGGGGTCGCGGGGCGCAGGGCCATCCCGGCCCGGGCCCCGTGGGCGCGCAGCTCACGGGCCAGCTTGAGCGGGGCGCGGGCGGCCTCGGCGTGGAAGGTGACGGACTCGCAGCCGAGCTCGGCGTAGCCGGCGGCCCAGCGGTCCGCGTCCTCGATCATGAGGTGCACGTCCAGTGGGAGGGGGCTGACGGCCAGGATCCGTTCCACGAGGGGCATGCCCAGCGTCAGGTTCGGGACGAAGTGGTTGTCCATGACGTCCACGTGCACGGCGTCGGCGGCGGCGATCCGGTCCAGCTCGGACTCGAGGTTGACGAAGTCGGCGGAGAGGATCGAGGGGTGGATGCAGGTTCGGGGCACGGGGACTCCTGGTGGGTGGTCGGTCGGGGCGTCAGCGCTTGCGCAGCAGGGCCAGGAACATGGCGTCCGTGCCGTGGACGTGCGGCCACAGCTGCACGGTCGCGGGGCCGGTGTCCCCCGCCCACGGGCGGGACGGGTCGCGGTCCCCGTCGAGGCTGCCGGGCAGGGCCGCGGCCCGGACCGGCTCCAGGGCGTCGACCAGCTCGGCGTCCCGGCGTCCGGCCAGCACGTCCTGGACCACGGTGAGGGTCTCGGCCGCGTGCGGGGAGCAGGTCGCGTAGGCGACCAGGCCGCCGGGGCGGGCGACGTCCAGGGCGGCGTGCAGCAGCTCCCGCTGCAGCGGCCCGAGCTCGGCCAGGTCCCGGGGGCTGCGCCGCCAGCGGGACTCCGGGCGGCGGCGCAGCGCCCCGAGGCCCGTGCACGGGGCGTCGACGAGCACCCGGTCGAAGCCGGCTTCCACCGCGGGTCGTCCGCCGAGCAGCTCGTCGGCGCTGCGGCCGTCCCCCGTGCGCACCGTCCAGGCGTGCTCCGGGACGGGCCGCAGGGCCCGGCGCACGAGCTCGGCCCGGTGCGGAGCCACCTCGTTGGCCGTCAGGTGGGCCCCCTGCCGGTCGGCGAGCGCCGCGAGCAGGGCCGCCTTCCCGCCCGGGCCGGCGCACAGGTCCAGCCAGCGACCGCCCTCCGCCCCGCCGCCGGCGTCCTGCCCGGCGGCCACCAGGGCGCGGGCCACGAGCTGGGACCCGGCGTCCTGGACGCGGACCCCGCCCTCGCGCACGGACGCCAGCCGGTGCAGGTCGCCGCCGCTGCTCAGCGCGGAGCCCGGGACGAGGGTCCCCTGCTCGGCGCCCGCGGCGAGAGCCTCGTCGAGGTCGCCGAGACCGGGCAGGGCGACGAGGTTGACCACGGGGGCGGCGTTGTCCGCCTCGAGCAGGGCCTCGATCTCGGCGGCGTCCCGGCCGTGGGCGGTGAGCGCCTGGCGCAGGGCGCGGACCACCCACGCCGGGTGGGCGTGGGCCAGGCCGAGGCGGGCGGTCTCGTCGGGGGCGTCGGCGGTGAGCTCCTCCACCCACGCGGCCAGGTCCCGGGCCGCGACCTTGCGCAGCACCGCGTTGACGAGCCCGCCGGGGCCCGCCCCGACGACGGCCCGGACGAGGCCCACCGTCTGGTCGAGGGCCGCGTGGTCGGGCACCCGCATGGCCAGCAGCTGGTGGGTGCCCAGGCGCAGGGCGTCCAGCACCGCGGCGTCGAGCTCGGCCAGGGGGCGGTCGACGCAGCGGGCCAGCACGGCGTCCCAGGTGCCCTGCCAGCGCAGCGCCCCGTAGGCCAGCTCCGTGGCGAAGCCCGCGTCCCGCCGGTCCAGGCGGTGGGCCCGGACGAGCTTCGGGAGCACGAGATTGCCGTAGGCGCCCTCCTCGGACACCGCGCGCAGGGTCTCGAACGCCGCCAGGCGGGCCGGATCGGCCCGCCGCGTCCGCCCCGCGGGCGCGGCGGAGGAGAAGGCCCGGTCGGTCTGCGCCCGCCGGTTGCGCTCGTGCCCCCTCGCGTTGCGCCGCGCGCCTCCCGGCCGCCGGTCGCGGTCGCCTCGCCGATCGCCGCGCTGCCCGTCCTCGCGCTCGCTCACTGGAACACCACCTCGTCCTCCGTGCTGCGGCCCCGCGCCCAGGCGGTGGCCTCCATGGTCTTCTTCCCCGCCGGCTGCACCCGCGTCAGCTGGACCGCGTACGAGCCCGTGCCCACGAGCACGGCGTCCCCGCGCAGGACGCACCGGCCCGGGGCGAGGTCCCGGACGTCGGGCCGGGGCGCCACGCGGTCGAGCTTGAGCCGGCGGTCGTCGAGCAGGGTCCAGGCCCCGGGCTCGGGCGTCGCCCCGCGCACCCGGTGGGACACGGCCACGGCGGGGTCCGTCCAGCGGACCCGCCCGTCCTCGGCGGTGAGCTTCGGGGCGTGGGTCGCGTCGCCCTGCTGCGGCGCCGGGCGGGCGGAGCCGTCGACCACGGCGCGCAGGGAGTCCGCCAGCAGCGGCGCCGCGGTGCGGGACAGTCGCTCCAGGACCGTCCCGGCGGTGTCGTCGGGACGGACCTCGTCGGTCATGGTGCCCAGGACGGGCCCGGTGTCGAGACCGGCCTCCAGCAGGAAGGTGCTGGCCCCGACCACCGTGTCCCCGGCCATGAGGGCGCGCTGGACGGGGGCGGCGCCGCGCCACTGCGGCAGCAGGGAGAAGTGCAGGTTGATCCAGCCGTGCGGCACGGCGTCCAGGGCGGCCTGCGGGACCAGGGCCCCGTAGGCGACGACGGCGGCCACGTCCGCGCCCAGCTCCCGGATCCGCTCGGTCAGCTCCGCGTCCACCCGGTTGGCCTTGAGCACGGGCAGGCCCCGCCGCTCGGCCTCCTCGGCCACGGGCGAGGGGGTCAGCACCTTCTTGCGCCCCACCGGGGCGTCGGTGCGGGTGAGCACGGCCACGATCTCGACGTCGGGCCGCTCGGCCAGGTGGACCAGGGACGGCACGGCGACGGACGGCGTGCCGGCGTAGAGGATCTTCACGGCTCTCCTGACGGGTGGGGAGGGGGCGGGACTCAGGCGGGGCGGGACGGGCCGGCGCCGAAGGATCCCGCGCCGAAGGAGGTGCCCACGTGCGCGGCCCGCTGCCCGGCCACACCGCGCACCACGCCGTCGTAGTCGGCGGCGCGGATGGCCCGCATGGCGTCCTTCTTCGCCGCACCGACCAGGCGGTCGACGTAGAGGCGCCCGTCCAGGTGGTCGGTCTCGTGCTGCAGGCAGCGCGCCAGCAGACCGGTGCCCTCGACGGCCACGGGAGCGCCGTGCTGGTCGAGGCCCGTGACCCTGGCCCAGTTCCGGCGCGGGGTGTCGTAGGCCAGGCCCGGGACGGAGAGGCAGCCCTCGCCGCCCTCCTGGGGCTCCTCGCCCACCTCCAGGACCGGGTTGACCACGTGCCCCTCGCTGCCCTCGACCGCCCAGGTGAACAGCCGCACGCTGACGCCGACCTGGGGCGCAGCGAGGCCGACGCCGCCGACGTCGAGCATCGTCTCGTGCATGTCCGCGACGAGGCGGCGCAGGGCGTCGTCGAAGGCCGTGACCTCCTCCGCGCGGGTGCGCAGGACGGGGTCACCGATGGTGCGGATGGGCAGGACGGACATGGAGGGACCTCGCTCTCGACCCGGCAAGTCTACGGGCCGTCCGTCCCCCGCGGGCACGCGGGGCGCTCCGGGGCTACGGCTGCTCGCGCAGCGGCGGCGGCGGCACCGGGCGCAGGGCCGGCCCGGCCGCGGCGAGGGCCGTCTCCTGGGTCCACAGCCGGTGCAGGGCGCAGAACTTGTACCAGTGCTGCTCGAGCACCGCCGGAACCGCCTGCACGGGCACGACCTCCGTCTCGCCGACCGCCACGCCCAGCAGCAGGTCCGCGCTGCCGTACGCCCACGGCTCCCAGGTGCCGGCCTCCGCGTCCACGAGGGACTCCTCCGCCTTGAGACCGGCCACGAGCTGGGTCACGACCTTCGGGTCGAGGGACTTCACGCGCCCGTCCCGGTCCGTGCCCTTCGTCTTGTAGTCGATCAGGCACACCTTGCCGGCGATCCGGGCCACGAGGTCGAGGGTCCCCGCATAGCCCACGGTGGAGTTCCACACCGTGACCTCCACCGCGAGCGGTTCGGGGGCGTAGAGGTCCCACCACTCGTCGAAGCGCGAGGCGAAGCGCTCCTCGCCGTGCTCGGCCAGGGCGGCACGGGCGTCCGCCGCCCGGTGGGGCCGGCCGAGGGCCCGCAGGGCGATCTGTTCGGCGTAGGTGTGCACGCGGTCCCCGCGTGCCGCGGCCTCGTCGCGGTGCCGTTCGGCGGCCTTGGCCGCGTCGCGCACCACGGCGCGCAGCTGGGCCGGCGAGCCCAGGGCCGCGCGCAGCCGCTCGTCCCGCACGGCGGCCTGCGCGGCGGAGTAGCCGTACCAGCCGTCCAGGTCCGTGGCGGCCCGGGAGAGGACCGTGGTGATGGAGGGGACGGTCGCCTGGTCCGCGACGGATCTCGCGTACATCCGTCCGTACTCGGTCTGTTCCGCCAGCCTGGGCTGTGTCACGCTGCTCGTCGCCTCTCCCTCGCGTCGCCCCGGGGCCCGGGGCGGTCCCGATGCTCCGGGTCCTGACCCGCAGGCTACCGACCGCCTCGGACACGGGACGCCGAGGAGCCCGCCGTGCGGTGCCGTCCCTGCGCCCGGCACGGTGCTGCTCCTGCGCAGGGGCCCGGTCCGGGACCGGGGCGGACCCGGGGCACGACGAAGGCCCCGGCTCGTGGAGCCGGGGCCTTCCAGGTGGTGCGCGATACTGGGATCGAACCAGTGACCTCTTCCGTGTCAGGGAAGCGCGCTACCGCTGCGCCAATCGCGCTCGACCGGCGGTTCCCGAGGGAGACCGTCAAGCGTGGTGGGTGTGCACCGAGGTGGAGACGGGATTCGAACCCGCGTAGACGGCTTTGCAGGCCGCTGCCTAACCACTCGGCCACCCCACCGGGACCTGGTCCTTGCGGACAGGGCCGTCGGTCACGACATCGTTCATGCCGATCACTGCGAGCGGACGACGGGAGTCGAACCCGCGACATCCACCATGGCAAGGTGGTGCTCTACCAGCTGAGCTACGTCCGCATGTCTTGCTTCGGCCGATCTCTCGATCTTCCGAACAGGAACTCTAGCACAACCCGTTCCGGCGGTGTTCGTGCCGGATCGGGGCGTGCCGGGGTCGACGGACTCGGGGTCCAGGGCGGCCTGGCGGCCGGTCCTCTCGCCGGAACCCGTCGGTGTTCCTGACAGGTGGAGACTTTACGGGACCCATTTCCGAAACGCCAAATCCCCTCGGCCGCCGGAGCGCGGCGGGGACTGGCGGGCCGCGCCCGCCTCCGAATTGGCCCGCGGCCGGGATGTGGGTTATGGTTTTCGAGCAGTGAGCGCGATTGGCGCAGTGGTAGCGCGCTTCGTTCACACCGAAGAGGTCACTGGTTCGAACCCAGTATCGCGCACGAGTTCCGCACAGAGGGCCCCGGCTGAGATTCTCAGCCGGGGCCCTCTGTCGTCGTCGCCGTGCGGCGCCGCGACCGTCGCGGGTCCGGTCACTGGCCCCGGGACGGTGCCCGCCCTCCGTGCGCCGCGGCGCCCGGGAGGACGGGCACGGGCCCTCAGACGGCGGAGACGTCCCCGAGGATGCCCTCGCGGGCGAGGGCCGTGAGGCGGGAGACGGCGCGGAAGTACTTCTTCTGGTAGCCGCCGGCCATCATCTCCGCGGTGAAGACCTCGTCGAAGGGCCGGCCGGAGGCGATGATCGGCAGGTTCTTGTCGTAGAGCCGGTCCGCCAGCACCACGAAGCGCAGGGCCACGGCCTGCTGCTCGATGGTGTGGACGTCGCGCCAGAC
Organism: Kocuria himachalensis; assembly: GCF_054784195.1. Taxonomy (NCBI): domain Bacteria; kingdom Bacillati; phylum Actinomycetota; class Actinomycetes; order Micrococcales; family Micrococcaceae; genus Kocuria; species Kocuria himachalensis. Next base: position 119,664 of record NZ_BAAGPL010000001.1, read on the forward strand.
CACGGCGTCGATCCCCTCGAGCAGCTTGCGGTACCGGGAGGGGTGCACACCCGCGAGGTGCTCCACGAGGTCGGCGAACCGGTCGGCGGCCACGACGCGGTCCGGGAAGTGCTCCTCCACGGCCCGGTCGAGCTCGGCGTCCGACAGCGGCGCCGGGGCCTGCGGCAGACCCCGGTGCCGGAAGTCCTCGCCGTCGATGCGCTGCACCTCGAACTGGTCGGCCAGCACCTGGATCTCCCGCTGGAAGTCCTGGGCGGCGAAGCGGCCCTCACCGAGGGAGCCGGGCAGCGTGTTGGACGTCGCCGCGATCCGCACGCCGGAGTCGGCGAGCTCGCGCATCAGCCGGGACATAAGGACCGTGTCCCCGGGGTCGTCGAGCTCGAACTCGTCGATGCACACCAGTTTGTAGGCGCTCAGGGCGTCGACGGCCTTGCGGAACGTCAGGGCTCCCACGAGGTTGGTGTATTCCACGAAGGTGCCGAACGCCTTCGGGCCGGGGACCGCGTGCCACAGCGAGGCGAGCAGGTGGGTCTTGCCCACCCCGAAGCCGCCGTCGAGGTAGACCCCCGTCCGCACCTCGTCCTTGCGGGGCCCCCCGCCGAAGAGCTTGGTGAAGAACCCGCCGCCGGAGCCGGTCGAGCGGTTGACGGAGTCCGCGAACTTCCGCAGCTCCCGCACCGCCTCCGCCTGGGACGGCTGCTGCGGGTCGGGGCGGTAGGTGTCGAACGAGACCTCCCCGAAGCGCTCCGAGGGCCGGAACGCCGACAGCAGTTCGTCGGCCGACACCTGGGGGCGCCGCTCGGTGAGGTGTTCGATCTGGATGCTCACGTAGGAGACCTCTCTGTCCGCCGGGCACGGCGGTTCGCTGGTACGGCGCGCCGAGCGGCGCACGCGCGTGCTCCGGCGATTTTACCGGCTGCCCGTCTCCCGGGGTGCGCCCGCCGCGAAATCCGGCCGGCGGCGGCGGCGCGACAGCGCCGCGGCGACTCCCCCGGCGGGGCGGCCCGCCGCCGGGACCACTACCCTGGAGGGGATACCGGTCCGCGAGGACCCGTGCCCCTGATCCCCACCCCGGAAGGAGTCCCCATGGGCGTTGCCGTGGAGAACAACGAAGAATTCGCGCAGTACGCGCACCCCGAACGACTCGTGTCCACCCAGTGGGTCGCCGAGCACCTGGACGACCCGGGAGTCGTCGTGGTCGAGTCGGACGAGGACGTCCTGCTCTACGAGACCGGCCACGTGCCCGGTGCCGTGAAGATCGACTGGCACACCGACCTCAACCGCCCCGACACCCGCGACTACGTCGACGCGGCGGAGTTCGCCGAGCTCATGGCGCGCAAGGGCATCTCCCGCGACACCACGATCGTGGTCTACGGGGACAAGTCCAACTGGTGGGCCGCCTACGCGTTGTGGGTGTTCGAGCTGTTCGGCCACCCGGACGTGCGGCTCATGAACGGCGGGCGGGACAAGTGGGCCGCCGAGGGGCGGGAGCTGTCCACGGAGAAGGTCGTGCCCGAGCGCGCCGACTACCCCGTGGTCGAGCGCGACGACGCGCCGATCCGCGCCTACCAGGAGGACGTGCTGGCGCACCTGGGCGAGCAGCCGCTGATCGACGTCCGGTCCCTGCCGGAGTACACGGGCGAGCGCACGCACATGCCCGAGTACCCCCAGGAGGGCACCCTGCGCGGCGGGCACATCCCGACCGCGGCGTCCGTGCCGTGGGCGCGGGCCGCCGCCGAGGACGCCACGTTCCGCTCGCGCGCGGAGCTCGAGGCGATCTACCGCGACGAGGTCGGGCTCTCCGACGACGACGACATCATCGCGTACTGCCGCATCGGCGAGCGCTCCAGCCACACCTGGTTCGTGCTCAAGCACCTGCTGGGCTACGAGAAGGTCCGCAACTACGACGGCTCCTGGACCGAGTGGGGCAACTCCGTGCGGGTGCCGATCGTCCTCGGCGAGGAGCGCGGCGAGGTCCCGGGGTCGCGCCGATGAGCGGGGCGCTGCCCGCCCAGCTCGAGGAGCTCGTCGCGGACTTCACGGCCGTGCCGCAGGAGGACAAGCTCGAGCTGCTGCTCGACTTCTCCCGCTCCCTGCCGGCGCTGCCGGACCGCCTGGGCGAGCACCCGGAGGAGCTCGAGCAGGTCGTCGAGTGCCAGTCCCCGCTGTTCCTGACGGTCGAGTGGGAGGAGGGCGCCGTCCCCGGCCCCGGCGCCCCGGTGCGGCTGTTCTTCTCCGCCCCGGCCGAGGCCCCGACCACCCGCGGCTTCGCCTCGATCCTGCACGAGGGCCTCGACGGGCTCCCGGCCCAGCAGGTCCTGGACGTGCCCGACGACCTGCCGGAGCGCTTCGGGCTCACCCAGCTGGTGTCGCCGCTGCGGATGCGCGGGATGTCCGCGATGCTGGCCCGCATCAAGCGGCGCGTCCGCGAGCTCCAGGACGCCTGAGGACCCGGGGCACCCGGATGGCGAAGGCGTCCCGCGGCGCGGGCCCCACCGCCGCGGTCGCGCTCCTGGCGCGCGAGCGGGTGGCCTTCACCCTGCACGAGTACGCCCACGACCCGGCGGCGGCGTCCTTCGGCCTGGAGGCCGCCGCCGCCCTCGGGCGCGACCCGGGGCAGGTGTTCAAGACGCTGCTGGTCGTGCACGAGCGGGAGTGGGCGGTCGCGGTGCTGCCCGTCTCCGCGCGACTGTCCCTGCGGGCGGCCGCGGCCGCCCTGGGCTGGAAGCGGGCGGCCATGGCCGAGCCCCGGCTCGCGGAGCGGCGCACCGGCTACGTGGTGGGCGGGATCTCGCCCCTCGGGCAGAGGACGCCCTCCCCCACCCTGCTCGACGACTCCGCGGAGGCGTGGTCCACGGTCCTCGTCTCCGGCGGGCGCCGCGGCCTCGACGTGGAGCTGCCGCCGGCCGAGCTGCTGCGGCTCACGGGCGGGCGCACCGCCGCGCTGCGGTCCTGAGCGGTCCTCAGCGCCGCCGCGCGCGCACGGGCTCGAAGGTCCGGGCGTCCTGGGCCAGCCGGCCCGGCAGCCAGCGCCGCACGGCGTCCTCCCACCGCTGCGGGTCCACGTTCCACTCCTTGGTGTGCCGGGCGCGGGCGAAGGGGACGAACTCCACGAGCCGGTTCAGCTCCGCGAGCCGGCGGGAGCTGGCGGCCGGGACGAACTCGTCGTCCACGGAGTGCAGCACCAGGGTGGGCGTGCGCAGGTGCTCGGACCGGGAGAGCCAGTCGAGGGCCTGGAGGTCCACCGGCGCGGCGAGACCGGTCAGCATCCGCCCGGCCGGGTGGGAGATCAGGTTCGTGGCCAGCCGGCCGATCCCCGAGGGTATGCGGCGGGTGCGGGAGTGGTGGGCGATCAGCTCGAACCAGTCGACCACCGGGCCGGTCAGCACGAGGGCCGCGATGTCGTCCCGGTAGAAGGACAGGTCCGCCGTCTGCAGCGAGATCGCCCCGCCCATCGACCAGCCGAAGAGCACGATCTGGGTGGCGCCCCGGGACTTCGCGTAGCTGATCGCCGTCTGCACGTCCTTCCACTCCGTGAAGCCCAGCCCGTACCGGAAGTCGTGCGTGGGCGGCGCCTCCCGGTCGTTGCGGTAGGAGATCAGCAGGGAGCTCAGCCCGAGCTCCCGCGCCACCGGCACGGCACGGACGGTCTCCATCCGGTTGGCGCCGCGGCCGTGCACCATGATCGCCCACGGCCCCGGGAGCTCCCGGGGCCGCTCGCCCTCCGGGGTCGGGCCGCCGTCGGCGGGGACCACCCAGCAGGGCGCGGGCCCGACCTCGATCGGTATCTCCACCTCCTCGAACGGCAGTCCCGCCGCCCCGGGGTCCGGGTAGACCGTCCCGGACCAGAAGCCGCGGGTCGCCCGGAGGAGGTCCCCCGAGTAGACCTCCTCGACCACCCGGGTCACGGTGCCCTCCTGGGGGGAGTAGGAGCGGATGGCGCCGATCCGGGCGTGACCTCGCCCCGCGTCGAAGCGCAGGCTGTAGGTCCCCGCGACGGTCGTGTCCACCGTGGCCGGGAGCCGCACGAGCGTCGTCGCGGACGGGTCGCCGTCCTCGCCGGTGCGGGTGACGCCGAGGATCTGCAGGTCCTCGGAGCGGTACTTCGGCGGGACCACCACCTGCCGCGCGAAGTAGGCGGCCGCCGCGCTCGAGAGCCCGAAGGACAGGGACGCCGCCCCCACGGTGACGGCGGCGCCCACCACGGCGCCGCGCGCCCACTGCGTCGCGGACTGGGGCTCGGGGGCGGCGGAGACCGGCGGGGGGCGACGAGGCATGCCCCCCAGTCTTCCACGCAGCCCGGGCATAACCGGGAGGGACGCGTCGTTGTGCTGGCCGGGCGGTCCGTGCCCGTCCGGCGCCGAGCCGCCCCGTGCGGACCGCCGGGCAGGCCCCGCACGGGGCCCGCTCCCCGGAGCACCGACCACATCCCGGAGGACGACACCATGAGCGAGACCACCAGGCACGGCGACCGCCCCGACGCCACCGGACGGACCGAGGAGGACTGGCGCTCGATCCTGTCCCCGGAGGAGTACCACGTGCTCCGAGAGGCCGGCACGGAGCGGCCCTTCACCGGCGAGTACTGGGACACGAAGGCCGAGGGCGTCTACGAGTGCCGCGCGTGCGGCGCGGAGCTGTTCCGCTCCGACACCAAGTTCGACGCGCACTGCGGCTGGCCCTCCTTCTACGCCCCGCTGGCCGAGGACCGGGTCCGCTACATCAAGGACACCGCCCTGGGCATGGAGCGGGTGGAGGTCCGGTGCGCCGCCTGCGACTCGCACATGGGCCACGTCTTCGGCGGGGAGGGCTTCCCCACCCCCACGGACCTCCGGTACTGCATCAACTCCGTCTCCGTCCGCCTCGTGCCCGCCACCTCCTGAGCGGTCCCGCCCGGGCGGGACCGGGTGACCCGGACCACGACGATCGAGTCCTCGCGGCGTGGCACGGCCGCCCCGGGCGCCCCGACGGCCTACCCTTCCAGTGTGAGCGCGGTGAACGGCCTGTCCGAGGTGTACCAGGACTTCCAGGACGCCCTCGAGCAGCTGCGCCGCACCGGCCACCGGGAGGGCGTGGAGCTCACGGCGATCCCCGCCCCCACGCACCTCGCCCCGTTCGCCGCCGCGGTGGGCGCCGAGGTGCGGCGACCGCTCGTCCCGTCCCGCGCCCCGGCCCTCACGGCCGGTCCGGGAGGGGTGCCGGCGGCCGGTCCGGCCGGCGTCCCGGACCGGGTGACCGGCGCCCCGGACGACGAGCTGGCCACGGGTCGCTTCGTGCTCCTGCACGATCCGTCCGAACCGGCCGCGTGGGGCGGACCGTTCCGCATCGTCACCTGGGCGCGGGCGGCCGCGAGCCGTGACATCGGCTGCGACGACACGGCGGGCGCCATCACCTGGACCTGGCTCCTCGAGGCCCTGCAACGCCACCGCGCCGGATATTCTCGGGAGGGCGGCACCGCGTCCCGGGTCCTCGCCGAGGGCTTCGGTCTGCTCGGCGACCAGGAGGAGGGGGCCGACGTCGAGCTGCGGGCCTCCTGGACGCCCGACGGCTCCGACGTGGCTCCGCACCTCGCGGCCTGGGCCGACACGGTCTGCACCTTCGCGGGCCTGCCGCCGTACCCGCGGGGCGTGACCGTGCTGCACCCGCGCCGCTGACCACCGAACCGACCGCGCCCCGCCGGGGCCGACACAGAATCGAAGACGCTCCTTGACCAGCCCAGCCGACCGCCGCACCGCGCCCGACGAGCCCTCGACCTCCGTGGTCGCCGGATTCGAGGACTTCGAGATCCCCGACAGCGTCCACCTCGCGGCGCCGTTCGACGGGATCCCTCCCGTCATCGACACCGTGGCGGGGCTGGAGCGGGCCGCCGCCGTCGTCGCCGGCGGCTCCGGCCCGGCGGCCATCGACACGGAGCGGGCGTCCGGCTTCCGCTACGGGCAGCGCGCCTTCCTCGTGCAGCTGCGGCGCGAGGGCGTGGGCACCGTGCTGATCGACCCGGAGGCCACCGGCTCGCTGGCCGTGCTGGGCGAGGCGCTCTCCGGCGTCGAGTGGGTGCTCCACGCGGCCACCCAGGACCTGCCCTCCCTGCGCGCGCTCGGCATGGAGCCGGATCGGCTCTTCGACACCGAGTTGGGCGGGCGCATCGCGGGGCTGCGGCGCGTGGGCCTGGCCGCGGAGACGGAGGAGCTGCTGGGCTACACGCTGGCGAAGGAGCACTCCGCCGTGGACTGGTCGAAGCGGCCCCTGCCGAAGGACTGGCTGAACTACGCCGCGCTCGACGTGGAGATGCTCATCCAGCTGCGCTGGGCCATGGAGGAGCTGCTGCGGGAGAAGGGCAAGCTCGAGTGGGCGCTGGAGGAGTTCGAGGCCGTGCGCACGGCCGAGCCGGCTCCCCCGCGCCAGGACCCGTGGCGCCGGACGTCGGGGATCAACAAGGTGAAGGGCCGGCGCCAGCTCACCGCGCTGCGCGGCCTGTGGGAGGAGCGGGAGCGGCTCGCCCAGCACAAGGACGTCGCCCCCGGGCGGCTGCTGCCGGACGCCGCCCTGGTCGCGGCGGCGACCGCCATGCCGCGCACCGTGCCGCAGCTCCTCGCCACCCCCGGCTTCCACGGCCGGCTCGCGGCGCGCGAGGCACCCCGGTGGCTGCGGGCGGTCGCCGAGGCCCGCACGGCGACGGAGCTGGTCCCCTTCACGGTGAAGTCCGACGCCCTGCCGCCAGTGAAGGCGTGGGAGGTCAAGCGCCCCGAGGCCGCCGCGCGGCTGCGGGTCCTGAAGCCGCTCCTGGCCGAGCTCGCCGAGGCGCACGAGCTGCCCACCGAGAACCTGCTCACCCCCGAGCACCTGCGGCGCTTCTGCTGGCAGCCGCCCAAGAGCACCACGGACCAGGCGGTGGCGGACCGTCTGCGGGACCTCGGGGCGCGCCGCTGGCAGGTCGGGCTGACGGCACCGGTCCTCGGCCCGGCGTGGCGGGAGCTGCGGGCCCGCAAGCGCGCGGCGCGCCAGGTGGAGCACGCCCAGCCGCCGGCCGGGGACGAGGACGTGCCCGCCGCCTGAGCCCGTCCCCGGGGACGCGGACGGGCCCCGGCCGTCGGCCGGGGCCCGTCGCCCTGTGCGGGCCCGGATCGGTGCATCCGGGCACCCCACGACCCGCGTCCCGGGGGGAACGGGGCCGCGGGCGGGTGCCGCAGGTCAGCTCTGCGTGTCGCCGGGGGCCGGGTGCGGCTCGGCCGGGTCCAGGGGGCTCTCCGGAGTGACCGGCTTCGCGTCCTGCAGGTCGGCGTATCCGGTGGTCGAGGTCCCGGTGGTCGAGGTCCCGGTAGACGCGGCCCCGCTCGAGGAGCTCGCGCCGGCCGAGGAGCCGGAGACCTTCTCCTTGACGGACGAGGAGGCGCCGGCGGCCTTGGTGCCCACGGTGTCGGCCGCCTTCTTGGCGCTGTCGGCCAGCTTGCCGCCGACCACCGGCACCTCGGACTTCACCCAGTCGGTGCCCTCGGAGACCTTCTCCTGCACCTTGGGGTCGTGCCAGGTCTTGACGGCGTTCTGCTTCAGGGCCTCGTAGCTCTTGCGGCCCGAGGCCGAGCCGACCACGAAGCCGACGCCGAATCCGGTGACGAAGATGAGTCTCTTGATCATGGTGCTGTCCTTCCGTCCGTCCCGGCGCGGCGGCCGGGCCCGGGGACGAGCCGGTCGTGCACGGCTCGTCCCGCTGACTGATGTCTTCATCATCCTACTGATGAACCGGCGCCGCGGACACCGGCGCCGTGCGGCTCCGCTCACAGCGATCACCCCGCGGGGACGGCTGCGGGGGCCGGGCGGGCGCCCGGGAGCGCGGCGCCTAGACTGGCGGCGGACACCGCATCCCGCCGGCGAGAGGACCCCGATGCCCGATCTTCCGACCACCCCGTCCGCCCCGTCCCGGCGCACGGTCCTCGGCCTGGCCGGGGCCGGCTCGACCGCGGTGCTCACCGCGTGCTCCGCCGCCGACGCGCCGGCGACCGGTGGGAGCGGAAGCTCCTCTCCCGCGGAGCCCGGCCCCCTGGACGCCGGCCCCGTCGAGGACCTGCCGGTGGGCTCCGCCGTGACGTTCGACCGGGACGACGTCCAGGCCGTCGTGAGCCGCCCGGACCCGGACACTGTCGTCGCGTTCTCGCCCGTGTGCCCGCACCAGGGGTGCATGGTGACCCCGCGGGAGGAGCTCTACGTCTGCCCGTGCCACTCCTCGCAGTTCGACCTCGCGACGGGCGAGGTCCTGGCCGGGCCCGCCGAGACCGGTCTGGAGCCCTACCCCGCGAGCGTGGCGGACGGACGGATCCTGCTCGGCTGAGCCGGCTCAGCCCCGGTGCGACCGCGGCAACGACGCCCCGCGGGCGTCCTCGGCCGTGTCGGGCACGGTCTCCTGGCCGGAGGCGGTGCCCCCGCCCTGCACCGGGCGCGCGTAGGGCACCCGGGTCCCGAGCACGGACGCCAGGGTGTCCTGGGCTACGCGCTGGGCCGTGAGCCCCACCCGCGCGAGGACCTGGGAACGCGAGCCGTGCAGGAGGAACTCCGTGGGCAGGCCCACCTCGTTGAGGGCCGTGTCCACCCCCGCGGCCCGCATCTCCTGGCGGATCCGGGAGCCGATCCCGCCGGCGCGCACGCCGTCCTCGACGACCACCACGATCCGGTGCTGGGCGGCGAGCTCGATGACCGAGGCCGGCACGGGCAGCACCCAGCGGGGGTCCACCACGGTGGAGGAGACGCCGTGGGCCTCGAGCCGGTCGGCCACGTCCAGCGCCAGCCCGCTCATGGCGCCGACGGACACGAGCAGGACGTCCCGCCGGGCGCCCTCCGTCCCGCTCTCCCCGCCGCGGCGCACGAGCACGTCCACACCGTCCGACAGCCGTTCGACGGCCGGGACGGGGGTGCCCACGGCGCCCTTGGGGTACCGGATGACGGTGGGGGCGTCGTCGACGGCCACCGCCTCGCGCAGCTCCTCGGTCAGGGTCGGCTCGTCGCGCGGGGCGGCGAGGTGGAGCCCGGGCACGATCTGGAGCAGGGCCAGGTCCCACATGCCGTGGTGGCTGGGGCCGTCGGGGCCGGTCACACCGGCCCGGTCGAGGACCACCGTGACACCGGCCCGGTGCAGCGCCACGTCCATGAGGAGCTGGTCGAAGCCGCGGTTGAGGAACGTCGCGTAGAGGGCCACCACGGGGTGCAGCCCGCCGTAGGCCATGCCGGCGGCCATGGCGATGGCGTGCTGCTCGGCGATGCCCACGTCCACGACCCGGTCGGGGTGGGCGGCCTGCATCTTCTGCAGCCCCACGGGGATGAGCATGGCGCCGGTGATGCCGACGACGTCCTCGCGCTCGTCGGCGATCCGGGCGATCTCGTCGCGGAACACCGCCGTCCAGCTGCGCTCGGAGCTCGTGGCCGCGGAGCGGCCGGTGACGGGGTCGATGACGCCCACGGCGTGGAACTGGTCGTCCACGTTGGCGGTCGCGGGCCCGTAGCCGTGGCCCTTCTCGGTGATCGCGTGCACGATGACCGGCCCGCCGTAGTTCTTGGCGTTGCTCAGGGCCTGCTCGACGGCCTCGAGGTCGTGGCCGTCGACGGGGCCGACGTACTTCATGCCGAGGTCCTCGAAGATGCCCTGGGGCACCACCACGTCCTTGATGCCCTGCTTCATCCCGTGCAGGCCCCGGTAGAACATCTCCCCCACCGGGCCGGAGTGCTTCAGCAGGTCCTTGACAGTCTCGAGGGTCTGCTCGTAGCGGCGGTCGGTGCGCACGGCGTCCACGCCCTGCTGCACGCTGGCCTGGAGCTCCGCGAGGTGGTTGGCGAAGCCGCCCACGGTCGGGGCGTAGGAGCGGCCGTTGTCGTTGACCACGATGACGACCTTGCGGTCGCGGTCGGAGGCGATGTTGTTGACGGCCTCCCAGGCCATGCCGCCGGTCAGCGCCCCGTCCCCCACCAGCACCACCGTGTGCCGGTCGTGCTGGCCGGTCATGGCGTAGCCGCGGGAGATGCCGTCGGCCCAGGACAGGGACGACGACGCGTGCGAGGACTCGACGATGTCGTGCTCGGACTCCCGGCGGTCCGGGTAGCCGGCGAGGCCGCCCTCCTGGCGCAGGGTCTCGAAGTTCTTGCGGCCGGTGAGCAGCTTGTGCACGTAGGACTGGTGCCCGGTGTCGAAGACGACGGAGTCGCGGGGCGAGTCGAAGACCCGGTGCACCCCGAGGGTCAGCTCGACGACCCCCAGGTTGGGCCCCAGGTGACCGCCCGTGGCGGAGACGTGGGTGACGAGGAACTCGCGGATCTCCTCGGCCAGCCGGCTCAGCTCCGCCCGGCTCAGTCCCGCGAGGTCCTCGGGCCCGGACACCCGCTCCAGCACGCTCATGGTTTCTCCCGCAGTCCTCGGCGTCGTGGTCGCTCGCGCCGCTGGCCCCCGGGGGTCCGGGGCGGCGCGCTTCCCCGATCCTACTCGTTCGCCCCGACGGGCCCGTCAGCACGCAGGGGCCCGGTCCGTTCCCGGACCGGGCCCCTGCGTGCCGCGAACGCCCTGGGATCAGGACTTCGCGATGTTCCGGAGCACGTACTGGAGGATGCCGCCGTTGCGGTAGTAGTCTGCCTCGCCCGGCGTGTCGATGCGCAGGACCGCGTCGAACTCGACGGTGGAGCCGTCCTCCTTCGTGGCGGTGACCTTGAGCGTCTTCGGGGTGGTGCCCTCGTTGAGCCCGGTCACGCCCTGGATGTCGAAGGTCTCCGTGCCGTCCAGGCCGAGGGAGTCCGCGGACTCACCGGCCGGGAACTGCAGCGGGAGCACGCCCATGCCGATGAGGTTTGAGCGGTGGATGCGCTCGTAGCTCTCGGCGATGACGGCCTTGACGCCCAGCAGGGAGGTGCCCTTCGCGGCCCAGTCGCGCGAGGACCCGGAGCCGTACTCCTTGCCGCCCAGCACGACCAGCGGGACGCCGGCCTGCTGGTAGTTGATCGAGGCGTCGTAGACGGCGGCCTGCGGGCCGCCCTCCTGCGTGAAGTCGCGGGTGTAGCCGCCCTCCACGCCGTCCAGGAGCTGGTTCTTGATCCGGATGTTGGCGAAGGTGCCCCGGATCATGACCTCGTGGTTGCCGCGGCGCGAGCCGTAGGAGTTGAAGTCCTTGCGCTGGACGCCGTTCTCGATGAGGTACTTGCCGGCCGGGGTGTCGGACTTGAACGAGCCCGCCGGGGAGATGTGGTCGGTCGTGACCGAGTCGCCCAGCTTCAGCAGCACGCGGGCTCCCGTGATGTCCTCGACCGGGGTCGTCTCCATCGTCATGCCCTCGAAGTACGGGGGCTTGCGGACGTAGGTGGACTCGGGGTTCCACTCGAACGTCTTGCCGGTGGGGGTGTCCAGGTTCTGCCAGCGCTCGTCGCCGTCGAAGATGGTGCCGTACTGGTAGGTGAACATCTCGGTGTCGATGGACGCGTCGATGATCTTCTGCACCTCGGCCGGGTCCGGCCAGATGTCCTTGAGGTACACGTCGTTGCCGTCGGCGTCCTGGCCCAGGGACTCGTTCTCGAAGTCGAAGTCCATGTTGCCGGCCAGGGCGTAGGCGATGACCAGCGGCGGGGACGCCAGGTAGTTCATCTTCACGTCCGGGTTGATCCGGCCCTCGAAGTTGCGGTTGCCCGAGAGCACCGAGGTCACGGCCAGGTCGTTGTCCTGGATGGCCTGGGAGATCTCGTCCTCGAGGGGGCCGGAGTTGCCGATGCAGGTGGTGCAGCCGTAGCCCACGATGAAGAAGCCGAGCTCCTCCAGCGCCGGGACCAGACCGGACTTCTCGTAGTAGTCGGTGACGACCTTCGAGCCCGGGGCGATCGAGGTCTTGACCCACGGCTTGGCCTTGAGCCCCTTCTCGACGGCGTTGCGCGCCAGCACCGCCGCGGCCATCATGACCGACGGGTTCGAGGTGTTGGTGCACGACGTGATCGACGCGATCGAGACCGCGCCGTGGTCGAGCTCGAACTCGCGGCCGTCGGGCATGGTCACGGGGACCAGCTTCGTCGGGCGGTCGGACTCCGCGTAGGCGTGGTGCTCGCGCGGCTCCTCGTTCTTGGTGTGGCTGTGCTCCGGCATGTAGGCCGGGGCGTCGGAGGCCGGGAAGGACTGGGCCGACTGGTCGTCCGCGGTGTTGCCGGTGGCGTCCTCGTCCACGCTCGTGGCGTAGTTCTGCAGGTCCTCGTGGAACTGGGCCTTCGCCTCGGTGAGCGCGATCCGGTCCTGCGGCCGCTTCGGCCCGGAGATCGAGGGGACCACGGTGGAGAGGTCCAGCTCGAGGTACTCCGAGAAGGCGATCTCCTCGGACGGGTCGTGCCACATGCCCTGTTCCTTGACGTAGGCCTCGACGAGGTCGATCTGCTCGTCGGTGCGGCCGGTCAGGCGCAGGTACTCGAGGGTGACGTCGTCGATCGGGAAGATCGCGGCGGTGGAGCCGAACTCGGGGCTCATGTTGCCGATGGTGGCGCGGTTGGCCAGGGGCACCGCTCCGACGCCCTCGCCGTAGAACTCCACGAACTTGCCGACCACGCCGTGCTTGCGCAGCATCTCGGTGATGGTCAGCACCACGTCGGTGGCGGTGGCGCCGGCCGGGATCTGGCCGGTCAGCTTGAAGCCGACCACGCGCGGGATGAGCATGGAGATGGGCTGGCCGAGCATCGCGGCCTCGGCCTCGATGCCGCCCACGCCCCAGCCGAGCACCCCGAGGCCGTTCTCCATGGTGGTGTGCGAGTCCGTGCCCACGCAGGTGTCCGGGTAGGCGCGCAGCACGCCGTCGACCTCGCGGGTCATCACGACGCGGGCCAGGTTCTCGATGTTGACCTGGTGGACGATGCCCATGCCCGGGGGGACGACCTTGAAGTCGTCGAACGCCGTCTGGCCCCAGCGCAGGAACTGGTAGCGCTCCCCGTTGCGCTGGTACTCGATGTCCATGTTGATCCCGATCGAGTCCGAGGTCCCGAAGGAGTCGATCTGCACGGAGTGGTCGATCACGAGCTCGGCCGGGGCGAGCGGGTTCACGCGGGTGGGGTCGCCGCCGAGGTCCGCGATGGCCTCGCGCATGGTGGCGAGGTCCACGATGCAGGGCACGCCCGTGAAGTCCTGCATGATCACGCGACCCGGGGTGAACTGGATCTCGATGCTGGGCTCGGCCTCGGGGTCCCAGTTGGCCAGGGCCTCGATGTGCTCGGAGGTGATGTTGGCGCCGTCCTCGGTGCGCAACAGGTTCTCGAGCAGAACCTTCAGGCTGTACGGGAGCTTCTGCGCACCCTCCAGCGTGTTCAGTCGGAAAATCTCGTACTCGGTGCCTTTGACGTCGAGAACGCCCTTGGCCCCGAAGCTGTCCACCGTGCTCATATGCGTGGAACTCCTCTCGCCACCGTCTTGGAAACGCCCGCGGGAGGACACCGGCGGAGCGCCGGAGGTTCTCCCGTGAACAGTCACCTGTCAGTGTAGCCCGTGTGAGCCCGGTGACTCCGATACGCCCCGGGAGGCCGCCGTCACGCATGTGGACGGGTGCGCCCGTCAGGGCTCGAGGACCGCCAGCGTCTCGACGTGGTGGGTGTTCGGGTACATGTCGAAGGCGCGCACCGACCGCACGTGCCACCCGGCGCGGCGGAACCGGCCCAGGTCCCGCGCCAGCGTGGCCGGGTCGCACGAGAGGTACGCGATCCGGCGCGGGGCGAGCGCCACGAGCTGGTCCACGACGGTCCGTCCGGCGCCCGCCCGGGGCGGGTCCAGGACCACGACGTCGGGGCGGGCCGTGCCGCCGCCCCGGGCCGGGCGGCCGCGGCCACGGGCCGGTGCCGCCCGCGGCCAGGTCCGCGCCAGCACCTTGTCGACGCTGCCCCGCTCGACGCGGATCTCCCGCCGGCCGGCGAAGGCGCGACGGGCGTCGGCGCTGGTGACCGGCGAGCCCTCGACCGCGACGACGGTGCCCGTCGCCCCCACGGCGTCCGCGAGCGCGGCCGTGAACAGGCCGGCGCCGGCGTAGAGGTCGAGGGCGTGCTCCCCCGGGCGGGCCCCCGCGGCCGCGGGCACCTCCCGGTGCAGCAGCGCGGGCGCGGCACGGTGGATCTGCCAGAACCCCTCGGCGGAGACCTCCCACCGGTGCGGGCCCACGTGCTCGACGACGGACGGCTGTCCGGCCCACGTCTCGGTCTCGCGCTCCCCCTCGGCGCGGGCGGTGACGGAGACGTCCCGGTCCGCGGTGAGTCGTGCGAGCTCGCGGCGCAGCCGGTGCCGGTCGGCCCCGGCGGCGAGACTCAGGTGCACCAGCGGCGTCCCGCCGTCGGCGGGGGCCGCGACGTCGACCCGCTCCGTCCCGCGCAGGTCGAGCCGCCCGAGCCGCAGGGCGTCGATGGCGGGGACCACGAGGGGGAAGGCGTCCACCGGGACGACGGCCGCGCTGCGGTGGGGGTGCATCCCGATCCGTCCGGCGGGGTCGACGGCGAAGTGCGCGCGGGTGCGCCAGCCGCGGCCCTGCGGGTCCTCCCCCGGCATGGCCTCGACGTCGAGCCCGATCTCGAGCCCGGCCAGGCGGGTGAGCTGCTCGGTGACGACGGCGGCCTTGAGGGCGCGCTGGGCCTCCAGCTCGGCGTGGCCGAACTCCGCGCCGCCGACGGGCGGCTCGCCGCGCCGCCAGGTCAGCAGCGGGTCGGCCGGGGCCCACACGTGCTCGGCCCGCCGGTGGGGGTCCGCCTCGTGGACGGCCACGACGTCGCCGCGCCAGAACCGGGCCGCGGGGCCGCTGTCGGTGAGGCGGACACGGACGAGCTCGCCGGGCAGGCCGTGGCGGACGAACACCACGCGGCCCTCGCCGGTGCGGGCCACGGTGTGGCCGCCGTGGGCGACGGGGCCCAGGCGCAGCTCGAGCTCGACGGGTTCGGCGGGCTCCGGGGGCCCGGCGGGGGCCGGGGGGCGGGACGGGGTCACGGGCGGGGCGCTCTCTGTTCTGGGGCGGACTCGGGGGCGGACTCGGGGCCCGTGTCCTGGCCGGACGCGGAGGACAGGTGCCAGGGCACGGAGGCCGTCATGACCCCGCGCTCCTGGTGCAGGCGGGCCCGTAGCGGCCGGATGGCCTGGTTGTGCAGCAGCCGCTCCCAGCGGTGCCGCACCACGTACTCGGGCAGGTACACCACGACCAGGTCCCGGGGCGACTTGCGGCGCACGCCGCGCACGTGGTCGAGGACCGGGTCGATGGTGTCCCGGTAGGGCGCGTGGAGCACGGTCACCGGCACCGGGATCTCGAGGCGCCGCCACTCGTCGAGGATCCGGCGGGTGGCGGCGGCGTTGGTGTCCACCACGACGGCCTCGAGGGTCGAGGGCCGGGACGCCCGGGCGTAGGCCAGGGCGCGCATGAGGGGCTTGCGCACGGAGGAGACGTAGATGATGGCGTGCACCCGGGAGGGCAGGGCCCGGACCGGGGAGTCGGGCTGCAGCGCGAGCTCGGCGTCCACGGCGTCGTAGTGCCGCCGGACCCCCGCCATGACGGCGCTGAGCACCACGATGGCCACGATGGTGATCCACGCGCCCTGCGTGAGCTTGGTGACGAGCACGACGACGAGCACCGCCGCGCACAGCACGAAGGCGATCAGGGCCACGGCGCGGCGCAGGAACAGCTCGCGGCGGACCCCGGGGTGCGGGCGCATCCGCCGGACGCGCGCCCAGTGCCGGACCATGCCGGCCTGGGTGAGCGTGAAGGAGACGAACACGCCCACGATGTAGAGCTGGATGAGGCCGTTGACGTTGGCGCCGAACGCCACGGTGAGGACCACGGCGACGAGCAGCAGCAGCAGGATGCCGTTGGTGAACGCGAAGCGGTCCCCGCGCGCCTGCAGCTGCCGGGGCAGGAAGGCGTCCCGCGCCAGCCGGGACGCCAGCGTGGGGAAGCCGGAGAAGGCGGTGTTCGCGGCGAGGATCAGCACCCCCACGGTCGCGGCGACGAGCACGAAGAACCACAGGGAGTCGGTGCCGAAGACGGTCCTGGCGAGCTGGCCCAGCACGGGGTCCTGGAAGAAGTGGGGACCGGGGTGCCGGCCGTCGACGAGCAGCTGCTCCTCCGGGTCGCCGACCACCACGACGTCCGTGCGGTCGGCGAGGTACAGCACGCCCGCCAGCAGGGCCGCCGAGAGCGCGCCGAGCACGCCCAGCGTGGCCGCCGCGTTGGCGGCGCGGGGCTTGCGGAAGTACGGCACCGAGTTGGTGATGGTCTCCACGCCGGTCAGCGCCACGGCCCCGGACGAGAAGGCCCGGAGCACCAGCAGCGCGCCCGCCAGACCGGCCAGCCCGGCGTCGAAGCCTGCGGCCGGCAGGACCTCCCGCCCGGCGCTGGGGGCGTCCCCCAGGGAACCGGTGACGTCCTGGCCCAGGCCGACGAGCAGCAGCGCGGCCAGGACGGCGAGGAAGAAGTAGGTGGGCACGGCCGCGGCCCGGCCCATGAACTTCAGGCCGCGCAGGTTGAGCAGCCCCACGAAGAGGATCCCGGCCACGGCCAGCTCCACCCGCCGCCCGGCGAGCGCGGGCAGCGCCGCCGTGACGTACTGGGCGGCGGTGGCCATGGACACCGCCACGACGAGGGCGTAGTCGGCCATCAGGGCCGCGCCCACGCCCACCCCCGCGGTGCGGCCGAGGTTCTTGGAGACGATCTCGTAGTCGCCGCCGCCGGACGGGTAGGCGCGCACGTTCTGCCGGTAGGCGGTGATCACCACGGTGAGCACCACGAGCACGGCCAGGCCCACCCACGGGGAGACCGCCACGGCCGTGGTGCCCGCGAGCGCGAGGGTGAGGATGATCTCGTCGGGGGCGTAGGCCACCGAGGAGAGGGCGTCCGCCGAGAAGACCGGCAGCGCCGTGCGCTTGGGCAGCACGGCGTCGCTGAACCGCTCGTTGTGGATGGGCTTGCCGACGAGTGCACGTCTCAGCGCCCGGGGAATGCTCTGCACGGCTCCCCACGGTAGTCCGTCCCGCACCGATTGTCCGCCGCACCCCGTGCGAGCCGCGCCCCCGGGGTGACCTAGGCTGAGAGGCATGGCGCATTTCGTGATCATGGGAGTGGGACGCGTCGGCGTGATGGTCGCCCACGCCCTCGAGGACTCCGGGCACACCGTGGCGGTGATCGACCAGGACGACCGCGCCTTCCGGCGGCTGCGCAGGTCCTTCGAGGGCAAGAAGGTCACCGGCCTCGGCTTCGACCAGGAGGTGCTGCGCCGGGCCGGGATCGAGGAGGCCTACGCCTTCGCGGCCGTCTCGAGCGGGGACAACTCCAACATCATCGCGGCGCGCGTGGCGCGCGAGACGTTCAAGGTCCGCCACGTGGTGGCCCGCATCTACGACCCCTCCCGGGCGGAGTTCTACCAGCGGCTGGGGATCCCCACCGTCGCCGCCGTGCGCTGGAGCGCCGACCAGGCGCTGCGCCGGATCCTGCCCGAGCAGACGATCACGGCCGACTTCCGCGAGGCCTCGGGACGGCTGCAGCTCGGCGAGCTGTCCCTGGACGACTCGTGGTCCGGGCTGCACCTGGACGCGATCCAGGAGGCCACGGGGGTGCGGATCGCGTTCGTGACGCGCTTCGGGGAGGGCGTCCTGCCGGGCCCCGACATGAGCTACCAGCAGGGCGACGTGGTGCACGCCATGATGCGCACCGACGACGTCGAGGCCGTGTCCCGCGTGCTGTCCCGCCCGCCCGGCCCGGACGTGCTCGACTTCGCCAACTCCCTGCGCCGGGAGTCCGACGACGCGCCCGGCTCCGACGACACCTCCCGGGGAGGATCCTGATGCGCGTGGTCATCGTGGGCGCGGGCGCCGTGGGCGCCTCGATCGCCCGGGAGCTGCTCTCCCACCAGCACGAGGTGGTGATCTTCGACGAGAAGCCCGAGGTGATCGGCCGCTCGGACCTGCGCGGCGCCCAGTGGATCATCGGGGACGCCTGTGAGCTCTCCACGCTGCGGGAGGGCGGGCTGGAGGAGACCGACGTCGTCGTCGCCGCCACGGGCGACGACAAGGCGAACCTCGTGGTCTCCCTCCTGGCGCGCAGCGAGTTCGGCGTGCCCCGCACGGTGGGCCGGGTCAACAACCCCAAGAACGAGTGGCTCTTCGACGACGCGTGGGGCGTGGACGTGGCCGTGTCCACGCCGCGGCTGATGACCGCTCTCGTGGAGGAGGCGGTCGAGGTCGGCGACGTGGTGCGGCTGCTGACCCTGCAGACCGGCGGGGCGACCCTGTCCGCCTACACGGTGCCGCACGAGCACCCGATCATCGCCACGATGGTCTCCCAGGTGCCGTGGCCGCCGGACGTGACGCTGGTCGCCATCCTGCGCGACGGGGTCCCCATCACCCCCTCGGGGGACGACGTGGTCGAGGGCGCCGACCAGCTCTTCTTCGTCTCCACCACGGAGGGCGAGGCGCAGCTGCGCGCGATGTTCACGACCGCCGGACGGCACGAGCCCCACCGGGCCTGAGCCCGGCGGCGGGTCTCAGGGGGTGTCCTGCTCCTGGGCGGCGATCTGCTCCGGGGGCCGGGAGACGAGCCACGCGAGCCACAGGGTCAGCGCGTACAGGGGTACGCCCATGACCAGGCGCGCCACGCCCAGGCCGGTGAGGTTCTCCGTGAGGTACAGGGGCACCTGCACGAGGAGGCGGGCCGCGAACAGCGCCATGAGCATGACCGTGGCCACCTGGTAGGCGCGACGGCGCACCGGGACGTCGCGCCAGTGCGCGCCCTCCCCGCGGATGTAGCCGTAGAAGACGCCGAGCAGCGGCCAGCCGGCGAGCAGGGACACGCCGAGCCCCCCGAACCAGGCGGCGTTGATCCAGAAGCCGGGGACGTAGTAGTCCAGCGCCTCGCCGGTGGCCCGCGCGAACAGCGCGCAGACGCCCACGCCCACGAGGCCGGACACGGCCTGCACGAGGCTCTGGCGCTGGACGAGGCGCAGCGCGGTGAACAGGGCGGCCGTGCCCAGGGACGCGACGAGCGCGACCCCGAGGGTGTTGCCGACGAGCAGCACGGCGAGGAACACGAAGCCCGGCAGGATCGTCTCGGCCAGTCCGCGCCAGCCGCCGACGGCGTGCAGCACGTCGAGCTGACCGTTGTCCTTGCGGCGCATGCCCGAGCGCGCGGCGTAGGCGGCCATCGAGCGCTCCACGTCCTGGCCGCGGCCGGGCTCGCCGGCGGTGCTCCCGGGGTCCTGGGGGTCCGTCATCTGCTGACCTGCTTCGCAATGATCTCGTAGCGCGGGTTGAACATCGAGGGGCGCCCGTCCCGGAAGCTCACCACGCCCACGCAGCGCAGCCGCGTGCCCGCGGTGACGCCCGGCACGGTGCGCTGCCCGTGCCACACGAGGCGCAGCGGCCGGGGGGCGACCGGGTCCGCGTCGCCCGGCGCCTGCGGGCAGTCCGGCGCGAGCAGGGCGGTGTAGTTCTGCGCGCCGGTCACCGGGGGCACGGTCACCTCCACCACGAGACCGGTCGCCATCACCCGGCGGCGTCCCCCGGCGGCGGTCGAGGGATCGAGGTCGCCCGCGCACACGGGCGCCTCGGCGACCACGTCGATGGCCCCCGTCCCCGGCGTCGGCCGGGCGTCCCCGTTGCCTGCTCTCGACATGGCTCAGCCGATCTCGGTGATCTCGGGGCCCCGCCGCGGCGGGCGCACGGCCTCCGGCTCCGGGGCGGTCCCGCGGACCGCGTCCTCGGGCACGACCAGCGTGAGGAGCTCCCGGGGAGGCATGGGCCGGTCGCCGCGCACCACGACCAGCTCGCGCACGACCTCGTCGAGGGCCGCGGCCGACTCCGCGGTCACCGCCGCGGTGCCCGTGAAGACGGCCCGCAGGAACCAGCGCGGACCGTCGACGCCCACGAAGCGGGCGAGGCGGAAGCCGTGGGTCCCGTCGGAGGCCGTGGCCGGGAAGCGGGTCACGACCTGGAGCCCGAAGGGCCCCTCCTCGACCGTCGGCTCGCCGTTGCTCGTGCGCAGCGACTGCACGAGCTCGCGGCGGACCTCGTCCCACAGCCCCTCGGAGCGGGGCGCGGCGAACGCCTGGACCTGGACCGAGCCGCCGTCGAGGTCCAGGGCGACGGCGCGGGGGCGCTGCGTGCGCTCGTCCACCTCGAGCCGCACGCCCAGCCCCTTGCGGGGACGCACGAGCACGGCGCCGAGGTCGAGGTAGCCGTCGCGGTCGTCGACCTGGGAGACGTCGAGCGGGCCCTGCGGCTCCCGGCGCCGCGCCGCCGCGGCGTCCTCCGCGCTCGGCGCGGCCTCCGGCTGCTGGGCGGCGGCGTCCTGCGTCGCGGACTTGTTCTTCTTGCGACCGAACATGTTGTCGTTCTCCTCCGCCGGCACGCGGTGCCGGCTCGTGGCGTGAGCTCGTGGGGGGGGGCGGCTCGTGGATTCAGGCGGTGCCGCTGGAGCCGAAGCCCGTGCCGCCGCGCGCCGAGCCGGGCAGCACGTCGACGACCTCGAAGGCGGCCTGCTCGACGCGCTGGACGACGAGCTGGGCGATGCGGTCGCCGCGGCGGACCGTGAAGGGCTCGGACCCGTCCGTGTTGAGCAGGGTGACCATGATCTCGCCACGGTAGCCGGAGTCCACCGTGCCCGGGGCGTTGACCACCGTGATGCCGTGCCGGGCCGCGAGTCCCGACCGGGGGTGCACGAACCCGGCGTACCCCTCGGGGAGCGCGATCGCCACGCCGGTGGGCACCAGGGCCCGTTCCCCCGGGCCGAGGACCACGTCCTGGCGCGAGCGCAGGTCGGCGCCCGCGTCTCCGGGCTTCGCGTAGGCGGGCAGGGGAAGGTCCGGGTCGAGGGCCTGCAGCGCGATGCTGAGCGGGCGCCCGTTGCCCGACGGGGGCCGGTGGCCTGTCGACTGGTGGTTCACAGTGCCCCACTCTAACGCGCCGGACCCCGGGCGCAGTCGTGAGACGCTAGAGCCATGCCCCGTTCTGCGTCCTCCAGTGCATCCCCGGCCGACGGCCCCCGCGAGCCCCGCCGGCCCTCCTCCGAGCGGTCCGCTGCCGAGATCCTCTACGAGGAGAAGCTCACCCCCGCGTGGTGGATGTGGCTGCTCGTGCTCTTCGCGGCCGTCGTCGCCCTGGTGGCGCTCGCCCCGATCGACCCGTGGGTGGCCGGGGCGGCCGCCGTCGTCGTCGGCGGCGGCACCGCCGTGGCCCTCGTGGCCTCCAGCACCACCATCGTCGTCACCGGCGAGTCCCTGCAGGTCGGCCGGGCCCGCATCGAGCGGCGGTTCGTGGGCGAGGCCGAGGCCTTCCGCGGCGACGACGTCCGCCGGGTCCGCGGCCCCGAGCTGGACGGACGGGCGTTCATGAACTTCCGGGCGTCCGTGGGCCCGGTGGTGCGGATCCGCATCACCGACCCCGTGGACCCCACGCCCTACTGGCTCACCTCGACCCGGCACCCGGAGCAGATCGTCGAGGTGCTCTCCGAGCGCCCGTGAGCGCGGCCGGCACCTCCGCACGGACGAACCCCGCCGCGACGACCGTCGCGACGGGGTTCTTCCGGTTCTCGGACGAGCTCGGCCCGGCGGGGCTCAGCCCACGCACTCGACGCAGTACTTCACCCCGCCCCTGTCCTCGGCGATCTGGGAGCGGTGGCGCACCAGGAAGCACGAGCCGCAGGTGAACTCGTCCTCCTGGGCCGGCAGCACGACGACGGACAGCTCCTCGTTGGACAGGTCTGCGCCCGGCAGCTCGAAGGTCTCGGCCGCGGCCGCCTCGTCCTCGTCCACGCTGCCGGACTGAGGATCGGTGCGGCGCGTCTGCAGCTCCTCGATCGAGTCCTCCTTGAGCTCGTCGTCCTGCTTGCGCGGCGCGTCGTAATCAGTGGCCATGTCCGGTCTTCGCTCCATTGGGGGTCCGAGGGCGGGCTCCGGCACGGCTCTGCGCCGCCCACCGGGCTCTGTGTCGCGTAGATTGTTCACCATCCGAGGGCAAAAATCCAACCACCCCGGGGCCCGTGAACACGCGGCCGGGTCCGTCCGCGGACGGCCTCCGGCCGGGGTCGTGCGACGGCCAGTAGGATTGGGGGCGGGTCCCGGCCGGCACGTCGGCCGCGACCGACGGACCCGCCCCGCAGCGCCCGCTCGACGACCCCGAGCGCACCCGAGAACCACCCCGGAGGAATGACAGCATGGAGCAGTTGCGCCTGGCAGGTGTGCACGACGACGGTGAGCACCTGGTCGTCGAGGACGAGGCAGGCACCCGCCACCTGTTGCGGATCGACCAGGAGCTGCGCCTGGCCGTCCAGCGCGCCCGGCGGCTGCCGGGCGCCCGCCAGCGGGGAACGGGCCAGTTCGGGCCCCGCGAGATCCAGGCCCGGTTCCGCTCCGGCGCCACGGTCGAGGAGATCGTGGCCGAGAGCGGCTGGGAGGCGGCCCGGGTCCGCCGCTACGAGTGGCCGATCCTCGCCGAGCGCGCCCATGTCGCCACAGAGGCCCAGAAGGTCGAGATCGAGGACCGCTCCGCGCACCGCGGGTACCACTCCGTCTTCGAGGGCGAGCCCCTCACTCTGGGCCGCGCCGTCGCCCACCGGGCCGCCGACCTCGGGGTGGACCCCTCCTCCCTCGAGTGGGACTCGTGGCAGCGGGAGGACCACCTGTGGGCGGTGGTCGCCCGGTTCTCGGTGGTCGACCGCTCCGCCGCGCCCGCCCACGACGAGCCGCTGGCCGAGTGGCTCTACAACCCGGCGAACCAGAGCGTCCGGCCGGCGAACGCGTGGGCCGAGGCCCTCACGGAGGCCGGCACCCCGGACACACCGCTCGGCACGGGCCTCGGCGTCCTGGACGGAGGCCTCGACCCCGAGCTCACGCAGCTGCGCCGGTCCGCCGTGGAGGCCGACGACCTGCTCGACGTCCTGCAGGCCCGCCGCGGGCAGCGCATCGGCGAGGACGCCGACGGGGACGACGCCCTGGCCGAGATCCTGGGCCGCGGCATGGGGCACGTCGAGCGGCGGCCCCGTCCGCTCTCCGCCCCCGAGGACAGCTCCGTCTTCGACCGCCCCTTCCAGCCGGCCACCCGGTTCCCCGAGACCGGCACCGCGCCGGAGCCGGTCGGGGAGCCCACGGCCCGGACGGCGGAGCAGCGGGTCGACCAGCTCGCCGAGCAGCCCGCCGACCGGCCCACCGGAGAGCTCGTCGAGGAGCCCGCCGCGCGGAACGGCGCCCAGGAGGCTGCCCAGCAGGACGGGCGGGAGCCGACCGACGGCGTCGACGCCGCCCGTCCCGGGGAGCGGCCGGACGCGGACGACTCCGGTGACGCGGCCCCCGGGGCCGAGGACTCCACGGGCCGGGACGTCCCGGGCGAGGACTCCCCCGGCGACCGCTCCGCCGCCGGGACCCCCGCGGTCCCCGGCGAGGAGCCCGAGGACTCCGGTCCCGCGGAGGAGGCCACGCCCGAACGGCCCCGTCCGCGCAACAAGACGGCCAAGGCCCGGCGCTCCGCACGGTCCTCGGTGCCCAGCTGGGACGAGATCGTCTTCGGCAGCCCGTCCGACTGAGCCCCGGCGCCGGTGCGTGCCGTCCGGCGCCGCCGGGCCGGCACGGGTTAGAGTGCACGCAGCAGGGGACGGCTCCGCGCCGTTCCTCCGGGTCCGCGCGCTCCCCCATCCCGCGTGCGGCCCGGACGGACGACACCACGTCAGGGGCAGCACGACATGGGCAATTCCATCCAGGACGACCTCTTCGGGGACGACGAGCGCGAGGCCGCCGACCCGGAGTCCGGCGACGCCGGCGTCCGCGGCGCCTCCGGCACTCCGGAGACGCCGGCCGAGCTCGTCCGGGGATCCGGCCCCGGACGGTTCGTCGCCGGGCTGGTCCTCGGCGCGGTCGTGCTCGTGGTGCTGGCCGGGGTCGCGGCGCTCTACCTGGGCGGAGTGGGGCGCGACCTCTTCGGCGCGGGCCAGGAGGCCGGTTTCACCCCTGCCCCCACGGTGACCAGGTCGCCGACCGCCACACCCACCGCCTCGCCCACGCCGTCCCGTTCCCGCACGCCCTCCCCCACGCCGAGCCCCTCGGCGGAGGAGCCCGCCCCGCCGCCACCGGCTCCGGTGGCGCCGCCGGCACCGTACGTCCCCCCGGCGCCTGTGGTCCCCGAACCGGTCGTGCCCGCACCCGTCGTTCCCGCCCCCGCCCCGCCGCAGCCCGTGCTGCCCGCACCGGCGCCCGCTCCGCCCGCTCCGTCCGCGCCGCCGCCGTCCTCGCCGGAGCCCGGCCCCGCCACCCCCGGAGCGCCCTCGGAGGTCGACGGGGACAGCACGGAGGACGGCGGCCCGGACGAAGGGGATCCCGACGGCGAAGGCGCGGACGGCGGAGGCGCCGGTGCGGCCGGGGCCGCAACGGCCGCCGGGGAGGACGCCGACGGGGACGCCTCGCCCGCACCCTGAGCCCGAGCCCCCGGTCGGGGCCCGGGCCGCAGCAGCTCGGCCGCCGCTCCCCGCGCGCAGGTCCCGGGGCGCGGGCCGTTCAGGCCAGGCGCAGCAGCGGGACCTCCCGCTCGGCGCGGGTGAGCGAGCCGTGCTGGCCGACCATGGACAGGACGCTCGGGCGGAGCCGGCCCAGGTCGAACAGCGCCAGGGGCTCCCTCGCCAGCACGAGGAGGTCGCCGATGCGCCCGCGCACCGCGTCGCGCACGAGCGCCGGCGGGCCGAAGTAGCCGGCGTCGAGGGCGGACTCCCGGGAGAGGACCCACACCCGGGACCCGAACTGCTCCCGCCAGGCGGCCACGAGCGAGCGGACGTCCTGTGCCGTCGCGTCCGGCTCCAGGTGCAGCTGCACCGTGCGGGGCTCGCCGGCCGTGTGCCGGACGCCGTCCAGCAGCCCCGGCAGCTCGGAGAAGTCGACGCGGGCGTCCCGGGGGACGTCCACCATGCCGTGGTCACCGGTCACCAGCACCGTGGTGCCGGCCGGCACCCGGGCGACCAGGCGGCGCAGGGACGCGTCGAGCTCCTCGAGCTGGGCCGTCCACTCCCAGGACTCCCAGCCCCGGGCGTGGCCGGTCCGGTCGAGCTCGTCCCAGTAGAAGTACATGAGGGTGTCGCGCCCCGCGGCGAGCTGGTCGAGGGCGGTGCTGACCCGCGCCGCCGGTCCCTCCGCGGCCACGAACCGGCCGCCGCGCAGGGCGGCGTCGGTGAGCCCGGAACCGGCGAACTTGCCCCGGCTGACCGTGACCACGTCGAGGTGCTCGGCGGCGCGCTCGAGCACCGTGGGCAGCGGCTGCCACGTGCGGGGGTCCACGGCGGCGTCCCAGCCGCCGAGCTGGTTCACGACCCGGTCCCGGTCGGGGTCCAGCACGTCGTAGCCCACGAGGCCGTGCGCCCCGGGGGCGGCGCCCGTGCCGAGGGAGGCCAGCGAGGCCGCCGTCGTCGTGGGGAACGCCGCGTCCAGGGTGGCCAGGTTCTGCGCGCCGGCCAGGCCGGGGGCGTGCCCGGCGCGGGCCCGCAGCTGGGCCCGCCCGAGTCCGTCCACCATGACGACGACGACCCTCCGGGCGGAGGGCAGGCCCAGCGCGTCCCGGAAGCCGGGCACGCCCAGGGACGCCGCGGCCGAGGACATGACCTCCGCGACCGAGCGGCTGCCGTAGCGCGGCGGCCCCGGCAGGTCGGCGGGCAGCGCGGGCAGGACCTCCTGGACCGCCCTCACCGGGCGGCGCCGCTGTCCCGGCCGGTGAACCGGTCGGTGAACCGGGTGCGGGGGGTGGCGTCGGCCGCCCGCCGGGGAGCCGGCGTGCGCCCGTGGGCCGGCTGGGCGATCTGCGCGCCGTCGGTCAGAGGGGCGAGATTGGCCCGGCGCAGCGTGCGCGCGAACTCCCGCGCCCCCTCCACGGCGGTCGGGCCGTCGGCCTCCGCGCTGATCCGCAGCACGATGTCCTCCCGGGCGGCCGTGCCGGTGTAGCCGTGGTCGGCCTGGCACTGGGGGTCCTCGCACAGCGCGGGCGCCAGGTCCACGTGCAGGGTGCCCGTCCACGCGATGGCGAGCGTGACCTCGGAGATCGGGCTGTCCGGCCGGTAGTTGGCCGGCTGGTAGTACGAGTAGCTGAGCGTGACCGAGCGGATCTGCGAGATGCCGACCGTCTCCGTGGAGACCCGTGCCACGACGTCCCGGCCGCTCTCGTCGAACTCCTCGTCGTCCACGTGCGTCACGTGCAGCACGTCCTCGGCGAGCACCAGCACGGTGGTGTGGCGGTGCACCTCGGTCCGGTCGATGTGGGTCTCCAGCTGCACGAGGTGGGAGACCGGGGACCGGCCGTCCAGGGAGTCCTGGACCACGTCGATCACCAGCTGCGGGTAGAAGCCGGCCTTGTTGATGTCCTCGACCAGCCGCTGGCCGCGCTCACCTGAATACGTCATGGGGGCCATTTTCCCCCACGGTCGCGTCCGTTCCCAACACGGGCCCTCAGGGCGCGCGGAAGTAGCAGCGCTCCTGCCCGCCACCGATGTCCTCGCAGACCCGCTCCAGCACCACGGGGCTCTCCTCCGGCGCCGGGCTGGGGGTCCCGTCCGTGCTGCGCGTCACCGTGGGCGAGGCCCCAGGATCGGGCACCTGGTCCGCGGAGTTCAGGGGGTCGAGCAGCAGATAGCCGCTGAGCAGCGCGGTCATCCCCACGAGGACCACGAACACGCCGGTCACGGCTCGGCCCCCGCGGCGCCGCCCGGTCCGCGCCGGCCGCGGGAGCGCCTCCGTGGCCCTCCCCCCGGCGGGCCCGCGGCCCGCCCGGTCCCGGCCGGGGTCGCCGGCGCCGGACCCGCCGTGCCCGGAGCCGTCGCGCCCGGGCCCCCCGTCCCCCGATGCGCTGCGCCCGGACCCAGTGGGGTCCGGCACCTCGTCGTCGCCCGACCCGGTGTCGACTCCCCCGGTGCCGGATCTCCCGCTGCCGGTCGTTCCGCTGCCGGCGCCGCCGGTGTCGGCCACCCCGCTGCCGCCCACTGTGGTCCCGACCGTCCGCTGACCGGTGCTTCCGGAAGCGGTGCCGGCGGAGCCGGTGCCCGGGGTGTCGGGGCCGTCCGGGAACCGGCCGCCGGTCTCCGCGCCCGGGGCGGCTCCGCCGCCGAGCCCGGCGCCGGCCGTCCCGTCCCCGCCGTCCCACCCGGTCCGCACCCGGCTCGCCCACGGCTCCGGCAGCGGCTCGAGGACGTCGAAGACCTCGAACGGCTCCCCGTCACGCGTGCGGGCCGGGTCGAAGCGCCGCCGCGCCGCGCCCGCGGTGAGCTCGTGGAGCACGGCCACGGCCGCGTCGCGGCGCTGGGCGGGGTCGGGGGTGAGCAGCGCCGCGAGGTGCTCCGCGAGGTCGCCCTCCTCCCCCACCACCGCGCGCGCGTCGTCGGGTCCCATGCTCTCCTGCGGCTCCAGCGAGGGGTCGAGCATCCGCAGCGCGGTGATGCCCGCCGCGTAGAGGTCCTGCGCGGGGTCCGGGTCGGTGAGCTCGTAGGCCTCGGGGGGCAGGTAGCCGGGGGTCCCCACCACCGTGCCCGTCCGGGTCAGCCGGGCGTCCTGGACGCGCACGGCGATGCCGAAGTCGGAGAGCAGGACGTGGGGCCGGCCCGTCCCGGTGCTGTCCAGCATGAGGTTGCCCGGCTTCACGTCCCGGTGCACCCAGCCCTGGGCGTGCACGAACTGCAGCGCCTGGAGCAGCTGGGCCAGGATCTCCTCGGTCAGCTCCACCGAGGCGGCCCCGTTGTCGAGCAGGGCGGACTCCAGGGTGCCGCCGTGGACGAGGGGCATCGCGATGACCACGTGCGCGTCCTCCGCGGCCCACCCGTACGGGGCGAGCACGTTGGGGTGGTCCAGCTTCACCGACTGCTCCCTGGCGAAGCGCAGCAGGTCCGCGGAGTCGCGCTGGCGCAGCACCTTGGCCGCGCACAGCTGCTGGAGCCGGCCGTCCCAGGCCCGCCACACCGACCCGCTGCCGCCACGCGCGATGGGGTCGATGAGGGTGTACCGACCGGCTATGGTGTCCGCCACGAAGTCCGGGCCCGCCTAGCTGCGCATGGCCCGGCGCGCGCTGTCCGTCCGCTGCCGGGCGTTGCCGATGCCGACCGAGGCCCCGAGCACGGTCACGGAGCCGCTGGAGACGAGCACGGGGTTCAGCTCCACACGGGCGATCTCGGGGTGCCGGTCCTTGAGCAGCGCCACCCGGGAGACGAGGTCCTCGAGCCGGTCGACGTCCGCGGCCGGGACCCCCTGGTGGCCGAAAAGCTTGCGGGAGGCCTTGGGCTCGCGGACCATCCGCCGCACGTCCTGGTCGGTGAGCGGCGGCACCCGGTGGGCCCAGTCCTCGAGGAGATTCACCGCGTCCCCCGCCATCCCGAACGAGACCACGGGTCCGATGAGGGGGTCCTCGATGGCCCGGAGCACCACCGACTGGCCGGTGGGGGCCATGGCCTGCACCTCGAGGTCGAAGGTGCCGAAGGGGGCGAGCGCCCGGTGCATGGTCTCGATGGCCGCGCGCAGCTGCCCGTCGTCCTGGATGTTGAGCTGCA
This sequence comes from Kocuria himachalensis, assembly GCF_054784195.1. Classification (NCBI taxonomy): domain Bacteria; kingdom Bacillati; phylum Actinomycetota; class Actinomycetes; order Micrococcales; family Micrococcaceae; genus Kocuria; species Kocuria himachalensis. The sequence goes on from NZ_BAAGPL010000001.1 coordinate 148,154, forward strand.
CGCCGCCCAGGTCCAGACGGTGCCGGAGGTTGGGGTCGGTGGTCTTCAGGGCCACGGGGTAGCCGAGCCGGGCGGCGGAGGCCGGGGCGTCCTCGGGATCCGTGAACCTCTCGCTGGGCAGCAGGCCGATGCCGTAGGTGTCCAGCAGCGCCCGCGCCTGGTCCCCGTCCAGCTCGAGCAGCTCGTCGCCGGAGACCCGGGGCAGCACGGTCTCCACGAAGGTCTCGGCCGCCTCCGCGTCGATGCCCTTCGGCTCGGCGAGCCGACCCTGGTCCTGGGCGCGCCACCGGGTGTAGTCCACCACCTTGGCGAGCGCGCGCAGGGCCGCCCCCGGGGAGTCGAAGCACGGCACGTCCAGGCCGCCGTCGGCGTGGTGGAGGGCGGAGACCGCCCCGGGCTCGGTGCTGCCCGTGAAGACGACCACCACGGTCTTGCCGTGCTCCCGCCCCACGCGCCCCACGAGCTCGGCCACGGCCTCCGGCGTGGTGTCCGGGATCGGCATCAGCGTGACGACCGCGGCGTCGACGGCCTCGGCCCCGAGGCAGCTGTCGACGGCCGCCCGCAGCGCCTCGAGGGCGTCCTCGCCGCCGTCCGCGGTCCGGACGCCCGCCTGGGTCACCGCGACGTCCAGTCCCAGCTGCATGCACCGGTCCTCCATGAGCTGGCCCAGGGCCAGCGCGTTGGAGACGAGGGCCGTGCGGGCGCCCGCGGGCAGGGGCTGGCCGGCGAGGATCCCGGCCACGTCCATCAGGTGCTCGCTCGTGTCCGCGCGGATCACCCCGGCCTGCCGGAACATCGCGTCCAGGGCCCCCGGCGGGGCCTGGGTGGTGCGCCCGGTGTGGCCGGGAGGCAGCCGCAGCCCGGTGACCTCGCTCTTGGCCACGATCACGGGCTTGGTCAGGGACAGCCGGCGCGCGATGCGGGAGAACTTGCGCGGGTTGCCCACGGACTGCAGGTAGAGCCCGCACGCGCGGGTCGCGGCGTCGTCCTCCCAGTACTGCATCATGTCGTTGCCGGAGACGTCCGCCCGGTTGCCGGCGGAGAGGTACGTGGACACGCCCACGTCGTGGCGCAGCGCGGCGGCGTTGAGCATCATGCCGATGGCCCCCGACTGGCTGAACAGCCCCACGGGGCCCTCCCGCGGCACGGTGGGCAGGATCGAGGCGTTGAAGCGGGACTCCGGGGCCGTGCTGTAGAGCCCGAGGCTCGCCGGGCCGACCAGGCGCATCCCGTAGGAGCGCGCCCGGCGCACGAGCTCGCTCTGCCGGGCCTGCCCGGCCGCGCCGGCCTCGGCGTACCCGCCCGTGACCACCACGACGGCGCGCACGCCGGCCGCGCCGCACTGGTCCACGACGTCGGCCACCTGGTCGACGGGCACGGCGACCACGGCGAGGTCGACGGGTTCGGGGACCTCCCCGATGGAGGTGGCGTGGGTCATCCCCTCCCGCTCGAAGGGCGTGGGGCTCACCCCGCTGAGCCGGCCGGCGAACCCGGAGGCGACGAGGTGCTCGACCAGCGCGTGCCCGGCGTGGCCGGGGTCCCGCGACGCCCCGATCACGGCGATCGAGGACGGGGAGAGGAGATCGGCCATGGACAGGGCCTCGGCGCGGTGCTCCCGCGCGGCCATCACGGCCAGCGACTTCTCGGTCGGGTCGATGTCGAAGCCCACTACCACCACGCCGTCGTCGAACTTGCGGGTGAGCTCGTAGCCGGCCTCCGCGAACACGCGGAGCATCTTGCGGTTCTCGGGCAGGACCTCCGCGGAGAAGTGGTCGATCCCGTTCTCGCGCGCGGCCGCGGCGAGGTGCTCGAGCAGGATCGAGCCGATGCCGCGTCCCTGGTGGGCGTCCGAGATCATGAACGCGACCTCGGCGTCGTCGTACCGGTCCGTGCGGTCGTAGCGGCCCACGCCGATGATGCGGTCCCCCAGCAGCAGCACGAAGCACACGCGGTCCCGGTGGTCCACCCGGGTGAACCGCTCCAGCTCCCGGGCGGAGAGGGTCGGCTTGTAGGAGAAGAAGCGCAGGTAGATGGAGTTCTCGGACTGCGACTGGTGGAAGGCCAGGAGCGCGTCCTTGTCCTCCGGGGAGATCGGGCGCAGCTGCGCCGTCGCGCCGTCGCGCAGGATCACGTCGGCCTCCCAGTACTCGGGGTACTGCCCGGCGTCGTCCGTGTCCGCGGTCTCTGGAACCATAGACTTCAGGCTAGTAGACAAACCTGCACCGTCAACGGTGCGTCCCGGTGCGTCCCCGGACGATCTCGAACGCCGAGCCGCCGGGCCCGCCCCGGACCGACCCACGACCGAAGGACCCCCCGCTGTGATGGCACGCCGCCGTGCGCCCTCCCGCCCGTCCGCCGAGGACGAGCTGCCCGCCGACTTCCGGGAGAACATCGTCGACATCGACGTGACCTCCGAGATGGAGACGAGCTTCCTCGAGTACTCGTACTCCGTGATCTACTCCCGCGCCCTGCCGGACGCCCGGGACGGGCTCAAGCCCGTGCAGCGCCGCATCCTGTTCATGATGAACCAGATGGGCCTGCGCCCGGACCGCGGCCACGTCAAGAGCGCGCGCGTCGTGGGCGAGGTGATGGGCAAGCTGCACCCGCACGGCGACTCCGCCATCTACGACGCGATGGTCCGCCTCGCCCAGTCCTTCGCGATGCGCCTGCCGCTCGTGGACGGGCACGGGAACTTCGGCTCCCTCGACGACGGCCCCGCGGCCTCCCGCTACACCGAGGCCCGGATGGCCCCGGCCGCCCTGGCGCTGACGGCCGACCTCGACGAGGACGTCGTCGACTTCGTGCCCAACTACGACAACCAGTTCACCCAGCCGGGGGTCCTGCCCGCGGCGTTCCCCAACCTGCTGGTCAACGGCTCCTCCGGCATCGCGGTGGGCATGGCCACGAACATGGTCCCGCACAACCTGCGGGAGGTCGTCGCGGGCGCCCGCCACCTCGTGGAGCACCCCGAGGCGACGCTCGAGGAGCTCATGCGCTTCGTCCCGGGCCCGGACCTGCCCTCGGGCGGGCGGATCGTGGGCCTCGACGGGATCCGGGACGCGTACCGGACCGGGCGGGGCTCCTTCAAGACCCGCGCGAAGGTGTCGATCGAGCAGGTGTCCCCCCGCAAGCAGGGCATCGTCGTCACCCAGCTGCCCTACATGGTGGGGCCTGAGAAGGTCACCGAGAAGATCAAGGAGGCGGCGCAGGCCAAGAAGGTGCAGGGCGTCTCCGACGTCGTGGACCTCACCGACCGCAAGAACGGTCTGCGGCTCGTCATCGAGATCAAGAACGGCTTCAACCCGCAGGCCGTCCTCCAGCAGCTCTACAAGTACACGCCCATGGAGGACTCCTTCGGGATCAACAACGTGGCGCTCGTGGACGGGCGGCCCCGCACCATGGGCCTCCTCGAGCTGCTGCGGGTCTACGTGGAGCACCGGCTGTCGGTGGTCCGGCGGCGCACCGGCTTCCGCCTGGGCAGGCGGCGCGACCGCCTGCACCTGGTCGAGGGCCTGCTCGTGGCGATCGTCGACATCGACGAGGTCATCCAGATCATCCGCTCCTCCGACGAGACCGCCGTGGCCCGGGAGCGGCTCATGGCCGTGTACGACCTCAGCCGCGTGCAGGCCGACCACATCCTCGAGCTGCGCCTGCGGCAGCTGACCAAGTACTCGAGGATCGAGCTCGAGAAGGAACAGGAGGAGCTGCGCCGGGAGATCGCCGAGCTCGAGGAGACCCTCGCCTCCGACTCCCGGCTGCGGGCCCTGGTCTCCGCGGAGCTCGCGGAGACCGCAGAGACCCACGGCGACGACCGGCGCACCGAGCTGCTCGAGTCCGAGGCCCTGCCGGCGGCCGCGGCCGCCGCGGCGGCCCCCGCTCCGGGGAGGACCCCGGCGGGCGGGCTCGCCCTCGAGATCGCCGACGACCCGTGCTGGGTCTTCCTGTCCACCTCGGGCCAGCTCGCCCGCACGCCCTCCCAGGTCCCGATGGTGGACCCGCCGCGGCGGATCAAGCACGACGCCCTGGTCTCCTCGGTGCGGGCCACCGCCCGCGGGGAGATCGGGGCGGTCACCTCGACCGGGCGCATGCTGCGCGTCCAGGTGATGGACGTGCCCGTGCTGACCGCCTACGAGGGCACCCCGAAGCTGGGCGACGGCGTCCCGGTCAAGGACTTCCTCACCCTCGGCCGCGGGGAGCGGCTCGTGGGGCTCGCGCCGCTCAACGCCGTGCTCGCCCTGGGCACCCGCAACGGCGTGGTCAAGCGGGTCAGCCCCGAGTATCCCCTCAACCGCGAGGACTGGGAGGTCATCGCGCTCAAGGACGGCGACGAGGTGGTCGGTCTCGCCGAGTCCGCCGCCACGGAGGACGAGCTGGTGTTCGTCACCAGGGACGGCAAGCTGCTGCACTTCGACGCCGGTGCGGTGCGCCCCCAGGGCCGCACCGCCGGCGGCGTCGCCGGGGTCAAGCTGGTCCCGGGGGACGCCGTGGTGTTCTTCGGGGCCGTGCGCGCCGCGGACGAGACGCCCGTGGTCGTGACCCTCGCCCGCGCCGACGAGGTGCTGCCCGGCATGTCGCAGTACTCCGTGAAGGTCACCCCGTTCTCGGAGTACCCGCCCAAGGGGAGGGCCACCGGCGGAGTGCGCGCGCACCGCTTCCTGAAGGGGGAGACGGGACTGGCCCTGGCCTGGGTGGGGCACGGACCGGCCAAGGCCGTCTCGGCCTCGGGCGTGGCCCGGGCCCTGCCCACCGAGCACGGTCGCCGGGACGGCTCGGGCGTGCCCACGGACCAGGTGATCGACGCGGTGGGCCCGGCCTACGGCTGAGGCTCAGCGGCGGGGCCCGAGCAGCCCCATCTGCTCCACCGCCGCCCGCTCGTCCTCCAGCTCACGGACGGAGCGGTCGATGCGGGTGCGGGAGAACTCGTCCAGCTCCAGGTCGGGGACGATCCGGGCCCGGCCGTCCCGGCAGACGACCGGGAACGAGCTGACGAGCCCCTCCGGCACGCCGTAGGACCCGTCGGAGGCGACCGCCATGGACGTCCACGTGCCCTCGGCGGTGCCCCGGACCCAGTCGCGGACGTGGCAGAGGGCCGCGTGGGCCGCCGAGGCCACCGACGAGCCGCCGCGCACGTCGATGATCTCCGCGCCGCGGCGCGCCACCCGGGGGATGAAGGTGCCGTCCACCCAGGCGAGGTCGTGCCCCTTCCCCGCCAGCACCTCGAGCGCCGGCCGGCCCCCGACCGTGGCGTGGGTCAGGTCCGGGTACTGGCTCGCGGAGTGGTTGCCCCACACGGCGACGCCCTCGATCTCGTCGACGCGCGTCCCGGTCGCCGCGGCGAGCTGGGCGATCGCGCGGTGGTGGTCGAGCCGGGTCAGGGCGGTGAACCGCTCGCGCGGGACGTCCGGGGCGTGCGAGGCGGCGATGTAGGCGTTGGTGTTGGCGGGGTTGCCGACCACCACGGCCCGGAAGTCCTCGGCCGCTCCACGGTTGACGGCCCGCCCCTGGACCGAGAAGATCCCGGCGTTGGCCTCCAGCAGATCGGCGCGCTCCATGCCCTGGGACCGGGGGCGGGCCCCGATGAGCAGTCCCACCGAGGCGCCCTCGAAGGCCGCGTCGGCGTCCTCGAACACCTCCACGCCGTCGAGCAGCGGGAACGCCCCGTCCTGCAGCTCCAGGGCCGTGCCCTCCGCGGCCCGCCGCGCCTGCGGGAGCTCGAGCAGGTGCAGGCGGACAGGAGTGCCGGCCCCGAGGAGGTCACCCGCCGCGGCCCGGAAGACGGTGGCGTAGCCGATCTGGCCCGCGGCACCGGTCACGGTGACGGTGACCGGCCGGGGCCGGCCGGGGGCGGGGGACGGGGTGTGCGGGCCGGTGGCGGTCATGCGGGGTCCTTCCTCGGGGACGGTCGCTCGTCCCTGCCCAGCGTAGCGGCCGGGCCGCGGCACCGGCCCCCGGCGCGGCAGGCCCTGGTGCGGTCAGGCGTCGATGCGCTCCTGGTCCAGCTGCGTGGCGCCCTCGATGATGAAGTCCTTGCGCGGGGCCACCTCGGAGCCCATGAGCAGGGAGAAGGCGTGCTCGGCGGCCTCGGCGTCCTCGACCCGGATCCGGCGCAGCATCCGGTGCCGGACGTCCATGGTCGTCTCCGCGAGCTGGTCCGCGTCCATCTCGCCGAGACCCTTGTAGCGCTGGATGGGCTCCTTGTACCGCCGCCCCTCCGCCTCGAGCCGCGCGAGCAGGTCCGCGAGCTCCCGCTCGGAGTACGTGTAGACCATCTCGTTGGCCGCACTGCCCGCGTTGACGACCTCCACCCGGTGCAGCGGCGGCACCGCCGCGTAGACCCGTCCGGCCTCCACGAGGGGACGCATGTAGCGGTAGAACAGCGTGAGCAGCAGGGTGCGGATGTGCGCGCCGTCGACGTCGGCGTCCGTCATCATGATGATCTTGCCGTAGCGGGCGGCCGTCAGGTCGAAGGTGCGCCCCGAGCCGGCGCCGATGACCTGGATGAGGGCGGCGCACTCCGTGTTGGCGAGCATGTCCGTGATGGACGCCTTCTGCACGTTGAGGATCTTGCCGCGGATCGGCAGCAGCGCCTGGTAGTTGGAGGACCGGGCCAGCCGGGCCGTGCCGAGGGCGGAGTCGCCCTCCACGATGAACAGCTCGGAGCGCTCCACGTCGTTCGAGCGGCACTCGACGAGCTTGGCCGGCATCGAGGAGGTCTCCAGGGCGTTCTTGCGCCGCTGGGTCTCCTTGTGCACCCGCGCGGAGATGCGGGACTTCATCTCCGCCACGACCTTCTCCAGCAGCTGGCCGGCCTGCTGCTTGTCGTGGCGGCCAGTGGACGTGAGCTTGGCGGTCAGCTCCTTCTCGATGACCCGGCTCACGATCTGGCGCACGGCCGGGGTGCCCAGGACCTCCTTGGTCTGGCCCTCGAACTGCGGCTCGGCCAGCCGCACGGTGAGCACGGCCGTGAGACCGGCGAGGACGTCGTCCTTCTCGATCTTGTCGCTGCCGGCTTTGAGCTTGCGGGCGTTGGCCTCGATCTGCTTCCGGAACGTCTTCAGCAGGGCCGCCTCGAAACCGGCCTGGTGGGTGCCGCCCTTGGGGGTCGCGATGATGTTCACGAACGAGCGCAGGGACGTGTCGTAGCCGATGCCCCAGCGCAGGGCGACGTCGACCTCGCACGTGCGGTCCAGCTCCGTGAGCTTGGAGCGGCCGTTCTCGTCCAGGACCGGGACGTTCTCCTTGAAGCGGCCCTCGCCCTGGAAGCGCCACACGTCGGTGACCGAGCTGTCGGCGGCGAGGTACTCCACGAACTCGGAGATCCCGCCGTCGTGCTGGAACACCTCCTCGTGGGTCCCGAACTCCCCCGGCGTGCCGGGCAGGCCCCGCTGGTCGCGCACGGTGATGCGCAGCCCCGGGATCAGGAACGAGGTCTGGCGGGCGCGCTTGGCGAGCTCCTCGTAGCTGAACTTCGCGTCCGTCGTGAAGATCTGCTCGTCCGCCCAGTACCGGATCCGCGTGCCGGTGACCCCGCGCTTGGCCTTGCCGACGACGTCGAGCACCGAGCCCTCCACGAAGGGCTCGAACCGGGCGTGGGGGGAGGGCCTGCCCTGGTCGACGAAGCGTCCCGGCTCCCCGTGCCGGAAGGACATCTGGTAGGTTTTCCCGCCGCGGTCCACCTGCACGTCCAGGCGTGCGGAGAGCGCGTTGACCACGGAGGCGCCCACGCCGTGCAGGCCCCCGGAGGCGCTGTAGGAGCCGCCGCCGAACTTCCCGCCGGCGTGCAGCTTGGTGAAGACGACCTCCACGCCGGTCAGCCCGGTGCGCGGCTCGAGGTCGATGGGGATGCCGCGGCCGTCGTCGTGGACCTCCACGGCGCCGTCGGCGTGCAGGACCACCGTGATCTGGTGGCCGAAGCCGGCGAGGGCCTCGTCCACGGAGTTGTCGATGATCTCCCACATGCAGTGCATGAGCCCGCGGGAGTCGGTGGAGCCGATGTACATGCCCGGCCGCTTCCGGACGGCTTCGAGGCCCTCGAGGACCGAGAGGTGGCGGGCGTTGTACTCGGAACGGGACGGTGTCACGGGGATACGACTCCTGGGGGACGGCGGGATTCCCCACCACTGTAGTCGGGGCGGCGGACACCGCAGGCCCGGGCACAGGTCACGGCGTCGGCCCGCCGCCCGGCGCCGCGACCTACGCCCGGGGCGAAAAACAGCCCCCGCCGGAATCGTTTGTCCGAGGGTCGTGGTTGTATATAGCAGTACCCCGATGCGTCCACGAGACCCCGGGTACCCGCACCGGCGGCCCCGTGCCCCGTGCAACGCGTACGACCCAGGAGGAGGATCCCGTGAACGCAACATTGGAGAGCCGAGAGCTCAATGCGACCGACCGCTGCGACGCGTGCGGCGCCCAGGCCTACGTCCGAGTGATCCTCGAGTCGACGGGCGGTGAGCTGCTGTTCTGCGCTCACCACGCGCGCAAAAACGAGCAGAAGCTGCGGCCGCTGGCCGCCACCTGGCAGGACGAGACCGAGCGCATCGGTTCCTGACCGGGACGCCCGCAGCAGCCGGGCACACAGGAGGGCCCCGACACCTGGTGTCGGGGCCCTCCTGTGTGCCCGCTCCGCGACCCGGTCACCGGAACGGGGCACGTCACCGGTCGTCCGACCGGGAACGGCGCCGCGACCGCAGCGGTGCACGGACCAGGTCCTGACCGTCGTCGTGGGCGTCCCGCGCCCGGACGGTGTCCGGGCGCGGGACCGGCGGATCAGTCGAGGTAGTCGCGCAGCACCTGCGAACGGGACGGGTGGCGCAGCTTGGACATCGTCTTGGACTCTATCTGCCGGATGCGCTCCCGCGTCACGCCGTAGACCTTGCCGATCTCGTCGAGCGTCTTGGGCTGGCCGTCCGTCAGGCCGAAGCGCATCGCCACGACCCCCGCCTCCCGTTCGGAGAGGGTGTCCAGGACCGAGTGCAGCTGCTCCTGCAGGAGCGTGAAGCTCACGGCGTCCGCGGGGACCACGGCCTCCGAGTCCTCGATCAGGTCGCCGAACTCGGAGTCGCCGTCCTCGCCCAGCGGGGTGTGCAGGGAGATCGGCTCGCGGCCGTACTTCTGCACCTCGACGACCTTCTCGGGCGTCATGTCGAGCTCGTTGGCCAGCTCCTCCGGGGTGGGCTCCCGGCCGAGGTCCTGCAACATCTGGCGCTGGACGCGGGCCAGCTTGTTGATGACCTCGACCATGTGCACCGGGATGCGGATGGTGCGGGCCTGGTCGGCCATGGCCCGGGTGATGGCCTGGCGGATCCACCACGTGGCGTACGTGGAGAACTTGAAGCCCTTGGTGTAGTCGAACTTCTCGACCGCGCGGATCAGGCCGAGGTTGCCCTCCTGGATGAGGTCCAGGAAGAGCATGCCGCGACCGGTGTAGCGCTTCGCCAGCGAGACGACCAGGCGCAGGTTCGCCTCGAGCAGGTGGTTCTTGGCGCGCTTGCCGTCGTGGACGACCCAGCGCAGCTCCTTGCGGGTCTGCGGGTCCAGGGAGTCCTTCCCGTCCGCGAGCTTGTGCTCCGCGTACAGGCCGGCCTCGATGCGCAGCGCCAGGTCCACCTCCTGCTCCGCGTTCAGCAGCGCGACCTTGCCGATCTGCTTCAGGTAGTCCTTGACCGGGTCGGCCGTGGCCCCGGCGGAGACGACCTGCTGGGCCGGGGCGTCGTCGTCGTCGTTGTTGGTGATGACGAAGCCTGAGGTCTTCTCGTCCTTGGGCGCGGGAGCGGCGGGCGCGTCCTCGGGCGCGGCCTCCTCCTCCGCCTCGGCGTCCTCGTCCACCTCGGGGTCGATCACCCCGGCCTCGTCGGTCAGGGCGGACTCGATGTCGGCGTCGTCGGTGACGACGACGTCCTCCTCGGGCTCCCCGACGACGTCCAGGGCGTCCTTGTCCGTCGGAGCCGCCGCCTTCTGGCGGCCCGTGGCCTTCGGCGCGGCCGGGGGCTTGCTCGCGGCGGTCCGGGTCGCGGTCGACCTGCCGGCCGTGGACTTCGTGGAGGCGGCCCCGGTGGCGCTCTTGGGCGCGGTGGACTTCGCGGCGGTGGACTTCGCCGCCGTGGTCTTCTTCGCGGCCACGGTCTTCTTGGTCGCGGTCGACTTCGCAGCGGCGGTCTTCGCCCGCGGCGACGTGCCCGTGGTGCCGGACGGCGACCGAGCGTCCCCGGTGCCCGGGGTCTCGGCGGCGGTGTCCGTCGTCTTGTTGCTGGCGGCAGGTGACACTGAGAGCCTTTCGTTGAGCGGTCACGGCGTCCGCCCTCGGGGCAACACGCCTATGACCCTGTCAAGTCCGTGCGCCGGGCAGTGTCCGGCGCGGCGGGCTTGAAGGGTCCTGACTGCCGGAACCACCCGTGGGCGGGATTTGTTCCCGCCCGGCCGGACGGAACCGAAAAAGCTCGGGACCCGCGGCTCAGGAGTGCCAGGCGGTGGCACGGTCCCGGGCCCACAGGGGCACGGGCCGGGCGTCGGCCAGGCGCAGCACGCGCAGCGCGGGCGGGTGGCCGGGGACCAGGGCGGTGGCGCGGCGCACGAAGTGCGCGGTGTGGGAACCGCGCGCCCGGAACCGGTTGAGCTGCGCGAGCTCGACGAGCACACCCGCGAGCACGGCGCGCCCCCGCGCCTCGTCGTCCGCCCCGGCGTCCTTGGCCGATCCCCCGGCCGGCCGCACACCCGGCCCCGCACCCGCCTCCGTGGGCTCCAGGAGCCAGCTGAGCACCTGCAGCACCCGGTAGAGGGTGTCGAGCAGCGACCAGTGCGGGGTCTCCGCCCACTCACCGGAGAGCACGCGGGAGAACCGGACCAGCTCCCCCGCGTCGGGCGCGGGCACCGGGGCGGCAGCCCGGCCGGGCCGGCCGCCGCCAGGACCGGCCGGCGGCCGCGGCGGCACCGGCGGGACGCCCGGGGGGACCGGTGCGCGGGTGGGACCGATCGGGACGCCCTCGGCACCAGGGCCGTCCTCCTGGTCGTCGACGTCGTCGCACAGCTCGGCCCACATCGCGGCGGCCGCGAGGACGCCGTCCAGGTCGTCCGTGGCGCAGGCCGCGAGGAGCAGGTCGGCGAGCACGGGGTCCGTCAGGCTCGAGGCCAGGAAGCCGAGCAGCTCGTCGTCGAGACCCAGCGCGGCGGGCACCGGTCCAGCGGGCGAGCCCAGGACCGCGGCGAGGACGTCGGCCCAGGCGGACAGTGCAGGCCCGAGGCGGTCGAGGTGGTGCCACGCGCCCTCCCCGGCCCGGGCCCAGCGGATCGCGGCGCGCCCGGTGCCACGGTCGGTGCCGGCGGGCAGCGCCCCATACTCGTGGTCCATGGCGAGCCGCGGGGCGGCCGCGTAGGAGCTGCCCGAGGCCACGAGCGCGGCGTTGACGACGCTGTCCTCGATGCGGGCGACGTCCTGGACGTCGGCCGGCTCCCCGGCCGGCCACCAGCGGTCGCCGGCCACGATCCAACGCGCCGCCACGGCCCGCCCCGCGCGCCGCGCGGCCTCGTCCACGACGGCGAGCACACGGTCCACCCCGCCGGGCGGAACCGGCGTGCCGGGCGGGTCCCCGGAAGACGGCGACGTGTACACGATCACGAAGACCCGGTCGCTCAGGGCGTCGTGGCCCACGAGCTCGGCGAGCTCGGTGACGAAGGCCTCCTCGAGGTCTCCGCCGGACGGGCCGTCCGGCAGGTCCACGCGCACGCACGCCCCCGCCGACCCGCCGCCGGCGGCGAACAGGACGAGGGAGTCGGCGGGCCAGTAGCCGAGCGTGTGCGGCACGACGGCGAGCAGGTCGGCCGCGCACCGGACGACGGGGACGAAGGGATCTCGGGCGGGGTGCTGTCTCATGCGCCCAGCCTGGACACTCCCGTGGCCGGGGGCGCCGGCCCGGGCCCGACCTGTGGACCGCCGGCGGCGCCGGGACCCGGTGCCCGGCGCGGTGCAGTGCCGATGGACCGCGGGGCCGGTCAGGCGGCGTCGTGCCCGTGCTGCCGGCGCACCCGCCGGGCGGTGGCCAGCACGCCCACGGCGCCCGCCGCCGCGACCAGGAACTGCGCCGCGATCGCGATCCGGAACGCGTCGGGGGCATACAGCTCGTCGCGGAAGCCCCCGGCGTGCAGCACGTCGAGCACGAAGCCGGTGACGAAGATGGCCAGCACCGAGGCGGTGAAACCGCCCACGTTGACGATCCCCGTGGCGGTGCCCGAGCGCCGGGCCGGGTTGAAGCTGCGGGTGATGTCGAAGGCGATCATCGAGGCCGGCATGCTGATCGCGATGACGCACACGGCGGCCAGCACGACCGGGACGGGAGCCGTCCCCGGCCAGACCAGCAGGACGGTCCACGCCGCGAAGATCACGGCCGTGACCCCCAGGGACAGCCGGACGCGGCGGTGCGGGCGGCGTGCGGAGAGACCGCCGAGGCCGAGGGCCACGGCCAGGTTGGTCAGCACGAAGGAGGTCATCACCAGGGAGATCGTGGTGTCCGACAGGTCCTGGGCGTACTCGAGATAGGGGTAGCCCCACATGAGCACGAACGTGTTGCCCGCGAACTGGGTGGTGAAGTGCACCCAGAAGCCGAGCCGGGTCCCGGGCTCGGCGACGCTCTCCCGGAGCACCTGGGCGGTCCGCCGCAGGCCCAGCTCACGGTTAAGCACCTCCACCCCGGCGGGTGCGTTGCGCAGCAGGGCCGCGGCGAGCACGGCGGCGAGCAGGGCGAGGGAGGCCAGCGCCACGAAGGACGGGAACCACCCGGTCAGCTCGAGCAGCCAGGCGAACGGGATGACGGAGACGAGCTGGCCGAGGTTGCCGACGACCCCCAGGAACTGGGTCAGCGGCGGCACGCGCAGCGCGGAGAACCAGGCGGGGATCAGGCGCATCACGCACACGAAGGTGGTCGCGTCCCCCGCGCCCACGAGCACGCGGCCCGCCACGCCCTCGCCGACCGTGTCAGCCAGGGCCAGCTGGACCTGCCCGACCGCCATGAGCAGTGCCCCGGCGGCGACCATGACGCGGGAGCCGTACCGGTCCACGAGCACGCCCACGGGGATCTGCAGCGCCGCGTAGACGAGGACCTGCATGAGCGAGAACATCGACAGCGCCGAGGCGGCGGTGCCGAAGCGCTCGGCCGCGTCGACCGAGGCGACGCCGAAACTGGTGCGCTGGGCCACGGCGCTGAAGTAGGCGAAGGTGCCGATCGCGAAGACCAGGTGGGCGCGGCGGGAGTCCTTGCCGGGCTCGTGGACCCGGTACCGGTCGGACGGCATGCACTTCGCTCTCGGGGGACGGGTCCCGGCGGGGACCCGGGACGGCGGGGCCGCCCGGGACGACGCCGGACCGCCCCGCGCGCCGGCCGGGCTCAGTCCTGCTCGTCCTCCTGGGCGGCCAGGAAGGCCTCGGCCGCGGCGCCGATCTCGTCGGCGTCGGGGAGCTCGGACTCGTCCCCCACCAGCAGGGAGCGCGGAGCCGAGGCGTCGACGACGTCATCGTAGCGCTGTTCCAGGCCTGCCACGACCGCCTGCACCTCGGGCGACGCACCCACCTGCTGGTCGATCTGGCGCTCGATCTCGCGAGCCGCCTCGCGCAGCTCGTCCGAGGGCAGGGTCAGCGAGGTCACGGCGCTGATGTGCTCGAGGGCGGCCACGGCGGCGTGCGGCAGGTGCGCCTCGGCCAGGTACTGCGGGACGTGGACGGTGAAGCCGATGTTGTCGATCCCCGCCTCGCCCAGGCGGATCTCCAGCAGCTGCGCGGCCGACGAGCTCATCTCCACGACCGGCTTCCACGCGTGCTCGGCAGGCAGCAGGTCGGCCCGGTTGCCGTGCACCGAGACGATGAACGGACGGGTGTGCGGGACGGGCATGGGGATCCCCGAGACGATGGCGACGAGGGACACGTCCATCCGCCGGGCCAGGCCCACGACGGCCTCCGTGAACCGGTTCCACTGCAGGTCCGGCTCGGGGCCCGTCAGCAGCGCGAAGCTGCGCCCCAGGCCGTCCGTGACCAGCCGGAGGGACAGCTCCGGGGTCTGGAAGCCCTCGAAGTGGTCCTCCACGAAGCTCACGCGCGGGCGGCGGGCACGGTAGTCGTAGAGCTGGTCCAGGTCGAAACGGGCCACGACCTCGTGCGGGAGGGCCTCCGTGATGGTGTGCTCGATCTGCACGGCCACGTGCCCCGCCTCCGCGTAGCCGGACAGGGCGACGATCAGCGGCAGGCCACGAACCCGGGCGTCCTCGAGCAGAGCGGGATTGCTCAGGTACAGCGAGGTGGGGTCCAGCACAGCTCTTCCTCCTGGGGTGGGTCGGTTCCGGGCGTCCGTGGGGCGGCCGGTGGGAGCACGCCGCCGTCGGCGCGCCCGGATCATGTCAACCGCCCGCGGGCACCCCCTTATTCCCCGCCGGTCAGGCGCCGCACCGCCACGGCGCGCCCCGTGGGTCCGAGCCCCGGCGGCGCGGACCCACGGGGATAGGATCGACAGCACGCCCGCCGGCCGGGCCGGGCCGCCGGGAGCGGACCTGCCCCGCCGGTCCCGACCTCAGCGAAAGGACGATCCATGCCCGACGTACAGGACCTGCTCGAACCCCGGGGCATCGAGCTCACCGCCACGCACAAGACCCTGGGCCGGACGCCGGCCCACGCGCTGGTGCTCGGCGTGGAGAAGGGGCGGGAGGGCGACGGCTCGGGCCGTGTCCTGCTCCCCGCCGGGGAGCAGCGCAGGCTCGCCCCCGTGGTGGACGCCGCGGCCGCGCTGCGCGTGAAGGGATCCGCCGACGAGGTGACCGTGGTGCCGGCCCCGACCGGGCTGCCCTTCACCGTGGTGGTCCTCACCGGGGTCGGTCTCCTGCCCGAGGACTCCGCCGAGCGCGCCGAGTCGCTGCGCCGGGCCGCCGGAGCGGCCGTGCGACGGCTCGCCGGGACCGACTCCGCGGTGCTCGCCCTGCCCGTGGACTCCGAGCAGGACGCCGCCGCGGTCGCCGAGGGCGCCGCCCTCGGCGCCTTCGCCTTCGCCCACCAGCGCGCGGCGACCGCCGGGTCCGTGCAGGCCCCGCTCGCCTCCGCCGTCGTGCACGCCCCCGGCGTGGCGCGCGCCGCGCTGAGCCGGTGCCTCGACCGCGCCTCCGCCCTCGGCCGGGGCGTCCGCGCGGCCCGCACCCTCGTGGACCTCTCCCCCAACGTCATGTACCCGGAAGCCGTCGCGGACTACGCCCGCCAGGCCGCCAAGGGCACCAAGGTGTCGGTGACCGTGCTCGCCGACAAGGAGCTCGCCAAGGGCGGCTACGGAGGGCTCCTGGGCGTGGGCCAGGGATCCGTGCACGGCCCGCGCCTCGTGAAGCTGGAGTACGCCCCGGCGCGCGCCACGAAGCACTACGCCTACGTGGGCAAGGGCATCACGTTCGACTCGGGCGGGCTCTCCCTCAAGCCCCCGGCCTCGATGATGACCATGAAGTCGGACATGGCCGGCGCCGCCGCCGTCCTCGCCACCGTCCTCACCGCCGCCGAGCTGGGCCTGCCCGTGAGGGTCACCGGGTGGCTGTGCCTGGCCGAGAACCTGCCCTCGTCCACGGCCACCCGCCCCGGAGACGTCATCACCATCCGCGGCGGCCGCACCGTCGAGGTGCTCAACACCGACGCCGAGGGGCGCCTCGTGCTGGCCGACGGCCTCGTGGCCGCGTGCGAGGAGGGCCCCGACGCCGTCGTCGACATCGCCACGCTGACCGGCGCGCAGATGGTGGCCCTCGGCGCGCGGACGTTCGGCGTCATGGGCGACGAGGCACTGCGCACCGCCGTGGCCGAGGCCGCCCGCGGCGCCGGCGAGGACGGTTGGCCCATGCCGCTGCCCGAGCACCTGCGCCCGTCCCTGGACTCGAAAGTCGCCGACCTCAAGAACATCGGGGACAAGAACGGCGGGATGCTCGTCGCCGGGATCTTCCTGCGCGAGTTCGTCGGCGGCGACGACGGGGCACGGGTGCCGTGGGCGCACGTGGACATCGCCGGCCCCTCCTTCAACGAGGGATCGCCCTACGGCTACACCCCGACGGAGGGCACGGGCGCGGGCGTGCGCACGCTCGTGCGGCTGCTCGAGGACGCCGTCGCCGAGCGCGGCTGAGCTCCCGCGACACCCCTGCGCCGGAGGGAGCGCCCGCCTGGTCGCTCCCTCCGGCGTAGGGCTAAGGTATGTACGAAACGAACCCGTCACGGGACGGGTGCGACCCACCCGGAACGACGTCAACGCGCAAGGGAGCCAAACACGTGGCCGACAACGAATTCGACATCCTCGTCCTCGGCGGAGGGAGTGCCGGCTACGCCGCCGCGCTGCGGGCCGTCCAGCTCGGCTTCACCGTGGCCCTGGTGGAGAAGAACAAGCTCGGGGGCACGTGTCTCCACTGGGGGTGCATCCCGACCAAGGCCTACCTGCACTCCGCCGAGCTGGCCGAGGACGCCCGGGAGAGCTCCAAGTACGGCATCCACACCACGCTGGACTCCATCGACATGGCGGCCGTGCGGGAGTACAAGGACAAGATCGTCGCCGGCAAGTTCAAGGGCCTCACCGGTCTGATGAAGATGCGCAAGATCAAGGTCATCGAGGGCGTCGGCAAGCTCACGGGCGAGAACACCGTCGAGGTCGACGGCACCACCTACACCGGCAAGCACGTCGTGCTTGCCTCCGGCTCGATCTCCAAGACCCTGGGCGTCGAGATCGGCGGACGGATCATGACCTCGACCGAGGCGCTGGAGATCGACTTCGTGCCCAAGAGCGCCATCGTCCTCGGCGGCGGCGTGATCGGCTGCGAGTTCGCCTCCATGTGGAAGTCCTTCGGCGTGGACGTCACCGTCATCGAGGGCCTCCCCCACCTGGTCGCCAACGAGGACCCCGCCCTCATCAAGATCCTCGAGCGGGAGTTCAAGAAGCGCGGCATCAAGTCCAACCTCGGCACCTTCTTCGAGAAGGTCGAGCAGGACGACAACGGCGCGAAGGTCACCCTGGCCGACGGCAAGGTGTTCGAGGCCGACATCGTCCTCGTCGCCGTGGGCCGCGGCCCGAACACCGCCGACATGGGCTACGAGGAGCAGGGCATCCCCATGGACCGCGGCTTCGTCACCCCGAACGAGCGGCTGCACACCGGCGTGGGCAACATCTACGCGATCGGCGACATCGTCCCCGGCGTCCAGCTCGCCCACCGCGGCTACCAGCAGGGCCGCTTCGTGGCCGAGGAGATCGCCGGCCTGAACCCGGCCGTCGTCGACGACGTGAACATCCCCAAGGTCACGTTCACCGAGCCGGAGATCGCCTCGGTCGGCTACACCGAGCCGAAGGCCAAGGAGAAGTTCGGCGAGGACAACGTCGAGGTCGCCGAGTACAACCTCGCCGGCAACGGCAAGAGCTCGATCCTGGGCACCGGCGGCATCATCAAGCTGGTGCGCGAGAAGGACGGCCCCATCATCGGCTTCCACGCCATCGGCAAGCGCATCAGCGAGCAGATCGGCGAGGGCCAGCTCATCGTCAACTGGGAGGCCTACCCCGAGGACGTCGCCGCGTTCGTGCACGCCCACCCCACCCAGAACGAGGCCATCGGCGAGGCCGCCATGGCACTCGCGGGCGCGCCGCTGCACGGCTGACCGCGTCGAGGCCCCGCCCCTCCCGGGCGGGGCCTCCCCCCCTACCCCGGAACCGGGCCCGGCGCCCGGACCGCACCATCGAAGGCACCGAAAGAGAGACGGTCGGACCATGTCAGAAACCGTAAACCTGCCCGCACTGGGCGAATCCGTGACCGAGGGCACCGTGACCCGGTGGCTCAAGCAGGTCGGTGACGAGGTCGCCGTCGACGAGCCCCTGGTCGAGGTGTCCACGGACAAGGTCGACACCGAGATCCCCTCCCCCGTGGCGGGCGTGATCGAGGAGATCCTCGTCGAGGAGGACGAGGACGTCGAGGTCGGCGCGCCGCTGGTCGTCATCGGGGACGGCTCGGGCTCCGGGTCCGGCGGCGGATCCGGCCAGGACGAGGCCCCCGAGGAGTCCTCCGCCGAGGCGGCCGTGGACGCCGCGACCGAGGCCGAGACCCCCGAGGCGACCGCCGAGGCCGCCGAGCAGAAGTCCTCCGGTCAGGAGTCCTCCGGCCAGGAGCAGGCCCCGCAGGCCCAGGCCCAGCAGACGGGCGAGGGCAGCGAGATCACCCTGCCCGCCCTGGGCGAGTCCGTGACCGAGGGCACCGTGACCCGGTGGCTCAAGCAGGTCGGTGACGAGGTCGCCGTCGACGAGCCGCTGCTGGAGGTCTCCACCGACAAGGTCGACACCGAGGTCCCCTCCCCCGTGGCCGGGACCCTGCTGGAGATCCGCGTGCAGGAGGACGAGGACGCCGAGGTCGGCCAGGTCCTGGCGATCATCGGCTCCGGCTCCGCCCCCTCCGCGGACAAGCCCGCACAGAAGCCCGCCGCGGACACCTCCGCAGCCTCCTCCGCCGAGGAGAAGCCGGCGAAGCAGTCCACCGCCGGCGGCGAGGGCTACGAGGGGTCCTCCGACGGAAAGCAGGAGAAGGCGCCGTCCCGCGACGAGGCCCTGGTCAAGACCGACGAGCCCGTGCTGGCCGACACCTCCGGTGACGAGCAGCAGGACGCCGCCCAGCGCGACGGCGCCCGCACCGAGAACGTCGAGGCCCCGAGCGGTGACAACTCGTCCTACGTGACCCCGCTGGTGCGCAAGCTCGCCAAGAAGGAGGGCGTGGACCTCTCCACGCTCACCGGCACCGGTGTGGGCGGTCGCATCCGCAAGCAGGACGTGCTGGCCGCCGCCGAGCAGCAGAAGACCGCTGCGGCACCGGCCGCCGAGGCCCCGGCCGAGCCGGCCGCTGCCGCGCCGGCGAAGGAGGCCGCCCCGGCCGCGCCGAAGGCGGACGCCAAGCGCGGGACCACCGAGAAGGCCCCGCGGATCCGGATGACGATCGCCCAGCGCATGCGCGAGTCGCTGCAGGAGGCCGCCCAGCTGACCCAGGTGACCGAGGTGGACATGACCCGCGTGGCCGTGCTGCGCGGCCGGGCGAAGGCGAAGTTCCAGGAGCGGGAGGGCGCCAAGCTCACCTACCTGCCGTTCTTCGCCAAGGCGGTGGCCGAGGCCCTGCAGGCCCACCCCAAGCTCAACGCCACCTTCAAGGAGGCCGAGAAGGAGATCGTCTACAACGGCTCGGAGAACATCGCCATCGCGGTGGACACCCCGAAGGGCCTGCTGGTGCCGGTCATCAAGGACGCCGGCGACCTCAACCTCGGCGGCCTGGCCAAGCAGATCGCGGATCTCGGCTCCCGGGCCAAGGACGGCAACATCACGCCGGACGACCTCACCGGCGGAACGTTCACGATCACGAACCTCGGTTCGTTCGGGGCCCTGTTCGACACCCCGATCATCAACCAGCCGCAGGTCGCGATCCTCGGCACGGGCTCGATCGTGAAGCGCCCGATGGTGGTCGCCGACGCCGACGGCAACGACACCATCGCCATCCGGCACATGTGCTACCTGTCCCTGACCTACGACCACCGCCTGGTCGACGGCGCGGACGCCGGTCGCTTCCTCCAGGCGCTCAAGGCGCGCCTGGAGGAGGGCCGGTTCGAGTCCGAGGTCGGCCTCTGACCGGCCGCGTGCGGGTCCCCGGCCCCCGCTGAGCACCTGCGGAGGGCCTGGGGCCTCGGGAGGGCGTGTTCCTGGTCACAGGGACACGCCCTCCCGGCGTCCTCGGACGACGCTCCGATAGGGTCGGGGACATGACCTTCCTGACCGGGCTCCTCGTCTTCCTGCACCTCGTCGGCGCCGCGATCATCGTGGGCACCTGGATCTACACCATGAAGCGCCCCACGGTGTCCCCCGGACAGTTCCACGCCTCGCTGCTGAGTCTGGTGACCGGTCTCCTGCTCGTGGCTGTCTACGAGATGGGCGACGGCGACGTCAACCACGTCAAGGTCGCCGTGAAGCTGCTGGTCGCCCTCGCCGTGGCGGTCGCCGCCTTCGTGGGCCAGCGGCGGACCAGGCGAGGGGAGACGGTCTCGACCGGTCTCGCCCACGCCGTGGGCGGGCTGGCGCTGATCAACATGGCGGTCGCCACCCTCTGGTGAGCCCCGCTCCCCACCCCCGACGACCGGACCCCCGGCGCTGCCCGTCAGCCCCGGGGGTCCAGCCGTGCCGGTTCCTGCTCGTCCGGGTCCGCCCCCGGCGGACCCGACGCACCCGTTGCGGGCTCCACCCCGGCCAGCCGCCAGCCCTGCTCCCCCTCGACCAGGGCCACGAGGACCGTCTGCACCCATCCGTCCCCGGCCGGCACCACGGACGGGATCGTGCCCGGCGCGCCGCGGTAACCGTCGACCCGCACCTCGGCCACCAGCACGACCCTGCCCGGCTCCGCGGACCCGGCCGGCGCGTCGCGGACGCGCCCGACCTCGAGCACGAGCTCGGGAAAGTCCCTGCCCGCCCGCGCGATCAGGTCCCGGTCGGCCGCCCCGGCCTCGGCGCCGGGGGCGTACACCTCGTCCAGCAGCCCGGCGTCACCGGCGCGCAGGGCCTCGCCCCGCAGCGCCACCAGCTCCCGCAGCGCCCGTCGGGGATCCTCGGCGTCGGTGGCGGCCCGCGGCGTGCCGCCGACGGGCCCCGGCGCCACCGGGCCCGGCCGCCCAGGGGCCAGGGGGTGCGCCGGGTGGCTGGCCGACGGGTGGGTCGCCGCCGGTTCGGCCGCCGGGACCGCGGGCGGGGCAGGCCCTTCCCGCGGCAGGAGGACCGCGCCTCCGGCGGCCAGCAGCAGCGCCGCGGCACCGACGAGCACTGCCCGGAGACCGCCCACCGTCCGGACCCGTTCCGGACGGGCGGCGGGGACCCCCGGGCCGTCGGGCACCGCCTCCTGGACCCGCGCGAACCGGTCGGCCAGGTCCGCCGCCGTGGGCCGGGCCGAGGGATCGGCGGCGAGGGCGGCCTCGACCGCCCGGACGAGTGCGGGCGGAGCGCCGGGGCACAGCAGGGACAGAGGCACCCGCCGCGCCTCCCGGGCCGGTGCCCGCCCGGTGAGCGCCGTCCAACCGACGGCCCCGAGAGCGCGGACGTCCTCCGCCGGACTCCCGGGCGCCGTGCCCGCGCGCACGGCGGCGACATGCCCCCCACCGTCCGGCGACACCGGGGTCGCCACCGGGGTCGCCGCCGTGCCCGCGGCGGGAGTCTGCGTGCTGCGGAACAGGACCTGCCGGGCGGAGAGCTCTCCGTGGGACCGGCCGAGGCCGTGCAGGGCCGCCAGGCCCGTCGCGGCGTCCCGGAACACCGCGGCCGCCTCGGCGGGCGCCAGCCGGCCGCGCTCGGCCAGCCGGTCGGCGAGGGAGCCGCCCACCAGGCAGTCCTCGATCAGGCCCACGGGCTCCGCCGCCGGGCCCAGCAGTCCGCGCACGGCCACGAGACAGGGCTCGTCCCGGCCCGCCAGGGCCACGGCGAGGGACCGGAGCGCGGCCAGCGACCGGTCGCGCTCCGGCCCGGGCGCCTCCGGACAGGACCGCAGGACGAAGTGCTCCCCGGACCGGGACTCCCGCACCAGCCAGGACCGCCCGCCCAGTCGGCGCACCGGCTCCAGCCCGTCCTCGGGCGGGAGCCGCGGAGGCGTGTCCTCCGCCCGCGAGCCGCCGGACGGGCCGGCGCCGCCGTGCGCACGGTCGTCACGGACCGCCGCGGCGAGCCGCGCCCGCGCGGAGACGGACGGGGGCCGGGAGGACTCGTGGTGGCCGCCGTGCGCGACGGGACGATGCTCCATGCCCCCAGCATGCCCGCACGCCGCCAGGGTCCGTGGACGCCGTCCACAGCCCCCGCCCGGCGCGCGCCGGGCCGGGCGCGCGATAGGCTGGGGTCATGTCCCTCTGCTTCGAACGGCTCGGCTTCGACCCGCACCTCGTCGACTACCGCCCGGCGCTGGAGCTGCAGAAGAACGTGCACCGCGAGGTCGTCGCGGGCGATCGGGACAACACCGTGCTGCTGCTGGAGCACCCCCCGGTCTACACGGCCGGACGGCGCACCGAACCCCACGAGTACCCCTACGACGGGACCGAGGTCGTGGAGATCGGGCGCGGGGGCAAGCTCACCTACCACGGCCCGGGGATGCTCGTGGGCTACCCCATCGTCCGGCTGACCACGCCCATCGACGTCGTGCGCTTCGTGCGCCTGCTCGAGGAGATCATCGTGGCCGTGGTCGCGGACTTCGGGGTGGAGGCCACCACCGTGGCGGGCCGGTCCGGGGCGTGGGTGCTCGCCGACGAGCACGGGCCGGACCGCAAGATCGCCGCCATCGGCGTGCAGGTCTCCAAGCGGGCCACCATGCACGGCTTCGCGCTGAACTGCTCCAACGACCTGCGGCCGTTCGGCAAGATCATCCCCTGCGGGATCACCGACGCCTCCGTCACGAGCCTCTCGCAGGAGACGGGCCGGCTCGTGACCCCGGAATCGGTGGTCGCGCGCCTGGAGCAGGAAATATCCGCCCGCCGGGACGAGTTGTGCGAACAGTTCGTCCCGTCGGGGACCCCGGGCCCGCTGCCCTGGCCCACCGCCGTCAGCTGACCCGCGCCGCCCCGGGACCACCGGGACCGTGAGCGCACCACCGTCGACATCTCGACAAGGAGACCGACCATGACCGTTGCCCCCGAGGGCCGCCGCCTGCTGCGCGTCGAGGCGCGCAACGCCGAGACGCCGATCGAGAAGAAGCCGTCCTGGCTGAAGAACACCGCACGGATGGGCCCCGAGTTCCAGGAGCTGAAGTCCCTGGCCCGCGGCAAGGGCCTGCACACCGTGTGCGAGGAGGCCGGCTGCCCCAACATCTACGAGTGCTGGGAGGACCGGGAGGCCACGTTCCTGATCGGCGGCTCCAAGTGCACCCGCCGCTGCGACTTCTGCGACATCGCCACCGGCAAGCCCGACCTGCTGGACGTCACCGAGCCCCGCAAGGTGGCCGAGTCCGTCAAGGAGCTGGGACTGCGCTACGCGACCGTCACCGGCGTGGCCCGTGACGACCTGGACGACGGCGGCGCCTGGCTGTACGCGGAGACCATCCGCGCGATCCACACGCTGAACCCGAACACCGGCGTGGAGATCCTGATCCCCGACTTCCAGGGCAAGCCGGACCGGCTGCAGCAGGTCATCGACGCCGCGCCGGAGGTCTTCGCCCACAACGTGGAGACGGTCCCGCGCATCTTCCGCCAGATCCGGCCCGCGTTCACCTACGAGCGCTCCCTGGACGTCATCACCCAGGGCAAGGACGCCGGGATGATCACCAAGTCCAACCTCATCCTCGGCATGGGCGAGACGAACCAGGAGATCCACGAGGCGCTGTGCGACCTCAACGACGCCGGGTGCGACATCATCACGCTCACCCAGTACCTGCGCCCCTCCCCGCTGTTCCACCCGATCGACCGGTGGGTCAAGCCGGAGGAGTTCGTGGAGCTCTCCGAGATGGCCGAGGAGATCGGCTTCCTGGGCGTCATGGCCGGTCCGATGGTCCGGTCCTCGTACCGCGCCGGCCGGCTGTGGGCCCGGGCCATGGAGAAGTCGGGCCGGGCCATCCCGGACCACCTGGCGCACATCGAGGACACCGGCAGCGCCTCCCAGGAGGCCTCCTCGCTCGTCCAGCGACTCCGCTGAGGTCCGGCGGGGACCGGCCCCGCCCACCCGCTAAACTGGAGGACGGACCACGGCCGGGCGCCCTGACGCCCTGAGGCCGCGGGTCCCCCCGGAACACCGCCACCGCACCATAGGACGAGGTCTCACCGTGTCACCTTCCCACGCCAAGTCGCGCCCCACGTCGCGATCCACCTCCCTCGGGAAGCCGACGGGGAAGCCGACCGGGAAGCCCACCCGGGCGCAGAAGCGCGAGGCGAGGAAGCAGCGGAAGGCGGCCAAGGGACCCGGCTTCCTCGGTCAGATCAAGCAGGTCTTCAAGATGACCCGCGAGGTCGAGCCCAACATCGGCTGGTGGATGCTGCTGATCGGCCTCGGCGTCCTCCTGGTCTTCCTGCTCATCGGCGTCCTCCTGGGCAACTGGATCACCGGGCTGCTCATCGGCCTGCCGTTCGCCCTGCTGGCCGCGTCCTTCTACCTCTCCCGGCGGGCCGAGCGCGCCGCGTTCGCCCGGATCGAGGACCAGCCCGGGGCCGCCGGTGCCGCCCTGTCCGCGCTGCGCCGCGGCTGGATCGTCGAGGACCAGCCGGCCGCCATGGACCCCCGCACCCGCGACCTCATCTTCCGCGCCATCGGCCGTCCCGGCGTGGTCCTCGTGACCGAGGGCCCCGCCGGGCGGGTCGACAAGCTGGTCGCCAAGGAGCGCCGCCGGATCGGCCCCGTGATCCAGAACGTCCCGATCCACGTCATCAAGACCGGCAAGGGCGAGGGACAGGTCCCGCTGCGCGAGCTGTCCAAGCGGATGAAGAAGCTCGACAAGAAGCTCACCCAGCAGGAGGTGCAGACGGTGCACAAGCGGATCAGCACCCTGGGCAACCGCCTGCCGATCCCCAAGGGCGTGGACCCGATGCGTGCCCGCCCGGACCGCCGGGCCATGCGCGGCCGCTGACCCGCGGACCCGTCCTCGAGCGGACGACAGCCACGGAGCCCTTCGCCTGATGAAAAGGCGAGGGGCTCCGTCGTCGTACCGGGCACCGTGCCCGGCCGCGTGCTCAGCGCGTGCGGACGAGGACCGTGTCCGCCGCCCGGTCGTGCAGGCCGCGCTGGTCCGGGTCGAACACGACCGCCGGGATCACGAGGCACAGCAGGAGGGAGCGGACCGCGGCGCGGGCGAAGCCCGCCGGCCGCCCGGCCAGCGTCTGCACCTGCAGGCCCAGCAGCAGGTGCCCGGGGGTGTGGCCGGTCGCGCCGACCAGCAGCACGTTGAGCACGAGCAGGAACGCCAGGGTCATCAGGCCCTGCTCGTTCCACTGGGGCACGAGCCACTCGGCGAGGGCCCAGCACAGGAACCAGTCCAGGACCAGGGCCACGATCCGCCGCCCCACGCGACCCACGGAGCCCGGCCCCTGCTCCGGTCTCCCGAGGCGCTGCCCCGGGTACTGCTGCCGGCCGGTTCCCGGCCCCTCGAGCCATGAGCCCACGTCGCTTCTGTCGATCATCCCCTCAGGGTATCGGGGAGGGACTCCCCTAGACTGGCGGGAGACCGTGGCTCCCCGAGGCCTCCTGTGTAACACCGAGGAAACACCCGGGACACGGAGCCTTAATGCCCGGTCCGTAGCGTTGTCCCCGGAAACGGACGCCGTTGGAGCGTTCCCGGCACGGCGGTCCAGCCCACTTAACAAGGAGAACAGCACATGTTCCAGACACCCGAGGAAGTCCTCACGTTCATCAAGGACGAGGAGATCGTCTTCGTCGACGTCCGGTTCACGGACATGCCCGGCGTGCAGCAGCACTTCAACCTCCCCGCCAAGTCGGTGGACGACGACTTCTTCGTGCACGGGCAGCTGTTCGACGGCTCCTCCATCCGGGGCTTCCAGGGCATCGCCGAGTCCGACATGCAGCTCATCCCGGACCCGACGTCGGCGTTCGTGGACCCGTTCCGCGTCGAGAAGACGCTCGTGGTCACCTGCTCGATCGTGAACCCCCGCACCGGTGAGCCCTACCACCGCGACCCCCGCGGCGTGGCCGAGCGCGCCGAGGCCTACATGGCGTCGACGGGCATCGCGGACGTCGCCAACTTCGCCTCCGAGGCCGAGTTCTTCATCTTCGAGGACGTCCGCTACGACATCCAGCCGCAGGGCTCCTTCTACGCCATCGACTCCGACGAGGCCGCCTGGAACACCGGTCGCAAGGAGGAGGGCGGGAACCTGGGCAACAAGACCGCCACCAAGGGCGGCTACTTCCCCGTCTCCCCGGTCGACAAGCAGGCCGACCTGCGCGACGCCATGTGCGTGGCGCTGGACGAGGTGGGCCTCGAGGTCGAGCGCTCCCACCACGAGGTGGGCGCTCCCGGTCAGGCCGAGATCAACTACAAGTTCAACACCTTGACGAAGGCCGCCGACGACCTGCAGAAGTTCAAGTACGTCATCAAGAACACGGCGGACGCCTTCGGCAAGTCGGCCACGTTCATGCCCAAGCCCGTCTTCAACGACAACGGGTCCGGCATGCACTGCCACCAGTCCCTGTGGAAGGGCAGCGAGCCGCTGTTCTACGACGAGAAGGGCTACGCGGGCCTGTCCGACCTCGCCCGCTGGTACATCGGCGGCCTGCTCGAGCACTCCTCTGCCGTGCTGGCCTTCACCAACCCGACGGTGAACTCCTACCGCCGCCTGGTCAAGGGCTTCGAGGCACCGGTCAACATGGTGTACTCGCAGGGCAACCGCTCCGCCGGCATCCGCATCCCGATCACGGGCACCAACCCGAAGGCCAAGCGCCTCGAGTTCCGCGCCCCGGACCCCTCGTGCAACCCGTACCTGGCGTTCGCCGCCCAGCTGATGGCGGGCCTCGACGGCATCCGCAACCGCATCGAGCCGGCCGACCCGATCGACAAGGATCTCTACGAGCTGCCCGCCGAGGAGGCCAAGGACATCAAGAAGGCCCCGGCCTCGCTCGACGAGGCGCTGCTGGCCCTGGAGGAGGACCACGAGTTCCTGCTCGCCGGTGACGTCTTCACCGAGGACACCATCCAGTCCTGGATCGAGTACAAGCGCGAGTTCGAGCTCAAGCCGCTGTCCGTGGTCCCGCACCCGCTGGAGTTCTCGCTGTACTACGGCGTCTGAGCCGCAACCGCGCTGCGCCGCAGCGCCACGGGGAGGGCCCCGGACCCGCAGGACGGGGTCCGGGGCCCTCCCCGTGCTGCCGACGGCCCGGGGGCGGCGCCAGGGGACGCCGTCAGTGGCCGTAGAAGAGGCGCTCGAAGACGGCCCGGGCCTTGCGGGTGGTGCGCAGGTAGTCCTCCTCGAGCCGGCCGGCGCAGCCGTGGGGGTACCCGCACCAGCGGGCCACCGCCTCGAGGTCGGCCCGCTTGGAGGGCAGGGCGTCGGAGCGGCGCCCGGTGCGCAGGACGTTGCCGTTGCGCACCGCCGTGGCCAGCCGCCACGCGGCGGACAGGGCCATGGCGTCCTCGGCGGTCACGAGACCAGCCTCCTCCGCGGCGTGCAGGGCGCGCAGGGTGCTCGTGGTCCGCAGCCCCGGGACGCGGTGCCCGTGCTGGAGCTGCAACGTCTGGACGAGCCACTCGACGTCCGAGAGTCCGCCCCGGCCCAGCTTCAGGTGCCGGGACGGGTCCGCGCCCCGCGGCATGCGCTCGTTCTCCACGCGGGCCTTCATGCGCCGGATCTCGAGCAGCTGGCGCTCGGCGAACTCCTCCGGGTAGCGGCGCGGGTCGACGACCCGCCGGAACGCGTCGGCCAGCTCGTCGCTGCCGGCGACGGGCAGCGCCCGGGTGAGCGCCTGGAACTCCCAGGTCTGCGCCCACCGGGCGTAGTACTCGGCGTAGGACTCGACGGAGCGCACCATGGGTCCCTGCTTGCCCTCGGGACGCAGGTCGTTGTCGATCTCCAGCACGCGCTCCGCCACGATGGGCGGTGAGCAGGGCGCCTTGAGCAGCTGCACCATCCGCTGCAGCAGGGCCTCGGCCTGCTCCCGGGCCGCCGTGGGGTCCGCGTCCCCCACCGGGGCGTAGACGTACATGACGTCGGCGTCGGAGCCGTAGCCGATCTCCCGCCCGCCCTGCCGGCCCATCGCGACGACGAGGACGTCGGCGAGCCGGCCGGCCCGGTCGTAGACCTCGCGCTCGGCCACGTGCAGGGCGCCCAGGATGCAGACCCGGTCGATGTCGGACAGGGCCTCCACGACCTGCTCGACGTCGAGCAGCCCGGAGGTGTCCGCGAGCGCCACGCGCAGCTCCTCGCGGCGGCGGACGAGCCGGATCATCCGCACGGCCTCCCCCGGGTCGGGGTGGCGGGCCATCTGCGCGCGGATCTCGCTCCACAGCGTCTCGAAGGACACGGGGCAGAGCTCGTCGTCCTGGCCGAGCCAGGCGGTGGCCTCCGGGGAGTTCTCCAGCAGGTCGGTGACGTACCGGGAGCTGGAGAGGATCTGGCACAACCGTTCGGCGGCGGCGTTCGAGTCGCGGAGCAGACGCAGGAACCAGGGGGTGGTCCCGAGGGACTCGGAGAGCCGCCGGAAGCCCAGCAGGCCCGCGTCGGCGTCGACGCCGTCGGCCAGCCAGGCGAGGAGCACGGGCAGCAGGGTGCGCAGGATCTCGGCCCGCCGACTGACGCCGCGGGTGAGCGCCTCGATGTGGCGCACGGCGGCCTTGGGGTCCCGGTAGCCGAGCGCGGCGAGCCGGTCCCGCACCGACTCGGCCGAGAGGCTGGTGTCGGTCTCGGGCAGGTGGGCGAGCGCCGCGAGCAGCGGCCGGTAGAAGATCCGCTCGTGCATTCCCCGCACGCTGCGCTTGACCCTGCGCCACTCCTCGAGCAGCGAGTCGGCGGACGGGCGGGCGGTGTCCGCGGCGCCGCGCAGCGACCGGGCGATGACCGTGAGCTCCCGCTCCCCGCGCGGCATGAGGTGGGTGCGGCGCAGGCGGAACAGCTGGATGCGGTGCTCCAGCAGACGCAGCCAGCGGTAGTGGGCCGAGAACTGCTCGCTGTCCCGGCGGCCGATGTAGCCGCCCTCGGAGAGCGCGGCCAGGGACTCGGTCGTGGCCTGCGTCCGGACCCGCTCGTCCGTGCGCCCGTGCACGAGCTGGAGGAGCTGGACGGTGAACTCGACGTCGCGCAGCCCGCCGGGGCCCAGCTTGATCTGGCGCTCGCCCTCGGCGGCCGGGATGTTGTCGGTGACCCGCCGGCGCATGGCCTGCACGGACTCGACGAAGCCCTCGCGCCCGGAGCTGCGCCACACGAACGGCTCGATGGCCTTCCGGTACGCCGCTCCGAGCTCCGGGTCACCGGCGACCGGCCGGGCCTTGAGCAGGGCCTGGAACTCCCAGGACTCGGCCCACCGCTCGTAGTAGCGCACGTGCGAGTCCAGGGTGCGCACGAGCGGCCCGTCCTTGCCCTCGGGTCGGAGGTTGGCGTCCACCTCCCACAGCGGGGGTTCCGCGCCGCGGGCCATGAGCGCCCGGGCGGTGCCCGTGGCGAGGGCCGTGGCGATGACGGTGGCCTCCGCCCCGTCCAGGGGTTCCGCGCCGTCCGGGTCCTCGACGGCCATGACGTGGACGACGTCGACGTCGGAGATGTAGTTGAGCTCCCGGGCACCGCACTTGCCCATCCCGATCACGGCGAGCCGCACCCGGTCGACGGTCTCGGGCGCCCAGGTCCCCGCGGCCTCCGCCCGGGAGACGGCGAGCGCCCCCTCGAGGGCCGCGGCGGCGAGGTCGGCCAGCTGGCGGCCCACCGCGGGCATGTGGTCGGCGGGGTAGAGGGCCCCGACGTCCCGGATGGCGATGCGCGCCAGCTCCCGCCGGTAGGACACGCGGAGGGCGCTGCAGGCGACGTCGCCGGTCTCCGCCGCCACCGGGGTGCGCGCGGCGGGATCGGCTCCGA
This sequence comes from Kocuria himachalensis, assembly GCF_054784195.1. Lineage (NCBI taxonomy): Bacteria > Bacillati > Actinomycetota > Actinomycetes > Micrococcales > Micrococcaceae > Kocuria > Kocuria himachalensis. The sequence continues at coordinate 177,669 of NZ_BAAGPL010000001.1, forward strand.
CCGCCGTCAGCAGCGCGTCGCGGAACTGCTCCCCCGGGATCTCCCCGGGCTCGGCGGCGGCGGGCTCCGCGAGCAGGTCCAGGTGCTCGGGGCGCCGGAGCAGGAACTCCCCCAGCGCCTCGGAGGCGCCCAGCAGCCGGAACATGGTCTCGGAGGCCTCCGGACCCGCGTTGATCCGCTCGGCGAGCTCCGGGGAGCCCTCGAGGAGCCGGACGGTGAGCTGCAGGGCGACGTCGGGCGACGCCGCCAGCGCCAGGCCCTCCAGCAGCCGGTCGAGGTCGACCTCCGCGAGCTCGGGGAAGGCGAGCCAGCGCTGGGCGTTGGCCGTGTCCGCGAAACCGACCTTGATGAGGCGGCCGGACGCGACGGGGTCCGCGGGGGCCGCCGACTGGGGAGGATGTGTCATGGGACGGTCCGTCCGGGGTCAGAGGATGCCGAGGTTGTTCTTGAGCTCGAAGTGCGTGACGACCCGGCGGTAGTCGTTCCAGTCGCGGCGCTTGTTGCGCAGGAAGTAGTCGTAGACCTGCTCCCCGAGCAGCTCGGCCATGAACTCCGACTCCTCGGTCTCCCGGATGGCGTCGTACAGGCTCGAGGGCAGCGGGTTGTGGCCGAGGGCGCGGCGCTCCGCGGAGCTCATCGCCGCGACGTCGTCCAGTTCCACGGGCGGGAGCTCGTACTCGTTCTCGATGCCCCGCAGCCCCGCGGCCAGCAGCGCGGCGTAGGAGAGGTAGGGATTCGTGGCGGAGTCGATGCCGCGGTACTCGATCCGTGCGGCCTGCACCTTGTCCGGCTTGGACAGGGGCACCCGCACGAGGGCGGAGCGGTTGTTGTGCCCCCAGGACTGGTAGGAGGGGGCCTCTCCCCCGCCCCAGAGCCGCTTGTAGGAGTTGACGAACTGGTTGGTCACGGACGTGAACTCGGGGGCGTGCCGCAGGATGCCGGCGATGAAGTGCCCGGCCGTGCGGGAAAGGCGGAACTCGGAGCCGGCCTCGAAGAAGGCGTTGGTGTCCCCCTCGAAGAGCGAGAAGTGCGTGTGCATCCCGGAGCCGGGGTGCTCCGTGAACGGCTTGGGCATGAAGGTCGCGTACAGGCCCTGCGAGAGCGCGACCTCCTTGATGACCGTGCGGAACGTCATGATGTTGTCGGCCGTCTGCAGGGCGTCGGCGTAGCGCAGGTCGATCTCGTTCTGCCCGGGGCCCGCCTCGTGGTGGGAGAACTCGACGGAGATCCCGACGGCCTCCAGCATGTTGACGGCCTTGCGTCGGAAGTCCTGCACCACGCCGCCCGGCACGTGGTCGAAGTACCCCTCGTGGTCCACGGGCGTCGGCTGGCCCTCGGCGTCGAGGTCCGCGGACTTCAGCAGGTAGAACTCGATCTCCGGCGCCGTGTAGCAGGTGAAGCCCATGTCCGAGGCCTTCTCCAGGACGCGCTTGAGCACCCCGCGCGGGTCCGAGGAGGAGGGCTCCCCGTCCGGGGTGAGGATGTTGCAGAACATCCGTGCGGTGGGCTCCGTCTCGCTGCGCCACGGCAGGATCTGGAACGTGGACGGGTCCGGCTGCAGGAGCATGTCCGCCTCGGAGACCCGGGACAGGCCCTCGATGGACGAGCCGTCGAAGCCGAGCCCCTCCTCGAAGGCGGCCTCGACCTCGGCGGGTGCCAGGGCCACCGACTTGAGGCTCCCGACGACGTCCGTGAACCACATGCGCACGAAGCGGACGTCGCGCTCCTCGATGGTCCTGAGGACGAACTCCTGCTGACGGTCCATGGTTGTCTTCCTCGTCTTCCTGCCCGGGCGTGCTGTGCCGACCGGGCACGCTTGCTGTCCCGCCCACTCTAACGCGCTGCCCCGCCGCGCCCGCCGGACGGGAACGGGCCCGGGCGGTGCGCCCGATAGGGTGGGGACATGACCCAGGAGACCCCTCGTCCGGCACCGGGCGCGCTGGACGTGCGCCGGGTGCGCACGCACCACCTGCGCGAGGCCAAGCGCCGTGCTGAGAAGTTCACGATGCTCACGTGCTACGACGCCCTGACCGCGGCGATCTTCGACGCGGCCGGCGTCGACTCGCTGCTGGTCGGGGACTCCGCCGGCAACAACGTCCTGGGCCACTCCAGCACCCTGCCCGTCACCGTGGAGGAGCTGCTGCCGATGTGCCGGGCCGTGTCCGGGGCCGTCGAGCGCGCCTTCGTGGTGGTGGACCTGCCCTTCGGCTCCTACGAGGCCTCCCCCGAGCAGGCGGTGGCCACCGCGGTGCGCTTCCTCAAGGAGGGCGGCGCGCACGCGGTGAAGCTCGAGGGCGGGGCGTGGTTCGCCCCCCACGTCCGGGCCATGGTCCAGGCGGGGGTGCCCGTCGTGGCGCACATCGGCTTCACCCCGCAGAGCGAGCACGCCCTGGGCGGGTACCGGGTGCAGGGCCGCGGCGACGCCGCGCGGACGCTCGTCGAGGACGCCCGTGCCCTCGAGGCCGCCGGGGCGTTCTGCCTGGTGATGGAGATGGTCCCGGCGGAGGCCGCCGCGGCCGTGGACGCCGCCCTGGAGATCCCGACCGTGGGCATCGGTGCCGGGCCCGCGACCACGGGCCAGGTGCTCGTGTGGCAGGACATGCTGGGACTGCGCCGCGGCCGGATGCCGCGCTTCGTCCGGCAGTACGCGGACCTCCACGGGGTGGTCTCCGACGCCGTGGGCCACTACGTCGAGGACGTGCGCTCGGGGACGTTCCCGGGCCCCGAGCACGGTTTCTGAGCCACCGGCCGCGACGCACCGCCCCGCCCGGCGGCGGTCCCGGCCCCGCGGGGCGCCGGGCCCGCGTCCGCTCAGCCATCCTCGAAGGCGCGGTCCTCCTCGTCCCACCGCCGGGTGCGCTCCGCGGCGAGCTTCAGCGCGTTCTGCGCCTCCTCGCGCGTGGCATAGGGCCCGAGCAGCTTGCGGTAGTCCGACTGCGGGCCCTCCTCGACCTGGTGGGTGTAGGTGTTGAACCAGAACTCGGCCATGACCTCTCCTCTCGGTGGCCGCCGGGCCCCGGCGACCGGGCCGGCCCCGTGCCCGGCGCGCTAGGGTAGATCCTAGGCCCGGACCGGCCCGGACGGGGCCGGCTCACCCGATCCAGGAGGTCCAGACTCCCGTGCCCACGCACAACCTCACCGCTCCCGCCCCCGGCGGGACCGCCCCCGTGGGGGCCCTCGCCCCCGGCTCCGTGACCCCCGGCCGGCGCGTGCCGGCGGCCATCCCCCGCCCCGAGTACGTGGGCCGGGCGGAGCCGGACGAGGGCCGCGGCGGCAACGTCTACACCCCGGACGAGATCGAGCTCATCCGCGAGGCGGGCCGGATCGCGGCGCGCGCCCTGCAGGAGGCCGGCCGGGCGGCCGTGCCCGGCACGACCACGGACGAGCTCGACCGGATCGCCCACGAGTACCTGTGCGACCACGGGGCCTACCCCTCGTGCCTGGGGTACCGGGGCTTCCCCAAGTCCATCTGCACGTCCCTCAACGAGGTGATCTGCCACGGCATCCCCGACTCCACGGTGCTGGAGGACGGCGACATCATCAACCTGGACGTCACGGCCTACAAGAACGGCTTCCACGGCGACACCAACCGGATGTTCCTGGTGGGCGAGGTCGACGAGCAGTCCCGCCTGCTGGTCGAGCGCACCGAGGAGGCCCTGAACCGGGCCGTCAAGGCGGTCCGCCCGGGCCGCGAGATCAATGTCATCGGCCGCGTCATCGAGAAGTACGCCCGGCGCTTCGGCTACGGCGTGGTGCGGGACTTCACGGGTCACGGGGTGGGCCGCGAGTTCCACTCCGGACTGATCGTCCCCCACTACGACGCCGCGCCGTCCTACTCCACCCTGATGGTCCCGGGCATGGTGTTCACGATCGAGCCCATGCTGACCCTGGGCACGATCCAGTGGGAGCAGTGGGACGACGACTGGACCGTGACCACCCGCGACCGGCGGCGCAGCGCGCAGTTCGAGCACACCATGGCCGTCACCGAGGACGGAGTGGACGTCCTCACAATTCCGTAGGCCCTGCCGTAGACTGCCCACACTTGACAGACCGCCCCGGCCCGCGAGAGGACCTCCCATGAGCCAGCCACAGACCACCGAACTTCCCGCGACCGTTCCCGCGGCCCACCGCCGAGCGATCGGCGTCGACTTCGGCGGCACCGGCACCAAGGGCGGGATCGTGGACCTCGACACGGGGGAGCTCGTCGGCACGCGCTTCCGCATCCCGACGCCGCAGCCTGCGACCCCCGAGGCGGTGGCGGAGACGGTCGCGCAGATCGTAGAGGAGCTTCAGGCCCGCCCCGACGCACCGGCTCCGGACTCCCCGGTCGGCATCGCGTTCCCGGCGATCATCAAGAACGGTGTCGCCCTGTCGGCGGCGAACATCGACAAGTCGTGGATCGGCACGGACGTGGACTCCCTCATGACGCGGCGGCTGGGCCGACCCGTGGAGGCCCTCAACGACGCCGACGCGGCGGGGCTGTCCGAGGCGGTGTACGGCGCCGGCCGGAGCGTCGGCGGACTCGTCATCGTGCTGACCCTGGGCACCGGCATCGGCTCGGCGCTCGTGCAGGACGGCCGGCTCGTCCCCAATGCCGAACTCGGTCACCTGGAGATCGACGGCTACGACGCCGAGACCCGGGCCTCGGCGGCGGCGCGGGAGCGCGAGGACATGCCCTGGAAGAAATGGGCCACCAAGCGGCTGCAGCCCTATTTCAGCCACGTCGAGTTCCTCTTCTCCCCCGACCTGTTCATCGTGGGCGGCGGGGTGTCGAAGAACCCGGACAAGTTCCTCCCCTACCTGGAGCTGCGGACGCCCATCAAGGTGGCGGAGCTGCGCAACAACGCGGGCATCGTCGGGGCCGCTCTGCGTGCCGACCTGCCGGTGTCCGCCCGCTGACGACCGACCACCCGGACGGCCCGACTCCCCGCGGCCCGTCCGGGTCGCCGTGACCCGCGACGCCGTCCCGCTCACGAAAAGGACCGTGCACCGACCTGATCCTGCGGTCGGTGCACGGTCCTTTTCGCACCCTAGGACACAAATAAACCCGCCGGGGGCCGCGGCTTCCCCTCCGCAGCCCCCGACGGGAGCCTGTTACGTAGCCCACTCTACGACTGCCGTCCGGGCTGCGGCAAGAGACACGCCGGGAGGCCGGCCATCAGCCGGCCGGGACGTCAGAGCAGCCGCGGCTGCGACACTCCCTCGAGGCCCTTGCCCCGCGGCCGGCGGCCGGTGCGCTTCCTGGCGGCCCCGATGGGCTCCACGGTGGCGGGGATGGTCTGCTGCCCGGTCTGCTCGGCCTGCTGCCTGCGCAGGAGGTCGATCGCCTCCTCGAAGTCCCCCAGTCCGTCGAAGGCCTGGTAGACGCTGGCGAAGCGCAGGTACGCCACGACGTCCAGCCGGCGCAGCGGGGCCAGGATCGCGAGCCCCACCTCGTGGGCCTCGATCTCCGCGGCGCCCAGCGCCCGGATCGTCTCCTCGACCTCCTGGGCGAGCATCGCGAGGTCGTCCTCGCTCACCGGCCTGCCCTGGCAGGCCTTGCGCACCCCGTTGACGATCTTCTGCCGGTCGAAGGGCTCGGTGACGCCCGAGCGCTTGATGACCGAGATGGTCGTGGTCTCGAGCGTGGTGAACCGCCGGCCGCACTCGGAGCACTGACGGCGGCGGCGGATCGCCGTCCCGTCGTCCGTGGTGCGGCTGTCGACGACGCGGGAGTCGGTGTGACGGCAGAACGGGCAGTGCACGGTCGGATCAGCTCCCGGTGCGGATCGTGATGGCCCGGCCGTGGGCGGGCAGGTCCTCGGAGCGCGCGACGGCCACGATGTCCTCCCCGATCCGGGCGAGGGCGTCCTGGGTGTACTCGACGATCTGCACGGCCTTCATGAACGCGGTGGTGGACAGGCCCTGGGCGTGCACCGCCGTCCCGCCCGTGGGCAGGACGTGGTTCGAGCCCGCCGCGTAGTCGCCGAGCGGGACGGGGCTGTAGGGGCCCAGGAAGATCGCCCCCGCGTTGCGCACGCGTGCGGCGACCTCCTGCGGGTCGGCGGTGTGGATCTCGAGGTGCTCGGCGGCGTAGGCGTCGGCCACGGCGATCGAGGCGTCGAGGTCGTCGGTGAGCACGATCCCGGACTGCGGCCCGGACAGGGCGGTGGTGATCCGCTCCCGGTGCTTCGCCTCGGGCACCTGGACGGCCAGTTCCGCGGCGACCCGCTCGGCGAGCCCCGGCGAGTGGGTGATCAGCACCGCGCCGGCCGCGGGGTCGTGCTCGGCCTGGGAGATCAGGTCGGCGGCCACGTAGGCCGGCACGGCCGTGTCGTCGGCCAGCACCGCGATCTCGGTGGTCCCCGCCTCGGCGTCCACGCCGACCACGGAACGGAGCAGACGCTTGGCCGTGGCGACGTAGACGTTGCCCGGACCGGTCACGGTGTCGACCGGCTCCAGGACGTCCTCGCCGTCCGTGACCCCGTGGGCCATGGCGGCCAGCGACTGGGCGCCGCCGATCGCCCAGACCTCGTCCACCCCGAGCAGCCCGGCGGCGGCGAGGATCGTGGGGTGCGGAAGACCGCCGAACTCCTTCTGCGGCGGGCTGCACAGCACCACCGAGCCGACCCCGGCCGCCTGGGCCGGGACGACGTTCATGACCACGGACGAGGGGTAGACGGCCAGCCCGCCGGGCACGTAGAGCCCCGCCCGGCGCAGGGGCGTCCACCGGTGCACGAGCACGGCGCCGGGCGCGACCTCGACACGGGCGTCGGCCGGCCGCTGCGCCTGCGCGAAGGCCCGGGTCCGCTCGATGGCGGTCTCGAGGCCCCGCCGCACGGCCGGGTCCAGCTCGTCGACGGCCCGGCGGATCTCCGCCGGGTCGACGCGCAGCCGGTCCTGCTCCACGCCGTCGAAGCGCTGCGCGTAGCGGCGCAGGGCGACGGCGCCCTCGGCGCGGACCGCGGCGATGATCTCCTCCACGGCCTGCTGCGCCGACGCGAGCGACGTGGAGCTCTGCCGGGGCACGGCCGCCCGCAGCTGGGACCAGGACAGGTGCCGGCCGCGCAGGTCGATCGTTCGCAGGACGGGAGTCGTGGTCGTCTCAGCAGTAGTCACGCTCTCCATGGTATTCCACCGCGACGCCCGGCCGGGTGCCGGGCCTTGCGCTCCGCCGCCCGGTGGGCTACACCTCCAGGCAGGTCGGGCCGAGCAGGACCTTGAGGTCCCCGAACAGCGCCGGTGACGGGTTCACCCGCAGGTCCGGACCCAGGCGCAGGACCTGCACCTTCTGGCGCGTCTCGAGGTGGATGCGCACCTCGGAGTCCCCGCGGTGGTTGCGCAGCACCGCGCCGATCTCCTTGACCGTCTCCTCCGTGGCGCGGAACTCGGGCAGGGCGATCAGCACGGGACCGCTGTGCCCGTCCGCCGAGAGCTCCGGCACGGTGAGCTCCTGCGCGGAGATCGTCACCGACCCGTCGTCCCGGCGCTGCAGCCGCCCCTTGATCACGCAGATGAGGTCCTCCGCGAGCACCCCTGCGATGGGGGCGTAGGCCTTGCCGAAGAACATGATCTCGATCGAGCCCGTCCGGTCCTCGAGCTCCACCCGGGCGTAGGCGTTGCCCGAGGTCTTGGCGATCCGCCGGGACAGGGACGTGATCATGCCCGCCACGGTCACCACGGCGCCGTCGGGCCTGCCGTCCTCGCCGAGCAGCGGCTGGATCGAGGTGTCGGCGTACTGGCCGAGCGCCTCGTCGAGGCCGCGCAGCGGGTGGTCGGAGACGTACAGGCCGAGCATCTCGCGCTCGAAGGCCAGCAGGTCCTTGCGCTCCCACTCGGGCACGTCCGGGACCGCGACGGTCAGCGAGGTCGTGGGGTCCTCGTCGTCCAGGCCCATGCCCCCGAAGAGGTCGAACTGTCCGGCCGCCTCCTGGCGCTTGACGGCCACCGTGGCGTCCACGGCCTCCTCGTGGCAGAGCACGAGCCCGCGCCGGGTGTGGCCCAGCCGGTCGAAGGCGCCCGCCTTGACCAGGGACTCGATGGTGCGCTTGTTGCAGACCACGGCGGGGACCTTCGCGAGGAAGTCGTTGAAGGAGGTGAAGGCGCCGTGCTCCTCTCGGGCCTCGACCATCGCGCTGACCACGTTCGCGCCCACGTTGCGCACCGCGCCCATCCCGAAGCGGATGTCGGTGCCCACCGGGGTGAAGTTCAGCGCGGACTCGTTGACGTCCGGGGGCAGCACGGTGATGCCCATCCGACGGCACTCCGTGAGGTACAGGGCGAGCTTGTCCTTGTCGTCGCCCACCGAGGTGAGCAGCGCGGCCATGTACTCGGCCGGGTAGTGCGCTTTGAGGTACGCCGTCCAGTAGGACACGAGGCCGTAGGCCGCGGAGTGGGCCTTGTTGAACGCGTAGTCCGAGAAGGGTAGCAGGATGTCCCACAGGGCCTTGATGGCGGCCTCGGAGTAGCCGCGCTCCACCATGCCGCCGTGGAAGCCCTCGTACTGCTTGTCCAGCTCCGACTTCTTCTTCTTGCCCATGGCGCGGCGGAGGATGTCGGCCTGGCCGAGCGAGAAGCCCGCGACCTTCTGGGCGATCGCCATGACCTGCTCCTGGTAGACGATCAGGCCGTAGGTCGTGTTGAGGATCTCCGCGAGCGGCTCCTCGAGCTCGGGGTGGATCGGGGTGATCTCCTGCTGGCCGGTCTTGCGCAGCGCGTAGTTGGTGTGCGAGTTCGCGCCCATGGGGCCGGGGCGGTAGAGCGCGATGACCGCGGAGATGTCCTCGAAGTTGTCGGGGCGCATGAGCTTGAGCAGCTGGCGCATGGGCCCGCCGTCGAGCTGGAACACCCCCAGGGTGTCGCCGCGGGCCAGCAGCTCGTAGGACTCGGCGTCGTCGAGCAGGAGGTTCTCCAGGTCGAGCACGAACCCGTCCTGGTTCAGGGTGATGTTCTCGATGGCGTCGGAGATGATCGTGAGGTTGCGCAGCCCCAGGAAGTCCATCTTGATCAGCCCGAGACCCTCGGACGTGGGGTAGTCGAACTGGGTGATGATCTGGCCGTCCTGCTCGCGGCGCATGATCGGGATGATGTCGATCAGCGGGTCCGAGGACATGATGACGCCGGCCGCGTGCACGCCCCACTGGCGCTTGAGCCCCTCCAGGCCCTCGGCGGTGTCGAAGATCTTCTTCGCCTCCGGGTCCTGGGCGAGGATCTCGCGCAGCTCGTCGGCCTCCCCGTACCGCTTGGCGCTCTCGTCGTAGACGTCCTTCAGCGAGATGCCCTTGCCCATGACGTCCGGCGGCATGGCCTTGGTGAGCTTCTCCCCCATCGAGAAGGGGTAGCCGAGCACGCGCGAGGAGTCCTTGAGGGCCTGCTTGGCCTTGATGGTCCCGTAGGTGACGATCATGGCCACGCGCTCGTCGCCGTACTTCTCGGTGACGTAGTGGATCACCTCGGAGCGGCGGCGGTCGTCGAAGTCGACGTCGAAGTCGGGCATGGACACGCGGTCCGGGTTGAGGAAGCGCTCGAAGATCAGCCCGTGCTCGAGCGGGTTCAGCTCGGTGATGCGCATGGCGTAGGCGACCATGGAGCCGGCACCGGAGCCGCGGCCGGGGCCCACCCGGATCCCGTTGTTCTTGGCCCAGTTGATGAAGTCGGCCACCACCAGGAAGTACCCGGGGAAGCCCATCTGCAGGATGATGCCCTTCTCGTAGTCCGCCTGGCGCTGCACGTCCTCGGGGATCCCGCCGGGGAAGCGGTGGTGCAGGCCCCGCTGGACCTCCTCGACGAACCAGGACTCCTCGTCGTGGCCCTCGGGGGTCGGGAAGCGGGGCATGTAGTTCGCGGAGGTGTCGAACTCGACGTTGCACCGCTCGGCGATCTCGAGGGTGTTGTCGCAGGCCTCGGGGAAGTCGCGGAAGAGCTCCCGCATCTCCGCGGGGGACTTCAGGTAGAACTCGTCGGCGTCGAACTTGAACCGCTTCGGGTCCGCCAGCGACGAGCCGGACTGCACGCACAGCAGCGCCGCGTGGGACTTCGCGTCCTCGGCGTGCGTGTAGTGCAGGTCGTTGGTGGCCACGAGCGGCAGCTGCAGGTCCTTGGCGAGCTTGAGCAGGTCGCCGGTGACCCGCTTCTCGATCCCCAGGCCGTGGTCCATGAGCTCGCAGTAGTAGTTCTCGGCGCCGAAGATGTCGCGGAACTCCGCCGCGGCCTGCCGGGCCTCCTGGTACTGGCCCAGCCGCAGCCGGGTCTGGACCTCGCCGGAGGGACAGCCCGTGGTCGCGATCAGGCCCTTGCCGTAGGTGTTCAGCAACTCACGGTCCATGCGCGGCTTGTAGAGCTGGCCCTCGAGGGAGGCCAGGGACGAGGCCCGGAACAGGTTCTGCATGCCCTGGGTGGTCTCGGCCAGCAGGGTCATGTGGGTGTAGGCGCCGCCGCCCGAGACGTCGTCGCGGCCGCCGTCGGCGAACTTCACGCGGGTGCGGTCGGAGCGGGCGGTGCCCGGCGTCAGGTAGGCCTCCACGCCGATGATGGGCTTGATCCCCGCGTTGCGGGCCTTGTTCCAGAAGTCGAAGGCCCCGAAGACGAAGCCGTGGTCGGTCGTCGCGAGGGAGGACATCCCCAGTTCGTGGCAGGCCTCGAAGAGGTCGTCGAGGCGTGCCGCACCGTCGAGCATGGAGTACTCGGTGTGCACGTGCAGGTGGGTGAAGCTGTTCTTGCCGGTCGCCGTCGTCACCCGACCAGTGTAGTGGCCCGCACCGACCGCTCGGCCCCGTCGCGACCGGCCCGCCGCGGGCGGCTCCCCCGGAGGAGACCGCACCGCAGGGTCAGGCGGACCGGCGCCGGTCCGGTCCGCAGGGTCAGGCGGGCCCGCCGTCGCGCAGCGTCTCGAGGGCGAAGGAGAGGTCCGGCGGGTACGGGCTCTCGTACTCGACGGGCTCCCCCGTCCCGGGGTGCTCGAAGCCCAGCCGCTTGGCGTGCAGCCACTGCCGGGTGAGCCCGAGGCCGGCCGACAGCGCGGGGTCCGCGCCGTAGGTGAGGTCCCCGCAGCAGGGGTGGCGCAGCGCGGAGAAGTGCACGCGGATCTGGTGGGTGCGGCCGGTCTCCAGGTGCACCTCGACGAGCGCCGCCCGGCCGAAGGCCTCCAGGACCTCGTAGTGGGTGATCGACGGGCGGCCGCCCTCGACCACGGCGAAGCGCCAGTCGTAGCCGGGGTGGCGCCCGATCGGCGCGTCGATCGTCCCGCGCAGGGGGTCCGGCAGGCCCTGCACCACGCTGTGGTAGACCTTCGTCACCGTCCGTTCCTTGAAGGCGCGCTTGAGCGCGGTGTACGCGCGCTCCGTGCGGGCCACGACCATCAGCCCGGACGTGCCGACGTCGAGCCGGTGCACCACGCCGGCCCGTTCGGGGGCGCCGGAGGTGCTCACGGTGACGCCCGCGCCCGCCAGCGCCCCGACCACGGTCGGTCCCTTCCACCCGGGCGAGGGGTGCGCGGCGACGCCCGGGGGCTTGTCGATCACCACGATGTCGTCGTCCAGGTGGACCACGCGGAAGTCCTCGACCAGCTGCGGCACGATCCGCGCCGGGTCCTCGGGGACGGGCACGTGCACGGTGAGCGTCTGCGAGGCCTCGACCCGGAAGGACTTGGCGACCGGCCGGTCGCGGTGCAGCACCCGACCCTCCGCGCAGAGCACGGCGGCCGCGGAGCGGGAGAGCCCCGTGAGGGCCGCCACGGCGGCGTCCGCGCGGTGGCCCTCCAGCTCGGGCGGCACGGTGAAGCGTTCCTGCACGTGCTCCTCGGACTCAGCCACGGGTGCCCTCCTCCTCCGGGGAGGCCTCGAGCCGCTCCCCGCCCGGGCCGCCCGAGCCCGTGCGGGTGCCGTCGAGCTCCCGGCCGAGCAGGGTCAGGAGCACCACGAGGGACACTCCCACGACCACCCCGCAGTCGGCGATGTTGAAGATCGCGAAGCGGGGCACGGCGATGAAGTCGACCACGTGCCCCACCCCGAAGCCCGGTTCCCGCAGGAGCCGGTCGGTCAGGTTGCCGAGGGCGCCGCCGAGGACGAGACCCAGGGCCAGGGCCCACGCGGCCGAGCGGACGCGGCGGAGGGTGAGCACGATGAGGACGGACACGACCACCATGACCACGGTGAAGACCCAGGTGATGTCCTCTCCCAGGGAGAACGCGGCGCCGGGGTTGCGGATGAACTGCCACGACAGCAGTCCCTCGACCACCGGCGTCCGCCGGCCGAGCTCCATGCTCGCGACGACCCACCACTTGGTGAGCTGGTCCGCGGCGTACACCAGCAGCGCGCCGGACGCGGCGAGGAGCAGGACGCCCCGCGGCACCCCGCGGTCGGGTGCGCCGGCGGGGACTTCGGGGGACTCGCTCATGCTCTCCTCGGGTGGCGGATCGGTCTGACGGGCCGCCCCGCGGGGCAGGGCGGCGGGGACTCCGGTCCCGTCCCATGGTGCCACGTCCCCCGGGAGTCTCCTGCCCGGGAGCGACCCCTCCAGGAGCGCGCCCGGCCGGAGCACCCGGCCGGGCGACGACGGAGGGACCGGCACGTGGCCGGTCCCTCCGCGGGTCGCGCGTCGTGGCCCGGTGGCTAGGCTTGCTCGATCCGGACCGCGCCGGTGGCGCCGTCCGCGGTCGGCGCGGGCTCGAGGGACGGGGTGGTGTCCAGGTCCTGCAACTGGTCCTGGATGTACGCCTTGAGGTTGGTGCGGTAGTCCTGCTCGAAGGAGCGCAGCCCCGCGACGCGGGCCTGCAGCTCGGCCTGCTCCTCCTGGAGGGCGGTGAGGGTCTCCTCGCGCGTGCGCTGGGCGTCCGTCACGAGCTCCTCGGCCCGGTCGCGGGCCTCGCCGATGATCCGGTCCCGCTCGGCCGTGCCCTCGGCGACGTACTCGTCGTGCAGCCTCTGTGCCATGGCCAGGACGCCGGCCGCGGACTGCGCCGCGCCGGAGGCGGGCGGGGTCCCTCCGGGGGCGGTCTCGGCGGCAGCCGTCTCCGGCAGCTCCGCCGCGGCGGGCGCCGTCTGCTCCACCGCGTCCCGCTGCGCACCGGTGGTGACCGGCGCGGGGGACTCGGCGCCGACGGTGTCCTCCGCGACCGGCAGGCCGGGCTCGGACACGGGCGACGGCGCGGATTCCTTGGGGGCAACGGGCTGCCCGGCGGCCTCGAGCTGCTGCTTGAGGTCCGTGTTCTCCTGGTTCAGGCGGCGCAGCTCCACGACGATCTCGTCGAGGAAGTCGTCGACCTCGTCCTGGTCGTAGCCCTCCCGGAACTTGGTGGGCTGGAACCGCTTGTTGATGACGTCTTCGGGCGTCAGAGCCATGAGTGCATTCCTTCGTGGGCGGAGCGCGGGCGCGGCCCGCGGCGGGGGATCCGTCCGACCGGGGCCGGGGCGGCGCGGTGGCCGGTGCCCGGTGGTCGTGCGGTTACAGCGTACAGGCCGGTCCTCGGCGGGCCGGGCCGGACCGGCACCGGGTCGCCCAGGCTCCGGACCGGCGTCAGGCCAGACCGGCATCGGATGAGACCGGCATCGGGTCGGACCAGCATCGGGTCAGACCAGCATCGAGCCGATGATGCCCTGGACGATGCTGACGGCGAAGATGAGGATGAGGAACCCGAGGTCCAGCGACACCCCGCCGAAGCGCAGGGGCGGCACGATCCGCCGCAGCCACCGCATCGGCGGGTCGGTGACGGTGTACACGGCCGAGGCCCCGACGAGGGCGGCCCCGCGGGGCCGCCAGTTGCGGGCGAACATCTGCACCCAGTCGAGCACGAGGCGCGCGAGCAGCGCGACGTACACGAGGTGCAGTGCCAGGTACAGCACGGAGAGCAACAGGTCCATCGGTCCGCCTCAGTCCTCCTGGTGGTCGTCGGTCTCGTCCTCGCCGCCGGCGGGGTGCCCGACGACCTCCACGTAGGACGGGGTGAGCAGGAAGACCTTGCCGGTGACCCGTTCGATGGAGCCGTGCAGGGCGAAGACCAGGCCGGCGGAGAAGTCCACCAGGCGCTTGGCCTCGGCGTCGCCCATGTCGCTGACGTTCATGATGACGGGCGTGCCCTCGCGGAAGGCCTCGCCGATGGACTTCGCGTCGTTGTAGGAGCGGGGGTGGACCGTGGTGATCGTGCGCAAGGTCGAGCTGTCCTCTCGAGAGCTGGAGGGGGCGCGTTTGATGGAGGTGACCGGCGCCCGGTACTCGGCCGACCGGCGGGGCACGGCCACCGCGGTGGACTCGTGGGCGCGGGCCTCGCGCGGCTCCTCGCGGACCGCGACGGCGGGCTGGTGCTCCTGGCGGGACGGCGTCGGCTCGTCGTAGTCCTCGTCCGTCTCGGCGAGGCCGAGATAGATCATGGTGCGGCGCAACGCTCCGGCCATGGTGCTCTCCTTGACTGTCTGTGCGGATATCGGCGGTGGGGGGAGTTCCGGGATCCTCGGACCGCCCTGCGCCCGTCGTGCTGCCCGGAACGCGGTACGGCCCTGGCCCCGCGGGGCCGTCCTCCAAGCTATCCTACGGGCGCCCGGGGGCCGAGGATATCGGAGCCGACGCGCACGTGCGTGGCCCCCCTGGCGACCGCCTCCTCGAGGTCCTGGCTCATGCCCGCGGACACGGCCGTGGCCTCCGGGAGGGACCGTCGCAGCTGCTGCGAGAGCTCCTGGAGGCGGTCGAAGGCGGGCCCCGGGGGCGCCCCCAGCGGGGCGACGGCCATGAGGCCCCCGGCCCGCAGTCCCTCGGTGCGGGCGATCTGCTCGGCGAGCTCCACGACGTCCTCGGGGCGGGCGCCGCCGCGGCGCTCCTCGGCGTCGAGGGACACCTGGACGAGGCACGTCAGGTCCTGGCCGGCGCACGGCCCGGGGGCCGCGTCCCCGGCCGCCACGGCCTCCCGGTGCCGCTGCACCGCCTTGCCGAGGGCCGTGACCAGGGAGGCCCGGTCCACGGAGTGCACCCACGACGCGTAGCGCACGACCGACTTCGCCTTGTTGGACTGGAGCTGTCCCACGAAGTGCCAGGTGAGGGGTCCGTCCACGAGGCCGGACACCTCCCGCGCCTTGACGGCGGCCTCCTGGTCCCGGTTCTCCCCGACGTCCCGGACGCCGAGCCGGTGCAGCCGGGCCACGTCAGCAGCCGGGAAGAACTTCGTCACGGCGACCAGCACGGGCTCCTCGGCCGCCCCGCCCTCCCGTACCGCGGCCGTGATCCGGGCGCGCACCCGGTCGAGGGACCGGGAGAGCTCCAGGGTCCGCGGATCGTCCCCGCCGGGGGCGGCGGTCCGGTCGGTGCTCACGCGACGTCCTCCCCACGGGGACCGGCGCGCCAGACGAGGCCGACGATGCGGCCGGAGCCGGGGTCCCGCCGGTGGGAGGACAGCTGCTCGTTCTCGAGGGTGCAGGAGGAGCCGGCCGCCGCCGGCTCGACGACGCCGACCCCGAGGGCGGACAGCCGCTCCGCGGCCCCGGCGCGCAGGTCGAGGGCCGGGGTGCCCCAGGACGTCGTGGCGGCCACCGCGGGGATCCGCTCCGCGGCCTCCCGGCGCATGGCGGCCGGCACCTCGTAGCAGCTCCCGCAGATCGAGGGACCGAGCCACGCGGACAGCCCGCGCGCGCCCCGGGCCCGCAGCTGCTCGACCGTGCGCTCGAGCACGCCGTCGAGCAGGCCGCGGCGCCCGGCGTGCGCCACGCCCGTGAGCGGGCCTCGCGGGCCCTCCCCGACGAGGACCACGGGCACGCAGTCGGCGACCATCACGGCCAGCGGCACGCCCGTGGCGGTGACCGCGGCGTCGGCGGTCGGCACGGCCGGCCGGTCGGCGCGGTCCGCGTCGGCGACGTCCGTGCCGTGCACCTGTTCGAGGAACACCAGGGAGCCGCCGGGGACGCCGATCGACCGCTCGAGCGCGGCGCGGCGGCCCCGCACCGCGTCCGCGTCGTCACCCGTGTGCAGCGCGAGGTTGCCCGCGCCGCGGTCCGTGAACGCCACCCGGACGCCCTGCCCGACGTCGTCCTGCCACCAGAACACCGGGTCCTCCTGTCGTGCCTCGTCGTGTCTCGTCCTGTTGCCGCCGGACCGGCGGCGGGGGTTAAAGCCCCCGGGGGGGG
>NZ_BAAGPL010000001.1:193773-223539 GCF_054784195.1 Kocuria himachalensis
CGAACTCACTTAAGGAAGTCGGGGAAGTCCAGGGAGTCCTTGCGCCCGGAGCCCGTCGCGGCGCCGGCCTCCGCCTCGGCGGGCAGGTCGACGTCGAAGCCGGCGTCGTCGGGCACGTCGTCGTTCTGCACCGGCTGGGCCCACCGCTGCGCGGTCGAGGGCTGGTTGAAGGACGGGGCGCCGCCGCGCTGCGGGGCGCGGCCCAGGCCGGCGGGCTGGCCGGCGCCGGAGCCGAAGGCCGCGCGCGTGGTCGCCGCCTGCTGGGCGGCCGCGTTGGTGTTGTTCGCGTTGGTCTCCGGGCTCACCGAGTCGAAGCCCGCGGCGATGACCGTGACGCGGGCCTGGTCGCCCAGGGCGTCGTCGATGACCGCGCCGAAGATGATGTTCGCCTCGGGGTGCGCGACCTCCTGCACCAGGCGGGCGGCCTCGTTGATCTCGAACAGGCCGAGGTCGGAGCCGCCCTGGATGGACAGGAGCACACCGTGGGCGCCGTCGATGGAGGCCTCCAGCAGCGGCGAGGCGATGGCGAGCTCGGCGGCCTTCACGGCACGGTCCTCGCCCTGCGCGGCACCGATGCCCATGAGCGCCGAGCCGGCGCCCTGCATCACGGACTTCACGTCGGCGAAGTCGAGGTTGATCAGGCCCGGGGTGGTGATCAGGTCGGTGATGCCCTGCACGCCGGAGAGCAGCACCTGGTCCGCGGACTTGAAGGCGTCGAGCATGGACACGTTGCGGTCGGAGATGGACAGCAGCCGGTCGTTGGGGATCACGATGAGGGTGTCGACCTCGTCGCGCAGCGTCTCGATCCCGTTCTCCGCCTGGTTGGACCGGCGGCGACCCTCGAAGGTGAACGGGCGGGTGACGACACCGATGGTCAGGGCCCCCAGGGAGCGGGCGATGCGGGCGACCACGGGGGCGCCACCGGTCCCGGTGCCACCGCCCTCACCGGCGGTCACGAAGACCATGTCGGCCCCCTTGATGACCTCCTCGATCTCCTCGTGGTGGTCCTCCGCCGCCTGGCGTCCGACGTCGGGGTTGGCGCCGGCACCCAGGCCGCGCGTGAGCTCGCGCCCGACGTCGAGCTTGACGTCGGCGTCGCTCATCAGCAGGGCCTGCGCGTCCGTGTTGATCGCGATGAACTCGACGCCGCGCAGCCCCTCCTCGATCATCCGGTTGACGGCGTTGACGCCGCCGCCGCCGATTCCGACGACCTTGATGACGGCCAAATAGTTCTGGGGGGTGGAGGAGTCCATGGGTACCTAACTCGAGATGGTTCGGGTCCGGGATCGCGAGCCGTTCCTCAACCCTCGATCGAAGGTCGAATCTCAGGCCGTCGGCTGCTCCCCCGGCGGGTTCGATGTCGGGGTCAAGCCTAACAATGACGGGGACCACCTGCACGACAAGCCATACCGCTTTCGACACTTTTCGCCAAAACCGCAGGTCGTGCGGTCCTTCGGCCACACTCTCGACCTCCGGTGCAACGTGAGGGACTGACCGGCCCGTCAGCGCACCACGGGACGCGTCGGGCTCGACACGTCGTAGGTCTCGACCCCGCTGCCGGAGCCGCGCGCCTCGACGAGCTCCCGCAGCACCTGGGACTTGAGCTCGCTGTCCTCGGCCGTGCCCCAGACGACCGTGCGTCCGTCGGTGAAGACCAGCTCCACCGAGGACAGGGACTCGGCCGAGGCGGTGCGCAGCTGGGCGAGCACGGACTCGGGCAGGGCGGCCAGCACGTCGGAGATCGTCTCGAACCGCTCGCTCTCGAGCACGTCGCGCCCGCCCGTGACGACGGGGACGCCCGCTTCCGCCGCCGAGCCGGCGGTCATCAGCTCCACGCCCTCCGAGTCGACGACCACGAACTCGTCGCCGTCCTCGATCGCCGCCACGGGCACGCGCTCGTGCAGCGCCACCACGAGGTGGTGCGGGGGCTCGAGCAGGACCTCGATGGAACGGACCTGCGGGATCTGCCCCACCCGGTCCCGCACCTCGTCCTTGGAGATCCGGGTGAGGGGGACGCCCCGGTAGACGTCGAGCGCGGACTCGACGCGGGCCGGGTCCGCCAGCTCGGCGCCGCGCACCGTGACGTCCCGCACGGCGAGGACCGGGGAGAGGAACAGGACGCCGGCGAGCACCGCGAGGGCGGCGAGCACGCCGAGGACGGCGCCGATCCGGCGGCGCCGGCGGCGGGCCCCGGGTGAGGCCGGAAAGGTCACGACCGTGGCTCCGACCGCCGTGGAACCGGCCCGGGCGGGCTCGTCCTCCGGGGGGAGCCGTGAGGCGGTCAGGGTCCGGGTGGCGGCGCGCTCCTGCCGGTGCCGCCGCCAGGCGCTGAACCGGCCGCCGGCGGCCGGGACCTCCTCGAGGTCGTCCTCGTCGGCCAGGGGCGTGACCTTGGTGCCGTCGTTCACGCGCACGCGCCCGCCCTGCGGCACGGCCCCGCCGGCGGCGGTGCTCCCGGACCGGGGCGGGTTCCCGGGACCGGGGCTCCCCGGCGGTCCGGGGACCCGCTCCGGGACGCGCTCCGAGGTGGGGGCCGGGGAGGGGTCCGGCACGGTCTCCTCGGCGGGACCGGGAGCGCCGCCGTCCCCGGCGGAGTTCCCGGAGCGGGGCTGGTGCGGGCGGCCGTGCCGGCTCATCAGCGGACTCCGAGGCGGTCCACGAGCCGGGGGCCGAGGGCGGTGACGTCCCCAGCGCCCACCGTGAGCACCAGGTCCCCGGGCCGCGCGGCCTGCGCGGCCTGGGCGACCGCGTCGGCGCCGTCCGGCACGTAGCGGACGTGGGCGGGGGCACGGTCGGTGACGATCTCGCTCGTGAGGCCCTCGACCGGCTGCTCCCGCGCGGCGAAGATGTCGATGACGAGCGCCTCGTCGGCCAGCGCGAGGGCGTCGGCGAACTCGGCCGCGAACTCGCGCGTGCGCGAGAACAGGTGCGGCTGGAAGATCGCGATCACCCGGTGCCCGGACGCGACCTCCCGGGCGGCCGTGAGGGCTGCCACCACCTCGGTGGGGTGGTGGGCGTAGTCGTCGAAGACCCGGACCCCGTCCACCTCGCCCCGCAGGTCGAAGCGCCGGGCGGAGCCGTGGAACCCGGCCAGCCCGCGCACCGCGTCCGCGGGCGGGACGCCGGCCTCGAGGGCCACGCAGAAGGCCGCGGTCGCGTTGAGGACGTTGTGCCGGCCCGGCACCACGAGCTCGAGCCGCTCCTCGCGGCGGTCCGCGCCTTCGCCCAGCAGCAGCGTGCTGGTGGTGCGGAGCCCGTCGGCCTCCCCGGGGAGCACCCGGACGTCGGACCCCGGGTCCGTGCCGTAGCTGACGACCCGCCCGCCGGCGGCCCGGTGCCGCTCCGCGAGCGCCCGCGAGCCCGGGTCGTCCTGGCAGGCCACGAGCAGCCCGTCCCGGGGCAGCGTCGCGGCGAACTGGTCGAAGGCCCGGAAGAAGGCCTCGCGGGAGGCGTAGAAGTCGAGGTGGTCGGGCTCGATGTTCGTGACCACGGCGATCCGCGGCCCGTACGCCAGGAAGGAGCCGTCCGACTCGTCGGCCTCCGCCACGAACCACGGGCCCGCGCCGAGGGCCGCGTTGGAGCCGAGGTCGGCCACGTGCGCGCCGATGGCCCAGGAGGGCTCCAGACCGGCGGTGTGCAGCGCGAGCGCGGCCATGGCGCTCGTGGTCGTCTTGCCGTGCGTGCCGGCCACGGCGACGACCGCGCGGCCGTGCATCGCGGCCGCGAGCGCCTCGGAGCGGTGGAGCACGCGCAGCCCGGCGGCCCGGGCGGCGGAGTACTCGGGGTCCTCGAGCGGGATCGCGGTGGACACCACCACGGTCTGCGCCCCGTCGACGTTGCCGGCGCGCTGGCCCACGAACACGGTGGCGCCCAGGTCCTGGAGCTGGCGCAGCGCCGGGGAGTCCTGGCGGTCGGAGCCGCTGACCGGGATCCCGCGGGCCAGCATGAGCTTCGCGACGGCGGACATCCCCGCGCCGCCCATGCCGATGAAGTGGACCCGGCCGAGCCGGCCGGGGTCGGTCTCGTGCTCAGCGCTCACCGGGGACCTCCTCGAGGATCAGCCGTGCCAGCACGGTGTCGGCGTCGCGCACGCCGTGGGCGCGGCTCGCGGCGGCCATCGCCGCGAGCCGGTCGGGGTCGGCCAGCAGGGGGTGCACGTGCCGGCGGTACCAGTCGGGGGTGAACGCGTCGTCGGCGACGAGCTGCGCCGCGCCGGCCGCCACGAGGGAGGCGGCGTTGAGCGCCTGCTCGCCGTTGCCGACGGGCAGCGGGACGAACACGGCGGGCAGGCCGACGGCCGCGACCTCCGAGACGGTTGCGGCGCCGGCGCGGGCCACCAGCAGGTCCGCGGCGGCGTAGACGCGCTCCATGTCGTCCACGTACTCGACCTGCACGTAGCCCGGGGCGCTCAGCGGCGCGCCGTCGTCCCGGGTGAGCTGCTTGCCCCGGCCGGTGACGTGGAGCAGCTGGTAGCCGCACGCGGCGACCTCCTCGGCGACCCCGGCCACGGTCCGGTTCATGGCGAGGGCCCCCGAGGAGCCGCCGGTGACCACGACGGTGGGCAGGCCCGGGTCGAGCCCGAAGGAGCGGCGGGCCTCAGCGCGCAGCGCCTCCCGGTCCAGGCGGGAGATCTCCCGTCGCATGGGCATGCCGACGGTCACGGCCCCGCGCAACGGGGTGCCGGGGAACGCGGCGGCCACGGTCCTGGCCCAGCGTGCCCCCACCCGGTTGGCCAGGCCCGGCCGGGCGTTGGCCTCGTGCACCACGATGGGCAGGCCGCGCCGGGCGGCGGCGAGGTAGACGGGGGTGCAGACGTATCCGCCGACGCCGAGCACCACGTCGGGCCGGACCCGGTCCAGGATCTCCCCGGCCTGCCGCACGGCGCCGAGGAGCCGCCCGGGCATCCGGACGAGGTCCACGGAGGGCCGGCGCGGCAGCGGCACCCGGTCCACGAGCTCGAGCTCGAGGCCCGCCTGCGGGACGAGCCGGGTCTCCATCCCGGACGCCGTGCCCACCGCCGTGAGCCGTGCCTCCGGGGCCTGTTCCCGCAGCGCGGCGGCCACGGCGAGGAGGGGGCTGACGTGCCCGGCGGTGCCCCCGCCGGCCAGCAGGACCGACGGCGCGCGGCCTCCGGGGGTGGGTTCGGACGGTGTCATGCGCGATCCTCGTTCAGGGTGCGGGGGCGAGGGGTGCGGGTGGGGACCTGGATCCGGCGCGGCAGCCGGGTGAAGGACATCACGACGCCGACGGCCGCGAGGCTCATCAGCAGCGACGACCCACCGTAGCTGATGAACGGGAGGGGGACGCCGATCACGGGCAGCACTCCCGTGACCATGCCGATGTTGATGAACGCCTGGCCGACGAGCCAGGTCACGATGCAGGCGGTGGCGATCCGGACGAAGCTGCTGCGGGCGCGCAGGATGACGCGGGCCATCGCCAGGGCCATGACCGCGAAGAGGGCGAGGATCAGCACCGTGCCCAGCAGGCCCAGCTCCTCGCCGATGATCGAGAAGATGTAGTCGTTGTGCGCCTCGGGGACGTAGTTGTACTTGAGCCGGGACTGGCCCAGGCCCACGCCCCACCAGCCGCCCGAGGCGAGGGCGTTGAGCCCCTGCTGGGCCTGGTAGCAGGCGTCGGTGGCGCCGCACTCGCCGAACAGCCAGCCGGTGATCCGGTCCACGCGGTGGGGCGCGGTGACCACCGCCAGCGTCCCGATCAGCGCGGCCCCGGCGGCGGCGAGCGCGAACAGCCGCAGGGGCGCCCCGGCGAAGAACAGGGCGGCCGCGTAGATCAGCACGAAGACCAGCGCCGTGCCCACGTCGTCGCCGAGCACGATCATCAGGGCGGGGACCCCGATGCCCAGCCCCGACGGCCACAGGGCCTGGCGCCAGTCCCGCACGGCGTCGCCCTGCCGGGCGAGGACCATCGCGAGCCAGACCGCGACGGCGAGCTTCGCGGCCTCGGACGGCTGGAAGGTCTGCCCGCCCACCAGGATCCAGTTGCGGTTGCCGTTGATCTCCTGCCCGAGCGGGGTGAAGACGAGCATGAGCAGCAGCACGGCGAGGACCAGGAGCCCGGTGGCGCCCCGGCGGTACCAGGCGGTGGGCACGAAGGACAGGGCGAACATCAGGACCACGCCGATCCCGCCGAAGGTGGCCTGCTTGACGAAGTACGAGTACGCGGACTCCTCCGCCGAGATGGACTCGACGGCCGAGGCGGACAGGACCATCATGATGCCGATGGCCGTGAGCAGCAGCACGGAGCCGGCCAGCGCGTAGTACGAGTGGATGAGCGGACCGTCCACGAGGGCCCGCCAGAAGCGGCGCGCCCCGCCCAGGGAGCCGCGGGCCGTCTGCGCGAGTCCCGCCCGGTCCTGCACCTGGGTCACGAGAGCCGTCCCACAAGGTCGGCGACCTCCCGGACGAACGCGTCACCGCGGTGGGCGTAGGAGTCGAACTGGTCCATCGAGGCGGACGCCGGGGCCATCAGCACCGTGTCGCCCTGCTGGGCGACCTCGTGGGCGAGCCGGACGGCCTCGCCCATCACGGCGTCGCCCGTCCCCGGACCGGGACGCTCGGCGGTCCGCAGGACGGGGACCTGCGGGGCGTGCGCGGCGAGCGCGGCCAGCAGCGAGTCGTTGTCCGTGCCGATGAGCACCACGGTGCGCAGCCGGCCGGCGTGCCGGGCGACGAGCCGGTCGTAGGAGACGCCCTTGGACAGGCCGCCGGCGATCCACACCACGGAGTCGAACGCGGTCAGGGCCGCGTCGGCGGCGTGCGGGTTGGTCGCCTTGGAGTCGTTGATCCACAGCACGCCGTGCGTCGTGGCGACGGCCTGGATCCGGTGGTCGCCGGGCTCCCAGGCGCGCAGCCCCTCCCGCACGGCCTCCGGCGGGGCGCCGGCCGCCCGGGCCAGCGCCGCGGCCGCCAGGGCATTGGCCACGCCGTGGGGCGTGGGGAGGGGGCCGGTGTCGGTGATCGAGGCGAGCTCGAGGGCGGATTCCCGGCGGTCGTCGAGGAAGGCGCGGTCCACGAGCAGGTCCTCCACGACGCCGAGCATGCTGACGTCGGGGGTCTCGAGGGTGAAGCCCACGGCGCGGCAGCCCTCCACGACGTCGGCCTCCTCGACCATCCGCACCGTCTCGGCCTGCTGGGCGTTGTAGACGCAGGCCACCCGGGTGTGCTCGTAGATCCGGGACTTGTCCGCCACGTAGTTCTCGTAGCCGCCGTGCCAGTCCACGTGGTCCTCGGCCACGTTGAGCACCACGGACGCCAGCGGCGACATCGAGGACGTCCAGTGCAGCTGGAAGCTGGACAGCTCCACGGCGAGGACGTCGTGCTCGACCGGGTCGCGCAGCGCGTCCAGGACGGGGGTGCCCACGTTGCCGACGGCGGCCGCGGTGAGCCCGGCGGCCTGCAGGATCGACGCGGTCATCCCGACCGTGGTGGTCTTGCCGTTGGTGCCGGTGATGCACACCCACTCGGCGGTCCGCCGCCCGGCGCGCTCGCGGACCCGCCAGGCGAGCTCCACGTCTCCCCAGATCTGGATGCCCTCTGCGGCCGCGGCGGCCAGCAGGGGGTGGTCGGGCCGCAGCCCCGGGGAGGTGACCACCAGCTCGGGGCGGGCGCCCTCGACGTCGGGCACGGTCCCCTGGGCCGTCTCCCCGAGCAGGACGTCGGTGGCGCCCACGATCCGCAGGGTGTCGGCCTTCGCCCGGGTCTCGGGGGTGTCCGCCCCGTCGACGACGACGACGAGCGCGCCGAGCTCGATCAGGGTGTCCGCGGCGGCGAAGCCGGACACGCCGATGCCGGCGACGACCACGCGCAGCCCGGCCCAGTCCGCGTCCCACGACGTGAGCCCGGCCAGGCGCGGTCGGTCGAGGACGGGGTTGTCGTTGCTCGCGTGGATCATTGGATCATTCCTCCGTGGGAGAGCAGCCAGTCGCCGTAGAAGACGCCGAGCGCGGCCGCGACGAACAGCCCGGCGATGATCCAGAAGCGGACCACGATGGTCACCTCGTTCCAGCCCTTGAGCTCGAAGTGGTGCTGCAGCGGCGCCATCTTGAAGATGCGCTTGCCGCCGGAGAGCTTGAAGTAGCCGACCTGCAGGATGACGGAGACCGTGATGATCACGAACAGCCCGGCGATGAGCACGAGCAGCAGCTCGGTGCGGGTGAGCACGGCGAACGCGGCGAGCGCGCCGCCGAGGCCGAGGGAGCCCGTGTCGCCCATGAAGATCTTCGCCGGGGAGGTGTTCCACCACAGGAAGCCCACGAGGGCCCCGACCAGGGCCGCGGCGGTGAGGGCGAGGTCGGCAGCGTCGCGCACCTCGTAGCAGACCCCCTGGGCCACGGATCCGCACAGGTGGGTGTTCTGCCACATGGCGATCAGCAGGTAGCCGCTGAACACGAGGATGGACGCGCCGGTGGCGAGGCCGTCGAGGCCGTCGGTGAGGTTCACGGCGTTGGTCGTGGCGGTGGCGATCAGGTTCACCCAGACCACGAAGAGGACGGCCCCGACCGCGGTGCCCGCGAACGCGAGGTCCAGGGAGGTGTCACGGGTCACGGAGATCGCCGAGGACGCCGGGGTCGTGCCCTGGGGACCGGGGACGAGCAGCACGAGCAGGGCGAACGCGGTGCCGATGAGGCCCTGGAGGACGATCTTGCCCACGGGGCTGAGCCCGAGGTTCTGCTTCTTGGCGATCTTCTTGTAGTCGTCGATGAACCCCACGAACCCCATGCCGAGCATCAGCAGCAGCGCGGACAGCCCGGAGAGGCTGACGCCCCCGTAGGAGGGCCACAGCATCCCGGAGATCAGGTGCGTCAGCGCGTAGGCGGCCACCACGGAGCCGAGGATCGCCACGCCGCCCATGGTGGGGGTCCCGCGCTTGGTGTGGTGGCTGGTGGGCCCGTCGTCCCGGATGAACTGGCCGTAGCCGCGCCGGGCGAGGAACTTGATGAAGGCCGGGGTGCCGAAGAGGGACAGCACCAGGGCGAAGCAGGCCGCCATGAGGATCTGGATCATGCCGGCTCGTTCCCCTCCGCGGAGGGTCCCGCGGCGGCGGGCCTCCCGCTCGGGTCGAGGGCGGCGTTGACGAAGGGGCCGGCCGAGAGCCAGTGGTCGCCGTGCGCGGGGGCGTCGTTGCCCGGGGCGGGCCCGGCGGCGCCGTCCCCGGCGTCGGCGGCCACCCGGTCCCCCAGGATGCGCAGGCCGGCGGCGTTG
Organism: Kocuria himachalensis; assembly: GCF_054784195.1. Classification (NCBI taxonomy): domain Bacteria; kingdom Bacillati; phylum Actinomycetota; class Actinomycetes; order Micrococcales; family Micrococcaceae; genus Kocuria; species Kocuria himachalensis. The sequence goes on from NZ_BAAGPL010000001.1 coordinate 202,995, forward strand.
GAGGACTTGAACAGCACGATGTCGCCGGGGGCGAGCTCCTGCCGCAGGATCTCCTCGGCGTCCTCCGGGGTCGCCGCCCAGGTGGCCTCGTTGCCCCACGAGCCCTCGAGCTGGGCGGCGTCGTACACCGGCCGGGCGAGGTCGCCGACCGCGATCAGCTTGGAGATGTTGAGCCGGACGACCATGCGGCCCAGGGCGTCGTGCTCCTCGACCGTGCTGTCGCCGAGCTCGAGCATGCCGCCGAGCACCGCCCACGTGCGGCGGGGCGCGGAGCCCCCGGAGCCGCGGCCGAGCTGGGCCAGGGTCTGCAGCGCGGCGCGCATCGACTGCGGGTTGGCGTTGTAGGCGTCGTTGACGACCGTGACCCCGTCGGCCCGTTCGGTGCGCTCCATCCGCCACCGGCTCGCGGCGCCCTGAGCGGTGAGCGAGGCCGCGATCCGCTCGGGGGCGACCCCGGCCACGAAGGCCGCGGAGGCGGCCGCGAGCAGGTTGGAGACGTGGTGCTCCCCGATGAGCCGGGAGACGATCTGCTGCTCGGAGCCGTCGGGGAAGTGCAGGCGGAACTCGGGGCTGCCGCCGGGCCCGAGCCGGATCGCGGAGGCGTGCACCCGGGCGGCCGGGACGTCGGGCAGCGCGTTCGCCGGGGACTCCCCGAAGAACAGCACGGGTGCCGCGGTGCGGCGGTGCATCTGGCGGACCAGGGGGTCGTCGTCGTTGAGGACCGCCACCCCGTCGGCCCGCAGGGACTCGACGAGCTCGCCCTTGGCGCGGGCGATGTTGGCGACCCCACCGAACTCGCCGGCGTGGGCCGAGCCCACGCACAGCACCACCCCGATGTCGGGGCGGACCATCCGGCACAGGTAGTCGATGTTGCCGATCCGGGTGGCGCCCATCTCGATGATGAGGAACCGGGTGTCCGGCGCGGCCTCGAAGACGGTCAGCGGCACGCCGACCTCTCCGTTGTACGAGCCGCGGGGCGCGACCGTGGGGCCCTCCGCGGCGAAGATGCCACGCAGGAGGTCCTTGGTGGTGGTCTTGCCGACGGAGCCGGTGACGGCGATGACCTTCACCTCGTGGTCGGCGCGCAGCTGGGCCACGACCCAGGCGGCCAGCCGGCCCATGGCCTCCACCACGTCGGGGACCAGCACGCCCGGGTAGGTGACGCCCGCGGCGTCGGCGACCTCGCGCTCGACGAGGGCGAGGACGGCGCCGGAGGCGAACGCGGCGCCCACGTACTCGTGGCCGTCGGTGACCTCTCCCGGCTTCGCGACGAACAGCGTCCCGGGACGCGCCTCGCGAGAGTCGGTCGCGACGTGGCGGACGGCGGCCGCCTCGGCGGCGGCGCCGACGGCGCGCCCGCCGGTGATCTGTGCCAGCTGTGCGGCGGTGAGGTCGATCATCGGTTCTCCCAACGGTCCTGCTGCCCGTCGGCCAGCGCGGCCCGCAGCTCTTCCCTGTCGTCCAGCGGGTGGTCCACGCCCCGGATCTCCTGGACCGTCTCGTGCCCGCGGCCGGCCACGAGCACGGAGTCGGCGCGCCCGGCCATGGCCACCGCGGCGCGGATGGCCACGGTCCGGGGCTCGAGCACGAGCACCTCCTGGGCCCGGGCGCCGGCGTCCCGGGCCGCGAACGCCCCGGCGGCGACCTCGGCGCGGATCGCGCCGGCGTCCTCGTCGTGCGGGTCGTCGTCGGTGACGATCACGACGTCGGCGTGGCGTGCGGCGATCTCCCCCATGATCGGGCGCTTGGACCGGTCCCGCTCCCCCGTGGCGCCGAAGACCACGATGACGCGGCCCTCCTCGTCGGGCGGCTCGACGGCGGCGAGGGCGCGGCGCAGGGCGTCCGGGTTGTGCGCGAAGTCGACGACGGCGGTCGGCTGCGTGCCGATGAGCTGCATCCGCCCGGGCACGTCCGTGGTGAGGGGGTCCGCCTCGTCGAGGACGCGCTGAACGTCGGCGACGTCGACCCCGGAGGCCACGACCATGACCACGGCGAGCGCGGCGTTGGCCACGTTGAAGTCGCCCGGCAGCGCCGTGGACACGGTCAGCGTCCGGCCGTCCCGGTGCCGCAGCGCGAACGAGTGGCCGATGCCGCGGCGCGTCAGGGTGGTCAGCGTCCAGTCCGCGCCGTGCCGGCCCGGTCCGGCGTCCCGGTCCCCCGGCACGCCGCCGCGCAGGGCGATCGTGTCCACCAGGTCCGTGCCGAGCTGCTCCCGCGCGTGCTCGGCCATCCGCAGGCCCCAGACGTCGTCCTCGTCCTGGACCACGACGACCGCCCGGCGGGTCCGCTCCGGGGTGAACAGCTGGGCCTTGACCGCGAAGTACTCGTCCATGGACCCGTGCAGGTCGAGGTGGTCCTGGGTCAGGTTGGTGAACCCGGCGACGTCGAAGCGCACCCCGTCCACCCGGTGGAACTGCAGGGCGTGGGAGGAGACCTCCATGGACGCCGCCGTGATGCCCCGCTCGCGCATGAGCGCGAGCAGCGCGTGCACGTGCGGGGCCTCGGGGGTGGTGAGCCGGGAGGGGATCGACTCGTCGCCCGCGAGGATCTCTATCGTCCCGATCAGGCCCGTGCGCCGGCCCAGGGCGCGGAGCACCGAGTTGGTGAAGTAGGTGGTGGTCGTCTTGCCGTTGGTGCCGGTCACCGCGAACAGCGCCGGGGCGGTCCCGTCCTCCGGCCGGGAGCCGTAGACGCGCGCGGCGATCGCGCCCACGGAGCGGCGGGGGTCCGGGGCCTCGACCACGGGCAGCCGGATGCCGGCGTCCCGGAGGATCCGGGTGCCCTCGGCGTCGGTGAGCACCGCGGCGGCGCCCGAGCGCTCGGCGGCCGCGGCGAACCGGGCGCCGTGGGTGCGCGCGCCGGGCAGCGCCGCGTAGAGGTCGCCGGGACGCAGCTCCCGGGAGTCCAGGGAGATGCCTGTGACGTCCACGGCGCGGGACGGCGCCGTCCCGCCCGCGAGCCGGGCGGTCTCCGCGAGGCTCAGCGGCCGGGGCCGGGCGGGGCGCATCGTCTGCGCGTCGTGTCCCTGCTGGGCTGTCGCGTCCATCAACGTCCTTCGTGGTCTGGGCGGCGGGTGGGTGGTCCGCCGGGAGCGGGGGGCGAGCCCGGGGGGTGGCCGGGCACGGCGATATGGAAGTCTAGTCGCCCTCGTCGGCCCGCCGGGACGCCGCCGGGGCGGGAGCGCCGCCTCCGGCGGCCCTGGTCCCGGCCTCGGCGCCGGCCGCCGCGCGGGCCCCGGCGCTGTCGGCGGCACCGTCCGTGGCGCCGCCGTCCTCGGGCGCCTCGACGCCCGGCGGGGTGTCCACCGGGGCCGTCCCCTCGGCCTCGTCCGTCTCCTCCGGACCGTCAGTGCGCAGCGGGATCTCCACGGGGTCGGTGGTGGAGGGCGGGACGTCGTAGTGGCGCAGCACCTGTCCCATGATCTTGCTGAAGGTGGGAGTGGTGCCGATCGCACGGACGTTGCCCTGGGGCCGCTGCAGCGTGACCGCCACGAGGTACTGGGGGTCCTCGACGGGGGCGACGCCCACGAAGGAGGTGGTGTAGCCGTCGTAGCCGCCCTCCGGGCTGGGGGCCTCGGCGGTGCCGGTCTTGCCGCCCACGCGGTAGCCCTCCACTGCGGCCTCCTTGGCGCCGCCCTGCGTGACGGTGACCTCCATCATGTCGAGCACCTGCTCCGCCGTCTCCGCGGAGACGATCCGCTCGCCCTCGGGCCGCTCGACCGGGGTGCTGGTGCCGTCGGGGGCGACGACGGACTCGACGACACGGGGCTCCACCTGGACCCCGCCGTTGCCGATGGCCTGGAAGATCGTCGCCGTGCGCAGCGGGGTCTGGGCGACGCCCTGGCCGAAGAGCACGGTGTACTGCTGGCGCACGTCCCACTGGTCCGCGCTCGTGAGGATGCCGGGCGACTCCCCCGGCAGCTCGATCCCCGTGGTCTCGCCCACGCCGAAGCGCTGCATCCACTCGTGGCGCTGCTCCGGGGTGAGCTTGCCGCCGACCAGGACGGTGCCGGTGTTCATCGAGTCGGCGATGATCCCGGCGAACGTGCGCCGCTGCTCGCCGTGGTCGAACGCGTCGGTGATCTTCTGCCCCTCGATCTCCAGGAACGGGGGCACGGTGACCTCCGTGTGCGGCGTGGCCACGCCCTCCTCCACGGCGGCCGCCGCGGTGAGGATCTTCTGGGTGGAGCCGGGCTCCACCGCCTGGGTGACGGCCCGGGCCCCCAGGTCCTCGGCCTCCGCGGAGCCGATGTCGTTGGGGTCCACGGTCGAGGAGTCGGCCAGCGCCAGCACCGCGCCGTCCTCAATCCGCATGACCACGGCCGTGCCCCACTCGGCGTCGAGCTCCTCGGCGCGCTCGGTGACCGCCTGCTGGGCGAAGAATTGGACGTCGCTGTCGATCGACAGCTGCACCGAGGAGCCGTCCTCCACGGGGCTCTCCTCCTGGGGGGCCACCGGGATCCGCACGCCGTCGGCGCTGATCTCGAAGGTCCGGCTCCCGTCCGTGCCGCGCAGCAGCTCGTCCTGGGTCTGCTCGATCCCGCCGAGCGCCTCGTCGTCCCCGCCCATGAAGCCGACCACGCTGCCGCCCACGGGCCCGTTGGGGTAGATGCGGTCGGACGACGGCTGCCCGTACACGTAGGGCAGGCCCAGCTCGCGCACGGTGTTCCACTGCTCGGGCGTGACCCCGCGGGCCACGTACTCGAACTGCTTGTCGCCGTCCAGGGCGTCCTTGACCTCGGCGTCCTCGAGCTCGAGGGCGTCGGCGAGCTGGTACACCGCCTGGGTGGGGGTCACGGTCTCCGTGGTGCCGTCCGCCAGGGGACGCTCGAACTCGCGCACCAGGGACTGGTCGACCGTCACGTCGTAGCGCTGCAGCGTGCGGGCGAGGACGTTGCCGTGGGTGTCCCGGATCTCACCGCGCAGGGCGGGGACCACCTCGGTGCGGGACCGCTCCCCCGCGGCGGCCTCGGCCCGGCCGGCGACGTCGAAGCCCTGCACCCACACGAGGCGGATCCCGAGGACCACCAGCAGGCCGAGCACGAGGACGACGCCGATGTGGCTGCGGCCGATGCCGCGGGCGCGGGGGGCGTCGGACGTCGAGCGTGCGCGTGCCACGTGTCTGCCTCGTTCCTGGTTGCGACTGGGAGATGTCCGGGGGGCTGCTGCCGGCGGGTGCGGGGGCCGGTGCCCCGGTCACTCCCCGGGCGTGCGCTGCGGCGGGGCCGAGAGGGAGCCGCCGTCGGCCTCCGCGGCGCCGGACGGCGCCGCGTCCTCGCGGGCCCGGCGCTCGGCGTCCTCCCGCTCCTGCTCCGACTTCTCCCGCTCGCGGTCCTCGGCGCGCTGGGCGGCGCGGTCCGCCGCCTCGGAGCCGGTCTGGTGGGCGTGGTCGACCAGGATCTCGTGGTTCTCCTGGGGCTGCGCGGGCAGCGGATCGCCCTCGACGGTCCCGTCCGTGAGGTCGACCGTGCCCGAGCCCTGCGCGGGGACCATGCCGAGGTCCGTCGCCATCACCGCGAGGTTCTGCGGGGCGCTGTAGAACTCGAGGTCCTGGGTGAGCGCCTCGTTCTGCTGGCTGAGGGCCTGCTCCTGGGCGCGCAGCTCCACGAGCCGGTACTGGCCGCCAGAGATCTGGATGTTCAGGACCAGGATGGAGGCCAGCGCCACCACGAGCGCCACCAGGCTGAGCACCACGGTGGAGAACCGCTGGCGCCGCGCCCGGCCCGGGACCACGGACAGAGGGGCCCGGGTGGACCCGGATGGCTCCTCCGTGTGCGGGGCCGGGGTGCTCAGCTGACGGGCGGAGGTGCCCTCCACCGGCGGGCGCTGCCCGCGACGCCCGGCCCAGGCACCGATGCCTGCGCGCGGGGAGGCCGGGCGTGCCGGGCGTCGCTGGAGTCCGGTTCCGCTCATGCCGTGTACCTCTGCGCGTTCTGTGCTGTGGGGGGGGTGTGCTCCCGGATGCGCTCCACCGCGCGCAGGCGCGCGGAGGCAGCACGGGGGTTCTCGTCGATCTCCCGGGGCGTGGGGGTCTCCGTCCCGCGGGTCAGGACCCGCAGGGTGGGCTTGTGCTGGTCGAGCTCCACGGGGAAGCCCTTCGGCGCCGTCGAGGCGGCACCGCGGGCGAAGGCCTGCTTGACGATCCGGTCCTCGAGGGAGTGGTAGCTCATGGCCACGACGCGGCCGCCGACGGGCACGGCGTCCAGCGCGGCGGGGATCGCCCGGCGCAGGACGTCGAGCTCCTCGTTGACCTCGATCCGCAGTGCCTGGAACGTCTGCTTCGCCGGGTGCCCCTTGCGGTGCTGGGCTCCCTGGGGGACGGCGGCGCGGACGACCTCGACGAGCTCGCCGGTGGTCCGCAGCGGGGTCCTGGCCCGCTGCGCCACGATCGCGCGGGCGATGCGGCCGGCGAAGCGCTCCTCGCCCCAGTCCCGCAGGATCCGGCGCAGGTCCTCCTCGCTGTACTCGTTGACGACGTCCTGGGCCGTGACGGGGGCCGTGGAGTCCATGCGCATGTCGAGGGGGGCGTCGTAGGAGTAGGCGAAGCCGCGCTCGCGCTCGTCGAGCTGGAGTGACGAGACCCCGAGGTCGAAGAGCACCGCGTCCGCGTGGTCGAACCCGTGCCGGCCGAGGGCCTCCGGGATCCGGTCGTAGGTCGTGTGCACGGGGTGGAACCGGTCCCCGAACGGGGCGAGCCGCGCGCCGGCCAGCTCGTGCGCCTGCGGGTCCCGGTCGATGGCCACCAGCTGCAGTCCGGGGAAGCGCCGCAGCAGCGCCTCGGAGTGACCGCCCATGCCCATCGTCGCGTCCACCGCCACGGCGCCGTCCTCGCCGAGCGCGGGAGCCATCAGGTCGAGGCACCGCTCGAGCAGCACGGGAACGTGGAGCTGCTCGGCTGGGCGTTGCGCCATGGGCCCTCTCTTCGGCGGTCGACGGTGGTTCGGTCTTCGGTGGCCGGCGCCGGTCGACGCCGTGGTGCGGCGGCGGGCCTTCCAGGATCAGAACCCCATCCGCTGGCCGTCCCTCGAATCCGGCCTGGCTCAGGGGAAGGTGAGTCAGGACGGTGACGGCTGTGCGGCTGGAGATCTCATCCGGGAAGCGGCTCCGCGTGCTCCGCGGGTGGTCTCGGCGGCCCTGTGCTCAGAAGAGCCCGGGCACCACTTCCTCCTCGGTCTCGGAGAAGGCGGCCTCCTTCTCGTTCAGGTAGTCGTTCCACGCCTGGGCGTCCCAGATCTCAGCCCGAGTGCCCGCGCCGATGACGGCGAGCTCCCGGCCCAGCCCGGCGTAGTCCCGCAACGGCGGCGGTATGGTGACTCGGCCCTGCTTGTCCGGGACCTCGTCCGAGGCGCCCGAGAGAAAGACCCGGATGTAGTCCCTGGCCTGCTTCGAGGACAGCGGTGCCGCCCTCAGCTGCTCGTGGACCCGCTCGAACTCGCGGACGCTGAACACGTAGAGGCACCGTTCCTGACCACGGGTCAGGACGAGTCCCTCCGCCAGCTCCTCCCGGTACTTCGCCGGCAGGATCAGGCGGCCCTTCTCGTCGAGACGGGGTGAGTACGTTCCGAGAAACATGCTCACCGCCTCTCCAGCCCGAGAGTTCTCCCAGATCCATCTCTTCGCCCCACTTTACTCCACTTCACTCCCCGGTCAACGAACGCGGGGCCCGGCCGCGGCGGCGTGGCGCGGTACCCGCGGTCCGTGGCCGGTGTCGCCCCAGGTGGGCGGGCGGGACCCCGGTGGAGGGCTGTGGGGAGGACGGTGGAGGACCGAGCGGTGCGCCGTGCCGGACACCGGCGGGGGGGCAGCGGGGAGGACAGTGGAGGACGCCGTGGCAGGCCGTGCCCGGCACCGGCGGCGGGCGGTGGGGAGGACAGTGGAGGGCGCCGCCCGCGGTGCTCGCGGGGCACGAAAAAGCTCCCCGGCGGTGCACCGGGGAGCTGGTCGGACCCTGGACGTCGTTGTGCGGCGGCACGGTGGTGGGAGGTGGAGGGATCGGGCCGGGGCGGCGGGACCGGGCGGCGCCCTGCGCTGGGCGCCCTGCGCTGGGCGCCCTGCGGCCGGCTCGGTGCCGGTCAGGAGGACGGGCCTCCGGAGTTGCGCTGGTCCCAGCGCTCCTCGAGGTTCTGCAGGAAGGGCGACGAGCGGCGGGGCGGGCCGCCCTTGCCGGTCTCGCCACCGGGGCGCGGCTTGCCGGAGCGCAGGGTGGCGACGTAGACACCCGCGCCCATCACGACGAAGCCCAGGACCCCCACCAGGATCGAGTCGATGACGACCCCGCCCAGGAGGACGAGCAGGCCGACGACGGCGATCACGATCCCGAGAACGATGTTGCGGGTGGACGCACCCCTGACGGCACGGGACCCCATGCTCGTCACGAACCTCGGGTCGTCCGCGTGAAGCTGCTTCTCCAGCTGGGCCAGGAGCTGTTGCTCGTGCTCGGACAGTGGCACGGTATGCCTCCTCATCCTTCGGGTGCGGATTCCCCGGCTGTTCCGGCGCCGCCTCTTACCAGGATAGACCGTCGGGTGCTGAATTGGCACCGCGCACACGGCTGTCAACAGCCTCCGAGTTGCCTTCCGGATTCCGTGGTGCGGGCGGCAGGAGACGGGCGGGTCCGAGGCGTTCGGCCCCGAAGCGGGCGTGCACCCGGTCCATGGCCTGCTCGGCGGCTCCCCACTCCTCCTCCCGGCCGTCCAGGCTCAGCTGCAGGGCGTCCGTGGCGGGCTCCAGGCGCTCGGCGCGGATGCCGAGGAGCCGGACCGGCTGGGGCCTGGCGCCGAGCTCCTCGAGCAGGCCCACGCCGTGCTCGAGCAGGTCGTGGGCCGAGGTGAAGGGGTGCTGCAGGGTGCGCGAGCGGGTGATGGTCGTGAAGTCCGCCCAGCGCACCTTAAGCCCCACCCGGCGGGCGCGCAGTCCCTGGCGGCGCAGCCGTGAGGCGGTCCGGTGGCTCAGGCGCAGGAGGGTCTCGTGCAGCACCCGGTCGTCGGCGACGTCCCGGGGGAAGGTCTCCTCCGCGCCCACGCTCTTCTCCTCCCGGACCGGCTCGACCGGGCGGGGGTCCCGCCCGTTGGCGAGCTCGTGCAGGTGGTGGCCGGCGGCCCGGCCGACCAGGCGGGTCAGCATCGGCACGGGGGCGGCCGCGAGGTCCCCGACGCTCCTGAGGCCCGCGCCGGTGAGCGTCTCGGCCGTTCGCCCGCCGACGCCCCACAGCGCCGAGACCGGCAGCTCGGCCAGGAACGCGACGGTGTCCTCGGGCTGGACGAGCAGCAGGCCGTCCGGCTTGGAGCGGGTGGAGGCGATCTTCGCGACGGTCTTGTGGGCGCCGATCCCCACGGAGGCGGTCAGTCCCAGCTCGTCCCGCACGCGGGCGCGCAGACCGCGGGCGATGCCCACCGGCGGGCCGAGCCGCCGGACGGCTCCGGCGACGTCGAGGAAGGCCTCGTCCACGCTGATCTGCTCCACCCGGTCGGTGATCTCCCGGAACATGGCCATGACCCGGCGGGAGTAGGCGTCGTAGGCGTCCCGGTGGGGCTCGAGCAGGACGGCCCGCGGGCACATCGCCCGGGCCCGCGCCAGGGGCATCCCGGAGCGGACACCGTACGCCCGGGCCTCGTAGGACGCGGAGAGGACGACGGAGCGGCCGCCCGCCCCCGCCACGATGACGGGCCGGCCGCGCAGCCCGGGGGCCGCGAGCAGCTCCACGCCGACGTAGAACATGTCCATGTCGACGTGCATCACGGCGCACGCCCGCCAGCGGTCCAACCGGTCCCTCGGCTCCTCGTTCACCGTGCTCTCCTCCCGGGTCCGGCACAGCATAGCTCCCGGTGCGGACATCGCGGCCGCCGTGCGGGCACCGGCCCGGGCGCAGCGCCACGGCCCGTCGACCGGGCCTTCGATAGGCTGGGGCGGACATCGCGGACGGCCGTCAGAGGGCATCCGCCACCGCCCCGAGACCGAGGTCGATCCGCCCATGCCGTGCCCGCCGCTCCCGCACCACCCCGACGCACACGCCGGCACCGCGCCGCGGTCCCGGCCCGAGGACGCCTTCCGCGCCGAGGACGAGCGGTTCGTGACCCGGCTGCACGCGGAGCTGGAGGAGTTCTTCGGGCGGCAGCGGACGGTGCTGGGCGACATCTCGGCGGACGCGCTCCCGCTGCTGGACGCCGTCGTCGCGCTCTCCGCCGGCGGCAAGCGGCTGCGGGCACGGCTGTGCTACTGGGGCTGGCGGGCGGCGGGCGGCGACCCGGAGGACCCGGCCGTCGTCCGGGCCGGTGCGGCGCTCGAGCTCTTCCAGTCCGCCGCGCTCATCCACGACGACGTCATCGACCGCTCCGACACCCGCCGCGGCGCCCCGAGCGTGCACCGCCGCTTCGAGTCCGTGCACGCGGACCGGGGCTGGGCCCTCGACGGTCCCGCCTTCGGAGTGGCGGCCGCGATCCTCTCGGGGGACCTGTGCCTGTCCTGGAGCGAGCAGCTCTTCGCCGCGGCCACCACGGCGCGCGGCGGCCACCGCGCACGGGCGGTGTTCGACCTCATGCGGTCGGAGGTGATGGCCGGGCAGTACCTCGACGTGCAGGGCGAGGTCGCCGGCGGGGGCCAGGACCGCGACGGCGCGGTGCAGCGGGCCCTGGACGTCATCCGGTACAAGTCGGCGAAGTACTCGGTGGAGCACCCCGTGGTGCTGGGCGCCGCTCTGGCGGGGGCGCCGGAGCCGGTCCTGGAGCGCTGTTCCGCGTTCGCGCTGCCCCTGGGCGAGGCGTTCCAGCTGCGCGACGACGTCCTGGGCGTGTTCGGCGACCCTGCGACCACGGGCAAGCCCGCCGGCGACGACCTGCGCGAGGGCAAGCGGACGGTGCTCGTCGGCTACGTCCGCACGCTCGGCAGCGAGGCGCAGATCGCGCGGCTCGAGGAGGCCCTCGGTCGGCCGGACCTGACGGAGGAGGACGTCGAGGAGCTCCGCGCGCTCATCACGGCGTGCGGCGCCCTGGGCGCCACGGAGGAGCTCATCGAGCGGCTCAGCCGGGAGGCGTTCACGGCGCTGGACCGGCTCGGGGCCGACACCGTGCCCATGGCCGCGCTGCGCGGCCTCGCGACAGCCGCGGTCCGCCGCTCGTCCTGAGACCGGGCGCGCCGGACCCGGTCGCGGGCCGGCCCGGCGCGCCGGTCAGGAGCGGGTCACCAGGCCAGGGCCTGCGCCCGGCGTCGGATCTCCGTCTTGCGCCCGTCCCGCAGCGCGTCGACGGGACGGCCCGGCAGGGACTCGTCCTCGGTGAACAGCCACGTGATCGCCTCGACGTCGGTGAAGCCGGAGTCCCGCAGGACCGCCACCGTGCCCTTCAGCGAGTCGACCACGGCGCCGTCCAGCAGGAAGGCAGCCGGCACCCGGCGGATGCTGTCGTGCGGGTTGCGGACGGCGAGGAGCGTCCCGTCGTCGACGAGGCCGTGGACGCGGGTGATCACGAGGCCGAGCCGCTCGGCGACGTCGGGCAGGGGCAACCACTCCTGGACGAGACGGTCCAGGCGGTCGAACTCCTCGGTGCTGATTCCGGATGTGTTCTTCACGCCCCCAGAGTGCCACGTCCGCCGGTGCCCGTGCCACGCGGGCCCGCCACGGTATGCTCGACCCGCGGAGCCGGCTGAGACCTCCGCACCTTCCCCGATCAGCGTCAGAGAGCCCTTTCATGCCGTTTCCCCCCGACAGCGACACGACCGACCCGAACGACGCACCGCCCCGCACCACCGCCGAGCCCTCCGGGAACCAGGACGACCGCTCCCCCGGCTGGGCGCGCCGCGCCCGCACGGGGTCGGCGGTCACCGCCGTCGCCGCCCTGGCCGCCCTGGGCGGGGGCACCGTGGCCCACGCCGCCCCCGCCCAGACGGCCCAGGTGGCCTCGGCGCCCCTGCTCGTCGGCCAGAAGACGACGAAGGCCCCGGTGCACACCGTGTCCCCCGGGGACTCCCTGTGGGCGGTCGCCCAGCGCCACGGCGTCGCCGTGGGCGAGCTCATGCGGTGGAACGACCTCTCGGGCGCGGCGCTGCTGATGCCCGGCCAGAAGCTGCGCCTCTCCGACGGCGCCGCCCCGGCGGCCGAGCCCCCGCGGCGGACCGCCCCGCCCGTGGCGGAGCCGCCCCGCGCGGAGCACGTCGTGCGCTCCGGCGAGTCGCTGTGGAGCATCTCGCAGGCGCGCGGGGTGTCGGTCCAGTCGCTCCTCGACGGCAACGACCTCACGGTGAACTCGCTGCTGCGCCCGGGGCAGCGGCTCTCGGTCGCCGCGCCCGCCCCCGGCACGGTCCGGACCGCGCAGGCCCCCGCGCCGGAGCGCGCCGAGGAGCCCCGGCCGGCGCCCGAGCGCGCCGTCGGCGACACCTTCCTGGGCCGCACGTACGAGGACGGCGTGGTGGACTCCGCCAACCGCCACCACGAGCAGCTCTCCTCCCGTCCCGCGCCCTCCCGGGAGCAGATGCGCCGGCTCGTCCACGACACCGCCGTGCAGATGGGCGTGGACCCGTCCCTCGCCCTGGCGCACGCCTACCAGGAGTCGGGCTTCGACCACCGGGCCGTCTCCCCCGCCGATGCCGTGGGCGCCATGCAAGTCATCCCGGACGCCGGGGACTGGGCCTCCGGCCTCGTGGGCCGGGAGCTCGACCTGCTCGACCCGCAGGACAACGTCACCGCCGGCGTGGCCATCATCCGGCAGCTGGGCCGCGCCGCGCCCAGCACCGACGTGGCCATCGCCGCGTACTACCAGGGCCTGCACGGGGTGAAGAAGTACGGGATGTACGACGACACCAAGCAGTACGTCAAGAACGTCAAGAGCCACCGCAAGCGGTTCGGACCGTGACCTCCGACCCAGCGTGCGCACAGCGCCGCGGCCTAGGCTGAGGCCGTGCAGCACGCGCTCCCCGACCACCTGACCGGGACCCTCCTCGAGGGCCGCTACGAGCTGGGTCCGCGCATCGCCCGCGGCGGGACGGCCACCGTGTACCGGGCGGTGGACACGCGCCTGCAGCGCGTCGTGGCGGTCAAGCTCATGCACGCCCACCTGGCGGAGGACCCGGCCGCCGCGGACCGGTTCGTGCGGGAGGCCCGGGCGGCGGCGCGGCTGTCCCATCCCCACGTCGTCGCCGTGCTCGACCAGGGCCACACCCGGGAGGGGGTGCCGTACCTGGTCATGGAGCACGTGGAGGGCTCGACGCTGCGCGATCTCCTGCGCCGGCGCGGCGCCCTGCCCCCGGGCGAGGCGCTCGCGCTGCTGGAACCGGTCCTCGACGGGCTCGCGGCCGCCCACCGGGCAGGTCTGGTGCACCGTGACGTGAAACCGGAGAACGTGCTGATCTCCGGCACCGGCCGGGTGACGGTCGCGGACTTCGGCCTCACCCGCGCCGTCGACCAGCACACGGCGACCGGAACGGTGCTGGGCACGGTGGGCTACGCCTCGCCGGAGCTCGTGACCGGGCAGCGGGTGGACACCCGTGCGGACGTGTACTCGGCCGGGATCGTGCTCTTCGAGCTCCTGGCCGGCCGCCGTCCCTTCGAGGGCGGCCCGCTGGCCGTGGCCCGGGCGCACGCGGAGGGCGCCGTCCCGGACCTGCGCACCCTCGACCCCGGTCTCCCGGCCGGTCCGGCACAGCTCGTCGCCCGGGCCACGGCGCGGGACCCGGAGCGGCGTCCGCCGGACGCCGGCAACTTCCTCGAGGAGCTCCGGGCGGTCCGGGCGGGGCTGCGGCCGGCGGAGCTCGACCGCCGCCCGGCGCCCGGCGCCGCCCGCGGCGCCCCGGCCGCGCCGGTCCCGGACAGCGGCGCCACGGCGGCCCTGGACCCCACGGTCGCGCCCACCGCGGCCCTGGGCGCGGAGGCCGCCCCGACGGATGCCCTCGGTCCGGGCGCCCCGACAGAGGCCCTCGGCGCCGCCGCCCCCACGGAAGCCCTCGGCGCCGCCCCCACGGAGGCCTTCGGCCCGGCGGCCACCCGGACCGAGGTGCCGCGACCGCCGGGCGCGCCCACCGAGACCCTGAGCGCAGCCCGGAACGGCGCCACGGCGTGGCCCGCCCGGCCGCTGGCCGCGCGGTCCCCGAGCGGTTCCTCCGACCCGTGGCGGCCCGAGGTCGAGCTGCGCCCCACCCGTCCCCTGCACGCGGCCGGGACGCTGGCCCTGGTCGCGCTCGCGGTGGCCGGGGCGGCGTTCCTGGGCTGGCTCCTGGGCTCCGGCCCGGGCGGCACCGCAAGCGTGCCGGACGTGCGGGGAGCGGGTCCCGAGCTCGCCGAGCAGTACCTGGCCGGCGCCGGTCTGGGCAACGTCGCCGTGCACGAGACCGCGGACCCGGTGGCCCCCGCCGGCACCGTGCTCGGCACCGACCCGCCGGCCGGGGCCACCGTGCGGGCCGCGGAGCAGGTCGTCCTGCTGGTCTCGACCGGTCCCGCGCGGACGACCGCGCCCGATGTCGCCGGGATGACCGAGGAGGACGCCCGGGCGCGGCTCGAGGAGGCCGGGCTGACGGTCGGCAGCCGCAGCGAGGTCTCCGACGACGCCGCCCCCGGGACGGTCGTGGGGCAGCACCCCGAGCCGGGCGAGGCGGTGGCCGAGGGGTCGGCGATGGACCTCGCCGTCTCCGGCGGGGCGCGCGCCGGGACCGCCCCCGGGGTGCTGGGGCGGCCCGTGGACGAGGCGGTCCTGGTCCTCGCGGAGGCGGGATTCCCGGCGCGGGTCGAGGAGAGCCTCGGCGCGCCCTTCGGCTACGTGGTGGCCCAGACGACGGACGGGGCCGAGGTCGTCCTCACCGTCGTCTAGCGGACGGCAGGTCCGGCCCCGGCCCCGTCGGCCGGTCCTGCGCTCAGCGGCGGGAGAGGTAGCCCGCCACGAGGAACGCGATCTCCAGGGACTGCATGTGGTTCAGCCGCGGGTCGCACAGCGACTCGTAGCGGTCCTGGAAGGAGGACTCGTCGACGGGATCGGCGCCGCCGAGGCACTCCGCGACGTCGTCGCCCGTCATCTCCACGTGGATGCCGCCGGGGAAGGAGCCGATCGCCTCGTGCACCTCGAAGAAGCCGCGGACCTCGTCCACGACGTCGTCGAAGTTGCGGGTCTTGTAGCCGGACGGGAGGGACACGGTGTTGCCGTGCATGGGGTCGGTGACCCACACGACCTTGGCGCCGGAGCGCTCGACGGCCTCGACGAGCGGCGGCAGCTTCTCCCGGATGTTCTTCGCGCCCATGCGGGTGATGAAGGTGAGCCGTCCGGGCTCGCGCTGCGGGTCGAGCTTGTCGATGAGCGCGAGGGCGTCGTCCCCGGTGGTCTTGGGGCCGAGCTTGACGCCGATCGGGTTGCGCAGCCGGGAGAGCAGGTCCACGTGGGCGCCGTCGAGCTCCCGGGTGCGCTCGCCGATCCACAGGAAGTGCCCGGACGTCCCGTACGGGAGGTGGGTGCGGGAATCGATGCGGCTCAGCGCCCGCTCGTAGTCCAGCAGCAGGGCCTCGTGGCCGGCGTAGAACTCCGTGGTGCGCAGGGCGTCGAAGTCGGCGCCGCACGCGTCCATGAACTTCACGGCCCGGTCGATCTCGCGGGCCAGCGACTCGTACCGGGCGTGGGCCGGGTTCGTGGTGAAGCCCATGTTCCAGGCGTGCACGAGGCGCAGGTCGGCGAACCCGCCCGTGGTGAAAGCCCGGATGAGGTTCAGGGTGGAGGCGGAGGTGTGGTAGCCGCGCACCATCCGCCGCGGGTCGTGGACCCGGGACTCCTCGGTGAAGTCGAAGCCGTTGACCATCTCGCCGCGGAACGTCGGCAGGGTCGTGCCGTCACGGGTCTCGTCGTTGGACGAGCGGGGCTTCGAGAACTGCCCGGCCATGCGGCCCATCTTCACGACGGGCATGGACGCGCCGTACGTGAGCACCACGGCCATCTGCAGCAGCGTCTTGACCCGGGCGCTGATCCGGTCCGCGGTGGCGCCCTCGAAGGTCTCGGCGCAGTCCCCGCCCTGCAGGAAGAACGCCCGGCCGTTGGCGACGTCGGCCAGCCGGTCGCGCAGCTTGTCCACCTCCCCCGCGAAGACGAGGGGCGGGACCGTGTTGAGCTCGGCGATCGAGGCGGCGAAGTCGGGGTGGTCGCCCCAGGTCGGCTGCTGGTCGGCGGCCAGCTCGCGCCAGTCGTCCAGCCCCGGGTAGTCGGCCGCTGAGGGCACCGGGGAGGCGAGGTTGCGGAGGCTGTCGGGAACGGTGAAGTCGAGCATCATGTCTTCCTATGTCTCGTCCGGGGCGGGGCCGGGCGCGGGATCAGGGTGCGGTGGGCCGCGGGGAGTCGTCGTCCGCGGCCGCGGGGCGGTCGCGGTGGGCGATGGAGTCCGCGGTCACCCGGGCGGTGTGGGCGGCGCTGCGGGCCTTGTCCTTGGCGGTGCCGACGAGGTCCGCCGCGGCCTGCTTGGTCTCCTGGCGCTTTCGCTCGGCGAGCCGCTTCTTGTGCTCCGAGGCGTAGGCGTCCACGTAGACCTGGCCGGAGAGGGCCTGGATCGCGTGCATGATCTCGTCGGTGACCTCGCGCAGCAGGGCGTGCTCGCCCTGCCGGCCCCGGTAGCGGGAGAAGTCGAGCGGCTCGCCGAAGATCGTGGTGACCCGGGCGCTGCGGCGGGGCAGCGGCAGCCTGGTCCCGATCGGCTGGACCTTGTCGGTGCCGACCATGGCGATCGGGACGACCGGGGCCCCCGTCTCGAGCGCGAGCCGGGCCACCCCGATCTTGCCCTTGTACAGGCGGCCGTCCGGGGAGCGGGTGCCCTCCGGATAGATCCCGAGCAGCTCGCCCTCCAGCAGCTTGCGCCCGCCGTTGCTCAGGGACTTCGCGCTGGCCCGGCCTCCGGACCGGTCCATGGGGATCTGGTTGATGGCGCGGAAGAACGCGGCCGTCACCCGTCCCTTGACGCCGGGGCCGTCGAAGTAGTCGGACTTCGCCAGGAAGTACACCTGCCGTGGCACGGCCACGGGCATGAACACCGAGTCGGAGACGGAGAGGTGGTTGCTCGCGAGGATGGCCGGGCCCTCGTCGGGCACGTGCTCCAGGCCGCGGACCTCGGGACGGAAGGCGACGTTGATCAGGGGGCCGACGACGTAGCGCTTCAGAAACATGTAGACCATGTGGGAGGGGACTCCTTCGTGCTGATCGGGATGTCGCGAGGGTCCGTGCCGCTCGGACCGGGTCCGGCCTCCGATATTCTCTCACGTCCGCGCGGGCACGGGCGCCGGTCCGCCCGCGCCGGGGCTCCGTCCTGACATCATGGACGCATGACGCCACCCGTCGAGGACCAGCACCTGCCCTCCCCTCCCGCGAGCAGGAGGCCCGCCGCCGAGGACGATCCGGGCGCCCCGTTCCGGTATCCGGCCGACGGCCCCGCGGGCGCGCTCGTGCTGCACGGCTTCACCGGCGTCCCGTTCAGCGTCCGCCCGTGGGGGCGGGCCCTGCACGAGGCGGGGGCCGACGTCGTGGGGCCCGTGCTGCCCGGCCACGGCACCCGCTGGGAGGACCTCGCCGGCGTCCGGTGGGAGCAGTGGCGCGACCACGCGGCCCAGCACGTGCAGCAGCTGCGGACCCGGCACGACGTCGTGGTGGTGTGCGGGCTGTCCATGGGCGGGGCGCTCGCCCTGCACCTCGCCGCGACCCTGCCCGTGGACGGGGTCGTGGCCCTGAACCCGGCCCTGTCCCTCGTCAGCCGCACGGCGCGCCTCGCCCCGGCCCTGCACCGCGCGGTGCCCTCCGTGCCGGGCGTGGGGGACGACATCAGTGTCCCCGGCGTCACCGAGCACGCCTACCCGCGCACGCCGGTGGCGGGCGTCGCCGAGCTGGGCCGGTTCATGGCCCGCACCCGGAGGATGCTGCCTGCCGTCACCGCCCCCGTCCTGGTGCTGCGCTCGCTGCACGACCACGTGGTCTCCGACGCCTCGCACCTCCACGTGCTGCGCCGCGCGGGCGGGGACGTGGAGCTGGTCCGGCTGGCGGAGAGCTTCCACGTGGCCACCCTGGACCGGGAGGCGGACGTGGTCTCGTCGCGGTCCGTGCGCTTCCTGGAGGACCTGCTGGCCGGGCGCAGCCCGGTCACCGGAAGACCGTTGCGCCCGGCCCCCCGGGAGGGCCGGCGATGAGCGCGGGCCCGGGGACGCCGGGCGGGGCCGGGCCCGGCCCCGAGGACGAGTGGAGCCGGATCGTGTCGGATCTCGAGGACGTGCGCCGGGCCGGCGACCGGCACCTCGCCGGCCCCCGGGACTGGTCCCCCGAGGACCCCGCTCCCGGCGGGTCCGCCGGGGGGACGGAGGGCGCCGGGGACCCGGAGGGCACCGAGGACGACGACGCGCCCTACTCCCCCGACCCCGGGCCGGTCACGCAGGGACTCAGCGGCGGGGCGCTGGTGTCGTGGACCGTGCTGGTCGGCGTGCCCGTGCTGCTGGTGGTGCTCTCCCTGCTGCCCGGCTCCCTGCCGTGGTGGGCCATCGGAACGGGCCTGGTCGCCGTGGTGGGGGCCATCGGGCAGCTGCTGCGGTCCCTGCCCGACGACCGCGACGACCTGGACGACGGCGCCCGCGTCTGATGGGGTTTGCGTGAGCCAATTCACTAGACTGGCGTGGACGGCCCACCGACCCCGATCCGAGGAGACCCCCATGCGCCACGTCGCGACCGACGCCCTCGTGGACCCACCGGCCCACAGCCGCATCACCGACTTCCTGCTGATGCAGGCGGGCCAGAAGGTGGATCCGCACCTGTACACCGTCCTGGCGGCGGACGGTGCCTCCCGCGAGGTGCACGCCCGGGAGTTCCTCGCGAGCGTGCAGGGCGTGGCGAAGGGTCTCGTGGCCGCGGGGATCGAGCCCGGGGACCGGGTGGGCATCCTCAGCCGGACCCGCTACGAGTGGACCCTCGCGGACTTCGCGATCTGGTACGCCGGCGCGGTGCCCGTGCCCGTCTACGACTCGTCCTCGACCCAGCAGATCGCCTGGATCATGGGCGACTCCGGGGCCAAGGCCGTCTTCGTCGAGACGCAGGCCCTCGAGGAGTCCGTGCGCGCGGCCTCGCGGGAGACGCCGTTCCGCGCCGCGGAGAACGTCTGGCGCCTGGACGGCACGGGCACCGGTCTCGACGAGCTCGTCCGCGCCGGCGCGGACGTCCCCGACGAGGAGCTCGAGGCGCGCCGCACGTCGCGCGGGCTCGAGGACGTCGCCACGATCATCTACACCTCCGGGACCACCGGTCCGCCCAAGGGGTGCGAGCTCACGCACGGGAACTTCGTGCGGCTGTGCGAGAACACGGCCCTGGTCGTCGCGGACATCATCCACCCGGGCGCCCGGACGCTGCTGTTCCTTCCGCTGGCCCACGTGTTCGCCCGCTTCGTGGAGGTGATCGCCCTCTACTCCGGGACCGTCCTGGCCCACACCCCGGACGTGAAGAACCTCATGGGGGACCTCGCGGCCTTCCGGCCCACGTTCATCCTGGCCGTCCCGCGGGTGTTCGAGAAGATCTACCAGAGCGCCCGCCTCAAGGCCGAGAAGAGCGGGAAGGTGAAGTCCCTGATCTTCGAGCGCGCCGTGGCCACGGCCGTCGCGCACTCGAGGGCCGGTCAGGACGGACGGGTGTCGCCGGTCCTGCGCGCGCGCCACGCCCTCTACGACCGGCTCGTGTACTCGAAGCTGCGGGAGGCGATGGGCGGAGAGGTCACGCACGCCGTCTCGGGCGGCGCCGCCCTCGGCACCCGGCTGGGCCACTTCTTCAACGGGATCGGCGTGTACGTCGTGGAGGGCTACGGGCTCACGGAGACCACGGCCCCGATCGCCGTCAACACCCCGGAGATCGGCAAGATCGGCACCGTGGGCCTGCCGCTGCCGGGCAACGAGGTGAGGATCGGCGAGGACGGGGAGGTCCTGGTCCGGGGCACGCACGTCATGCGCGGCTACCACGGCCGCGAGGACCTCACTGCCGCGGCGTTCGAGGACGGCTGGTTCCGCACGGGCGACCTCGGCTCCCTCGACGAGGACGGCGCCCTCACCCTCACCGGGCGGAAGAAGGAGATCATCGTCACCGCCGGCGGCAAGAACGTGGTCCCCAACGTGCTGGAGGACCCCATCCGCGCCTCGGCCCTGGTCTCCCAGGTCATGGTCGTCGGGGACGACCGGCCGTTCGTGGCCGCCCTCGTCACCCTCGACCAGGACGTGCTCCCCGCGCGCCTCGAGCTGATGGGACTGGACCCCGCGATGCCCGTGGCGGAGGCGGCGCGCCACCCGAAGGTCGTCGAGCACGTCCAGGACATCGTGAACCACGCGAACCAGGCGGTCTCCCGCGCGGAGAGCATCCGGGCCTTCGAGATCCTCGACGTCGACTGGACGGAGGCCTCCGGGCATCTCACCCCGTCGATGAAGATCAAGCGGGCCCGGATCGCCCAGGACTTCGCGGACCGGATCGAGGAGATCTATTCCCGTCCCGCCCCCGAGCCGGCCCCCGCCCCCGCCACCCCGGCCGAGCGGATCAAGGAGAAGCTCTCCCAGGCGCACCTGCCCGGCCGCGGGTAGCGCCGGGCCGGTC
>NZ_BAAGPL010000001.1:223569-255703 GCF_054784195.1 Kocuria himachalensis
GAGGGCCCCCGGGGCCAGCGGCGAGTGCTCGGGGACGTCGAGGCCCAGCAGCGCGTTCTCCACGACCTCGCTCAGGGCGGGGTGGATCCAGTACTGGCCGCGGGCCATCGTGTGGGCGTCGAGGCCGAAGGACATGGCCTGCACCAGGGGCTGGATGAGCAGGGAGGCCTCCTCCCCGATCAGGTGCGCGCCCAGGAGGCGCCCCGTGCCCTTCTCGGCGATCAGCTTGCACAGGCCCGTGCGGTCCTCCATGGCCCACCCGTAGGCCGTGGCCCCGTAGTCCTGCACCTTGACCGTGATCTCGCTGCCCTGCTCGACCGCCCACTGCTCGGCCTCCTGCTGGGTCATGCCGACGGAGGCGATCTGCGGGCTGGTGAACACGGCGGAGGGCACGAACCGGTGGTCGGTGGCCCGGAGCTCGCCGGGGTGCAGGAGGTTGTGCTGCACCGTGCGGGCCTCGGCGTTGGCCACGTGCTTGAGCTGGTAGGGCGAGCTGATGTCGCCGAGCGCCCACACGCCCTCGACGGGAGAGCCCCCGGCGAGGGCCCGCTGGTACTCGTCGACGGCCAGCAGACCGTCCTGCCGCACGTCCAGGCCGCCCGCCCGGGCGTCGAGCACGTCGGTGTTCGGCTGCCGGCCTGTGGCCACGAGCACCACGTCCGCGGGCAGGCGCATGACGAGCTCCGGGTCCTGCGGGTCGCGGAAGGTGACCATCACGGCGCCCTCGTCGCCGTCCCACTCCTCGACCTCGCTCAGCGACCAGCCCGTCTCGAGCTTCCACTGCCGGGAGGCCTCGCGCGCGAACCGCTCGGCGATCTCCGGGTCGTGGTAGCGCAGGATGCGGTGGGAGCGGTTGACCTGGGTCACCCGCGCGCCGAGGCTGGAGAAGACGTGGGCGAACTCGGCGCCGATGTAGCCGCCGCCCACCACCACCACACGGCGGGGCAGCTCCTCGATGCGCATGACCGTGTCCGAGGTGTGCACCTGGGGCAGGTCCATGCCGGGGATCTCCGGCCGCACCGGTCGCGAACCGGACGCCACCACGATCTGGTCGGCCGTGATGTCCTCCCCCGACGCGGTGCGCAGGGTCCTCGGTGCGGTGAAGCGCACGTGCTCCTCGTAGACCGTCACGTGCGGCAGCGTCCGGCGGTACGCGAGCCCGCCGTGGGAGATCGCGTCGATCCGGCCGAAGATCCGGTCCCGCATCTCCCGCCAGCGCACGCCGTGGACAGCGGCGTCGAGGCCGAGCCGGTCCGCCTCGTGGGCGCGGCGGGCCACGCTCGCCGGGTACGCGTACATCTTCGTCGGGATGCAGCCCACGTTGAGGCAGGTGCCGCCGAAGGTCCCGCCGTCGACGATGGCGACGTCCAGGCCCTCGTAGTCCTCGGTGAGGATGGAGTTGCCCGAGCCGGAGCCGATGATGATGAGATCGAATTTCCGCATGGCGCCCATCCTATGCGCGGCCGCTCCCGCTCCCGGTCGGCCACCGCCTCCGCCGCGGCCCTCCCGGGGACCGCGGCGGAGGCGGTGGCGGGTCAGCCCGCGGTGCCGAGCGCCAGGAGGAGGTCGCCGCCGGAGACCTGGGTGACGCCCTTGAGGGCCACACGCTGGACGGTCCCGCCGGTGGGGGCGGTGATGGAGGCCTCCATCTTCATGGCCTCGATGGTGGCCACCTGCCCCCCGGCCTCCACGGTGTCGCCCTCCGCCACGGTCACGGTCACCGCCCCCGCGAACGGGGCGGCCACGTGGCCCGGGTCGGTCGGGTCGGCCTTCTCGGTCTCGGGCACCGACGAGGCGATCGAGGTGTCGCGGACCTCGATCGTGCGGGGCTGGCCGTTGAGGGTGACCATCACGCTGCGCATGCCCTTGTCGTCCGGCTCCGAGATGGCCTGCAGGGTCACCAGCAGCCGCACCCCCTTGCCGAGGGAGATCACGTGCTCGTGCTCGGAGGTCAGGCCGTAGAGGAAGTCCCGGGTGTGCAGCAGCGCCAGCTCCCCGTACTTCGCCCGGCTGGCCTCGTAGTCCCGGGTGGGGCCGGCGAAGAGCAGCCGGTTCAGGGTCGCCCGCCGGGTCGCCGGGTCCCCGGCCAGGGCCTTCGAGTCCTCCGGGGCCAGCTCGGTGACCCCGACCTTGACGGTGCGTCCCTCGAGCGCCTTGGAGCGGAACGGTTCGGGCCAGCCGCCGGGGGGCGTGCCGAGCTCCCCGGCGAGGAAGCTGATCACCGAGTCCGGGATGTCGAACTTCTGCGGGTTCGCCTCGAACTCGCCCGGGTCCACCCCCATCCCCACGAGCTGCAGGGCGAGGTCGCCCACGACCTTCGAGGAGGGGGTGACCTTCACCAGCCGGCCCAGCATGGCGTTGGCGGCGGTGTACATGTCCTCGATCGCCTCGAACCGTTCCCCCAGCCCCAGCGCGATGGCCTGCTGGCGCAGGTTGGACAGCTGACCGCCCGGGATCTCGTGCCGGTAGACGCGCCCGGTCGGGGCGGTGAGCCCGGACTCGAAGGGGGCGTACATCCGGCGGATGACCTCCCAGTAGGGCTCCATGGCGGTCGCGGCCTCCAGCGGGATGCCCGTGTCGCGGTCGGTGTGGGCCAGGGCGGCGATCAGCGCGGAGGCGGGCACCTGGGAGGTGGTCCCGGCCATCGAGGCCTCGGCGACGTCCACCGCGTCCACCCCGGCGCCGATGGCGGCCATCAGTGTGGCGAGCTGGCCGCCGGCGGTGTCGTGGGTGTGCAGGTGCACGGGCAGGTCGAAGCGCTCCCGCAGGGCGGTCACCAGCTTCGCCGCGGCCGCCGGGCGCAGCAGCCCGGCCATGTCCTTGATCGCCAGCACGTGGGCGCCGGCGTCGACGCACTGCTGGGCGAGGTCCAGGTAGTAGTCCAGGGTGTAGAGGTCCTCGGCCGGGTCCAGCAGGTCACCGGTGTAGCACAGGGCGACCTCCGCCACCGCCGTGCCCGTCCTGCGGACGGCCTCGACCGCGGGGCGCATCTGCTCGACGTCGTTGAGGGCGTCGAAGATCCGGAAGATGTCCACCCCGGTCGCCGCGGCCTCGGCCACGAACGCGTCCGTCACCTCGGTGGGGTACGGGGTGTAGCCGACGGTGTTGCGCCCGCGCAGCAGCATCTGGATCGGGATGTTCGGCATCGCCTCCCGCAGCAGCCGCAGCCGCTCCCACGGGTCCTCCCCGAGGAACCGCAGCGCGACGTCGTAGGTCGCCCCGCCCCAGGCCTCCACGGACAGCAGCTGCGGCAGGGTGTGGGCGTAGGCCGGGGCGGCGGCGAGCAGGTCCCGGGTCCGCACCCGGGTGGCCAGCAGGGACTGGTGGGCGTCGCGGAACGTCGTCGAGGTCACGGCCACGGCCTGCTGCTCGCGCAGGGCCCTGGCGAAGCCCTCGGGCCCCAGGTCCCGCAGCCGCTGCCGCCATCCGTCCGGCGGGGTGTGCTCGGAGGGCCCGTCGAAGGGCGAGCGGAACGGCTCGTCCTGCTTGTCGCCCGGGTAGCGGGGCAGCTTGGTGCGCGGGTCGATGCCCTCCACCCGCTCCCCGTTGGGCTGGTTCACCGTGACCTCCGCCAGCCAGGTCAGCGCCTTCGTCGCCCGGTCCCCCGAGGTGCGGGCCTCGAGCAGCTCGGGACGGCGCTCGATGAAGTCGGTGGCCACGTTGCCGGCGAGGAACTCCGGGTCGGCCAGCACGGCCTGGAGGAACTGGATGTTGGTGGCCACTCCGCGGATGCGGAACTCGGCGAGGGCGCGCTGGGACCGGTGCACCGCGGTGGCGTAGTCCCGTCCCCGGCAGGTGAGCTTCACCAGCATGGAGTCGAAGTGCGGGGAGATCTCGGCCCCCGCGTAGACGGTGCCCCCGTCCAGGCGGACCCCGGCCCCGCCGGCGGAACGGTAGGCGGAGATCTTCCCGACGTCGGGGCGGAACCCGTTGGCCGGGTCCTCCGTGGTGATCCGGCACTGCAGGGCCGCCCCGCGCACGGTGAGCTCGTCCTGGGCGATGCCCAGGTCCGCCAGGGTCTCACCGGCCGCGATGCGCAGCTGGGACTGGACGAGGTCGACGTCGGTGATCTCCTCGGTCACGGTGTGCTCGACCTGGATGCGCGGGTTCATCTCGATGAACACGTGCTGCCCGGCCCGCTCCCCGGCGGTGTCCACCAGGAACTCCACGGTGCCCGCGTTGACGTAGCCGAGCTCCTTCGCGAACTTCACCGCGTCCCGGTGCAGGGCCTGGCGGATCCCCTCGTCGAGGTTCGGGGCCGGGGCGATCTCCACGACCTTCTGGTGCCGGCGCTGCAGGGAGCAGTCGCGCTCGAACAGGTGCACCATCCCGCCCTCGTTGTCGGCGAGGATCTGCACCTCGATGTGGCGGGGCCGCAGCACCGCCTGCTCCAGGAAGACGGTGGGGTCCCCGAAGGCCGTGTCCGCCTCGCGCATCGCCGCGGCCAGCGCCTCGGGCAGCGCCTCCGGGGTCTCCACCCGCCGCATCCCGCGGCCCCCGCCGCCGGCCACCGCCTTGACGAAGATGGGGAACCCGATGCCCGCGGCCTGCTCCAGCAGCTCCTCGGGGTCCGCGGAGGGCTCCGTCGAGGCCAGCGTGGGGATCCCTGCCCGCTTCGCCGCCTTGAGTGCTGCGACCTTGTTGCCGGCCAGTTCCAGGATGCCCGCCGCCGGGCCCACGAAGGTGATGCCCTCCGCCGCCGCCGCACGGGCCAGGTCCGGGTTCTCCGACAGGAACCCGTAGCCCGGGTAGATCGCGTCCGCCCCGGACTCCTTGGCGACCCGGATGATCTCCGCCACGTCCAGGTACGCCCGGACGGGGTGGCCCTCCTCGCCGATCCGGTACGCCTCGTCGGCCTTCTGCCGGTGGATCGAGTTGCGGTCCTCGTACGGGAACACCGCCACCGTCTTGGCTCCGAGCTCGTACGCGGCACGGAAGGCACGGATCGCGATCTCGCCGCGATTGGCCACCAGGATCTTGGAGAACATCAACACCCGTTCCGCACCCGGGGCCGTCCGGCGGACATCCGGGCACTGATTCGTCGAAGGTCGTGCAACGTCGCGCACACGGTCAGCATGGCCGTCCGCGGGCGTTCCTGACCAGTGAACCACGCCGCCCCGGGGCGCACTGTGACTGTCGTCACAGAGCGTCGTCGTGGTCGGCGCGCACCGGCGGGGCGGAGGACAGCGGGTGGCCCGGGGGCGGGGCCCGCGCCGCACCGGGACGGAGTGCGCGCACCCGGCTACGATGGGCGCAGCCGTCTCCTCGCCGCGGCCCCCGATCCCGGACCCGAGGAGCCGTTCCTCCCGTTTCCCCGCGAACGAAGGGTGCCCCCTCCGTGCAGATCGTCAGCGTCAGCAGCCTCAAGGGCGGTGTCGGCAAGTCCTCCGTGACCCTGGGGATCGCCTCGGCGGCCCTGCAGGCGGGCGTGCCCACGCTGGTGGTGGACCTCGACCCGCACGCCGACGCCACGACCGGGCTCGGTGTGCACCCGGAGCGCGGTCACGACATCGGAGGGGTGCTGCGCAGGCCTCGTCGGGGGTCGCTCGAGCGCGTGGTCGTAGCCTCGGCCTGGGCGGTGCGGGACGGCCGGGATAGCAGGGCCCTCGACGTCGCCCCGGGCTCGGCCCGCTCGTCCCACCTCGACCGCTCCGAGTACCGGGACAAGGATCTCGGCCGGCTGGAGCGGGCGCTCTCCGACGTCAAGGAGTACGACCTGGTGCTGGTCGACTGCCCGCCCACGCTGAGCGCCCTGACCCGCACCGCGTGGGCCGCCAGCGACAAGGTGCTCTCGGTGGCGGAGCCCTCGCTGTTCTCGGTGGCGGGGACCAAGCGCACGATGACGGCGATCGCCCAGTTCGAGCAGAGCCGCACGTGGGCCGTGCCGGCGGCCGGCGTGGTGGTCAACAAGGTCCAGCACGCCTCGGTGGAGCACCGTCACCGCCTGGGCGAGCTGCAGGAGCTGTTCGGCCCGCTGCTGGTCAGCCCGGTGATCCCGGACCTCCCCGTGTGGCAGCAGGCGCAGGGCGCGGCCTGGCCGATCCACCGCTGGCCGGGGGCGGAGGCACGGGACATCTCCGGGAGGTACACGGCCATCCTGCAGGGCCTGCTCGACGGCTCGTCCTGAGCCGCCCGGATCAGCCCGCGTTCTGCCGGCGGGCCCGGCGGGCGGAGAGCTCGTCGTCGGGCAGGGGCTCCTGGGCGGGGGCCCGGTCCGGTCCGCTGTGCTCACCGGGGAGCGCCGCGAGGGTTCCCTCGACCTCGCGCCAGACCCGGCCCACGGCGATCCCGAAGACGCCCTGCCCACCCTGCACCAGGTCGATGACCTCGTGGGGGGACGTGCACGCGTAGACGCTGGCGCCGTCGCTCATCATCGTGAGCTGCGCCAGGTCCGCGACGCCCTGGGCGCGCAGCGCGCCCACGGCGGTGCGGATCTGCTGCAGGGAGACGCCGGTGTCCAGGAGCCTCTTGACGATCTTGAGGACCAGGATGTCGCGGAAGCTGTAGAGGCGCTGCGTGCCGGACCCGGAGGCGCCGCGCACGGTGGGCTCCACGAGACCCGTCCGCGCCCAGTAGTCGAGCTGCCGGTAGGTGATGCCCGCGGCCTTGCACGCGGTGGGGCCCCGGTAGCCCACGGACTCGTCCCGGATCACGGAGTCGTCGAAGAGGACGCCCTGGGTGCCCTGAGCCGGAGGGCTGCCGGTCCCCGCCGTGCCGCCGGGCTGCTCGCGGTCGCTCACGCCGCCTCCTCGCTCGTGGACCCGGTGCTCGCGGCGCCGGGAGTGGGTGGTCTCGCAGAGACGTCCGGATCCCCCCGGGAACACCTCGAGTACTGCTTCGACGGTAGACCTCCCCGGGGACGGGGTCAAAGCCATCAGCCGCCCGGTCCCGTGTCGGGCGGACGGCGCGGAGTCAGAAGTCCTCGGGGTCGACGTTGTCGAGGAAGTCGCGGAACTGCTCGACCTGCGTCTCCGGGGGCAGCTGCTGCTCCCCCTCTCCCGCGCGGGCGGACGGCTCCCGCAGCTCCCCGTCCCCGCTCATCACGAGGCCGGCCTCGTCGAGGACGGTCTCGGTGCACAGGATGGGGCAGTCGGTGCGTGCGGCCAGGGCGATGGCGTCGGAGGCCCGGGAGTCGACGACCGTTCCGTCGGAGAACTCGAGCGCGGCGTGGAAGACGCCCTCCTCGACCGTGTGGATCCGCACCCGGGTGAGCGTGCGGCCGAACGCGGTGGCCACCGACAGCACGAGGTCGTGCGTCAGAGGCCGGGGCGGCTCGATCCCCTGGACGGCGAAGACGATGGACGTCGCCTCGTTCGTGCCGATCCAGATCGGCAGGTGCCGTCCGCCCTCGACCTCGCGGAGCACGACGACGGGCTGCGCCGACGGCACGTCCATGCGGACGCCCGCGATCTCCATCAGGACCTGGTGCACGGCCATGTCAGCCCTCCACCGCGGCCCGCTCCTGGAGCGCGGCGATCTCCGACCGCACGAGCGAGGTGTGGATGGTGAGGCACAGCCCGGAGATCTCCTGGGCGCGCTCGACGGCGCGGGCCCTCGAGGCGGCGTCCCGGCGGGAGGTCAGGGGCGCCACGGCTCGTTCCACGAGGCCCAGCTCGCGGTCCGCGGCGGCCTTGAAGGGGCGCAGGTGGCGCGGTTCCAGGCCGTGGGCCGTCAGGGCGAGGGCGGCCCGGGTGATGGCGAGGGCGTGGTCGTCGAAGGCGCCGTTCTGCTCCCGGATCAGCCCGTAGCTCACGAGCTCGCGGACGAGCGGGACGCCGGCGCC
Organism: Kocuria himachalensis; assembly: GCF_054784195.1. Classification (NCBI taxonomy): domain Bacteria; kingdom Bacillati; phylum Actinomycetota; class Actinomycetes; order Micrococcales; family Micrococcaceae; genus Kocuria; species Kocuria himachalensis. Next base: position 231,353 of record NZ_BAAGPL010000001.1, read on the forward strand.
GGTGCGGGCGGCGAGCTCCCGCAGGTTGTACGTGCGCGGCGCGCTGACGACCGGCAGCGGGGCGGTGACGGGGTCCGCGGCCTCCGCGGTGCGCCGGGCGTCGTCGGCCCGGGCGTCCACGTCGGCGTCCAGCCGCTCCCGGATCACCTTCAGCGGGAGGTAGCGGTCGCGCTGGAGCTCCAGGATCCGGCGCAGCCGGTCCACGTCGGCGCGCGAGAATTTGCGGTAGCCCGACGCGGTGCGCGCGGGGTGGACCAGGCCCTTGTCCTCCAGGAAGCGCAGCTTGGAGGCGGTGATGCCGGGGTGGTCCGCACCGAGCTCCTTGAGCACGGCGCTGATGCCCACCCGGGGCTCGTGCTGGACGTCGTCCCGGTGGGGATCGGTCTCCGCGGGGTCGGTCATGGCTCCCTTCTACTGGTCCGACTGCGTGCGCAGCGAACGGTAGAACGTGAACCGGAACTTCCCGATCTGGACCTCGTCCCCGTTGTCGAGCCGCGCGCTGTCCACGCGGTCGCCGTTGACGTAGGTGCCGTTCAGGGAACCGGAGTCGATGATCTCGAAGGAGTCGCCGCGCCGGACGAACCGGGCGTGCCGGCGCGAGACGGTGACGTCGTCCAGGAAGATCTCGGAGGACGGGTGGCGGCCGGCGGGGACCTCGTCCCGGTCCAGGAGGAAGCGCGACCCGGAGCCCCCGCTGTCGTGGGCGACGAGCAGGGCGCTGCGCGGCGGGAGCGCGGAGACCGCGGAGCTCTCCTCGGGGGAGAGCTTGTGGGAAGCTGCGTGCGAGAGGACCTCGGCCACGATCTGGATGGACGTGGTCTCCGGCTCCCCCTGGGGTGCGTTCGAGCCGTTCTGGGTTCTGGACATCTCTTCCCTCGACTGGTGACGTGATGGTGGACGGATCCTGTGGGACCCCTACCCCGCGACCTCCTGTCCCGGCGGTTTCCGGACAACCGGCCGGAGCCACCCGGTTGCTCTTCAGTGTACCGGGTGGTGGAGACACGGAGGGGCGGCCGGGACACGTCCCGGCGCGCGCGGTGGGGGTCCTGGGCGGGTCAGTCGAGCTGGGCGGCGTACCCCTCGGCGTCGAGCAGGCCGGACCGGTAGTCCTCGCCGGCGGGGCGGACCTCGAACAGCCAGCCCTCCGCGTACGGGGCGGTGTTCACGGTCCCGGGATCGCCCTCGAGCGCCTCGTTGACCGCGGTGACCTCGCCGGAGACGGGGGCGAAGATGTCGCTCACCGACTTGGTGGACTCGATCTCCCCCACGGCGGCGCCCGCCTCGACGTTCTCCCCCACCTCGGGCAGCTGGACGAACACGACGTCGCCCAGCTCGCTCTGCGCGTGGTCGGTGATCCCGATGCGCACCGCGCCGTCGGCGCCGGGGCCCGCGATCCACTCGTGCTCGGCCGTGTAGGACAGGTCGGCGGGGATGTTGCTCATGGGGTCACTCCTGGTCCGGCGGGTGCGGTCGGCATGATTATGGCACAGACCTCACCGGGGCCCCGGGGATGCGGAGCCCCTCCGGTGTCGGGCGCTCAGCGCCCCTCCCACGCGGTGATCTCGGCGTGGATCGCACGCTTGCGCTCCGTCCCGGCGAAGGACGCGTCCACCGAGTTGCGGGCCAGTGCCGCCGCCTGCTCGTCGGTGAGGCCCAGCGCGCCGCGCAGGCACTGGAAGACGTCCCCCACGTAGCCGCCGAAGTAGGCCGGGTCGTCCGAGTTGACCGTGACCAGCAGTCCCCGCTCGAGCATGTCGAGGACAGGGTGGTCGGCCAGCGTGTCGACCACGCGCAGCCGCACGTTGGACAGCGGGCACACGGTGAGCGGGACCCGTTCCGCGACGAGGCGGTCCACGAGCCCGGCGTCGCGCAGGCACTGGATCCCGTGGTCCACCCGCTCCACGCGCAGCACGTCCAGGGCCTCCCGGACGTACTCGGGACCCGCCTCCTCCCCCGCGTGGGCGACGACGTGCAGCCCGGCCGCCCGCGCCCGCGCGTAGACCTCCTCGAAGAGGGCCGGGGGATGGCCGACCTCGGCCGAGTCGAGGCCGATCCCGTCGATGCGCGGCAGCTGGTCCCCGAGGGAGTCGAAGAGCTCCGCGGCCTCGGCGGCGGGCCGGTCCCGCAGGAAGCACAGCAGCAGCGTGCTGGTGAGGCCGTGCTCGGCACGGGCGGCGTCGAGGGCGGCGCGGATGCCGTCGACCACCGTCCCGAGCGGCACGCCCCGGACGGTGTGCGCCTGCGGGTCGAAGAAGACGTCGACGTGCCGCAGGCCCTGCCCGGCCGCGCGCTCGAGGTAGGCCCGGGTCAGCCTCTCGAAGTCGGAGGCGTCGCGCAGCACCGCCATCGTGGCGTAGTAGAGCGCGAGGAACGAGGACAGGTCCTCGAAGTCGTACTGCCGCCGCAGCTCCTCGACGGAGTCGTAGGGCAGCGCCACCCCGTTCTTGGCGGCGAGCTCGAAGGCGAGCTCGGGCTCGAGGGTGCCCTCGATGTGCAGGTGCAGCTCGGCCTTGGGCAGGGTGTGCAGGTCGTTCAACTCCGGCGCTCCTTCGTGGTCGGCCCCGGGGACCGGAGCACTCGACGTCCCGTGCAGTGTATGCGCCGCGGTCCGCGGAGAGGCTCCGTCCCCGCTCCGAGTCGCCCCGCACCGCGCGACCACCGTCGGTTCCGCGGCCGGGTTCCCCGGGATCGTGCCCGTGGCCGGACGGCGCCGCGCGGCACCGCGCGGCGGAAGTCGGAGAGGAGAGGGTGACAGACCTGTCGTCGTGGTGGTGGGCCAGGTCGGACGGCCCCCCCGCTGACCGTCGAGGGGCTGCCCGAGGTGGGCGGTTCGGCCGGTGGGCCCGCACGGAAGGAGCGGGCGCCGAGCGCGGCCTCGTGGGGGTCGTGGGCACCGACGACGACAGAAGGCCGGTGGTCCGCGTTCCCGCGGTCCACCGGCCTCGAATCGTCGGGCTGACAGGATTTGAACCTGCGACCCCTTGACCCCCAGTCAAGTGCGCTACCAAGCTGCGCCACAGCCCGAAGTGCTCAGTGCGTTCCCGCCCCGAGCACTCGCATCACATTACAGCAAGCTCCGGCGGAATTCATCTCGGCGTGCGCCTCAGCGCTTCCGGTTCCGCTTCTCGCGCACGCGCATGGACACCTCGATGGGAGTGCCCTCGAAGCCGAAGGTCTCGCGGAGGCGACGGGTGATGAACCGCCGGTAGCCGGGGTCGAGGAAGCCCGTGGTGAACAGCACGAAGCGCGGCGGCCGGGAGGAGGCCTGGGTGCCGAAGAGGATGCGGGGCTGCTTGCCGCCGCGCACGGGGTGCGGGTGGGCGGCCACGATCTCGCCGAGGAAAGCGTTGAGCCGCCCGGTGGGGACGCGGGTGTCCCACGAGGCCAGGGCGGTCTCCAGGGCGGGGACCAGCCTGTCCTTGTGCCAGCCGGTCTTCGCCGAGACGTTCACCCGCGGCGCCCAGGCCACGTGGGCGAGGTCGCGGTCGATCTCCCGCTCGAGGTAGTAGCGGCGGTCCTCGTCCATGAGGTCCCACTTGTTGAAGGCGAGCACGAGGGCGCGGCCGGAGTCCACGGCCAGCTGCAGGATGCGGACGTCCTGCTCGGAGAGCACCTCGTCCGCGGCCAGCAGCACCACGGCCACCTCGGCGCGCTCGAGGGCCGCCTGGGTGCGCAGGGACGCGTAGAAGTCCGCGCCTTGGGCCATGTGCACGCGGCGGCGGATGCCGGCGGTGTCGATGAAGCGCCACGGCTTGCCGCCCAGTTCGATCAGCTCGTCCACGGGGTCGCGGGTGGTCCCGGCCAGGGGGTCCACGACGACGCGCTCGGACCCGGCCAGCTTGTTGAGCAGCGAGGACTTGCCCACGTTCGGGCGCCCGATGAGCGCCACGCGGCGGGGGCCGCCGGTCAGCTCGGTCTCGGCCACGGCGGAGAACTCCGGCAGCAGCTCCGTGACCGCGTCGAGGACGTCGGCGGCGCCGCGCCCGTGCAGGGCGGACACCGGGTGCGGCTCCCCCATGCCGAGGGACCACAGGTAGGTGGCCTCGACCTCCAGCTGCGGGGAGTCGACCTTGTTGGCGACCAGGATCACCGGCTTGCGGACCTTGCGCAGCATCTTCACGATGGCCTCGTCCGCGGCCGTGACGCCCACGGTGGCGTCGAGCACGAGCAGCACGGCGTCGGCGAACTCCACGGCCATCTCGGCCTGCTCGGCGACGCGGGCGTTGATGCCCTTCGCGTCGTACTCCCACCCGCCGGTGTCCACGAGCGTGAAGTTGCGCCCGTTCCAGGTGGCCCGGTAGGAGACGCGGTCACGGGTCACGCCCGGGGTGTCCTCCACGACGGCCTCGCGCCGGCCGAGGATGCGGTTGACGAGGGTCGACTTGCCGACGTTCGGGCGGCCCACGATGGCGAGCACCGGGGCGGGCCGGCGCACCGGGGCCTGGTCGCCGTCCTCCGCCCACTCGGCGAGCAGCGCGGCGTCCTCCTCGTCGAGCTCGTAGTCCTCGAGCCCGGCCCGCAGCGCCTGCGCGCGCTGCTCGGCCTCGTCGTCGTCGATGGCCGCGAGCCGCTGGGCGACGTCGTCCGTGGTGCCGCCGAGGATCTCGGCCTCGTAGGGGTCGTGGGCGGTGTCGTGCGCGGGGTTCTCGGGGTTGCCGGTCATGGCTGTCCTTCGCTGGGCCGGGTGCGGCCGGTCGGGGTGCGGAAAATGTCGGGGGTGCGGGGCGGGACGGTCTAGGCGGTGCGGCCCGCGGCCCGGACGACCACGTCGATGACGGCCTGGACGGTCTGCTCCACGGTGAGCTCGGAGGAGTCGATCGTCACGACGCCGTCGGCGGCCTCGGTGAAGTTCACGACCGTGGCGTCCTTCGCGTCCCGGCCCACGACCCGGGCCCGCAGCTGCTCGGCGTCCTCGACGCCGCCGTTCTGCAGGCCGCGGCGGGCCATCCGGGCCCGTTCGTCGGCGGTGAGCAGGATCCGGGCGTCGGCGTCCGGGGCCACCACGGTGGTGGTGTCCCGGCCCTCGGCCACGATCCGCCGGCCGCTGTCCGCGATGAGCTCCTGCTGGCGGGCCACCAGCACCGCCCGCGCCGCCGGGTTCGTGGCCACGGCGCTGACGGCCTCCGTCACCCGGGCGCCCCGGATCTCGACGCCCACGTCGGTCCCGCCCACGAACACCAGCTCCCGGTCGGGATCGGTGCCCTGGGCGAGCGGGAAGTCGCGGGCGGCCTCGACCACGGCGCCGCCGTCGGAGAGGTCCACCCCGCGGTCGAGGCACCACCACGTGAGGGCGCGGTACATCGCGCCCGTGTCCAGGTAGGCGAGGCCGAAGCGGCGGGCCACCTCCTTGGACACGCTGGACTTGCCGGAGCCCGAGGGCCCGTCGATGGCGACGACCAGCCGGCGTCCGGCGGCCGCCGGCGCCCCGGTCCCGGGTGCTGCGCTGCGGGCGGTGTTCGTTCCGGTGTTCACTGCACGACCTTCCATCCGCGCTCCTGGAGCGCCTCGACGAGTTCCTTGCGGCGGTTGGGCAGCACGGAGACCTCGACGAGGCCCACGGGCTGGCCCGGGGAGTGCTCGAGGCGCAGGTCCTCGAGGTTGACGCCGATCTCCCCGATCTCGGTGAGCAGCCGGGCGATCTGTCCGGGGACGTCCCCGACGAGCACGGTCAGGGTCGCGAACGCCCGGGGCGCGCCGCCGTGCTTGCCCGGGATGCGGGCCCGGCCGGCGTTGCCCTCCGCCATGAGCTGGGCGATGTCCAGCCGCGCGCCGGGCGCCCGGGGCGCCTCGAGGGTCGCGATGAGCCGGTCGAGGTCCTCGCGCACCCCGTGCAGGGACGCCACCACGGGTGCGGCGTTCGCCGAGAGGATCTGCACCCACAGGCCGGGGTCGGAGGCGGCGATGCGCGTGGTGTCCCGCAGCCCCTGGCCCGCCAGGGACAGGTGGTGCAGCGGGGTGTCCTGCAGGCGGGAGGCCAGCAGGGAGGACATCACCTGCGGCAGGTGGGAGATGAGGGCCACGGTCGCGTCGTGCTCGCGGGCGTCCATGAACGTGACGGTCGCCCCGAGGTCCACGGCCAGGTTCTTCGCCGCGGCGAGCGCCGCGGGCGCGGAGGCGCCCGAGTCGCACACGACCCAGGGCATGGACGTGAACAGCTCGCCGCGGGCGGCCACGGGACCGGACCGCTCGCGTCCGGCCATGGGGTGGGTGCCCACGTACCGGGTGAGGTCGCCGCCCAGGGCGCGCACGTCCTCCAGCACCGCCTCCTTGACGGAGGCGATGTCGAGGACGACCGCCTCCGGGTGGCGTCCGAGCGCGTCGACCACGGTCTGCGCGGTGACGTCGGGCGGGGTGGCGACGACGACGAGGGCCGGCTCCGGGACCCGGTCCTCCCCCGCCGCGCGGCAGGAGCGGCCGGCGCCGATGTCCTGGGCCACGGCCTCGGCGGTGGGCGAGGAGTCCTGCAGCCAGACGTCCACGCCGAGGTGGCGCAGGCCCAGCCCGATGCTGGCGCCGAGCAGGCCGGCGCCGACCACGAGCACGGGCCCGGAGGTCGCCGCGGGGGCCGGCGGCGCGGAGGGGGTCTGCGTCACGGGTGCTCCCTACATGCCCACCGAGGCGAGGAGGTGCCCGACCTCGGTCCTGGAGAGCCGGCGGATGGTGCCCTGGCGCTGGTCCCCGATCCGGATGGGACCGACCTCGGTGCGCACGAGCTTCTCGACGGGGTGGCCGACGGCGTCGAAGAGCCGGCGCACGATGCGGTTGCGCCCGGAGTGCAGGACGACCTCCACGAGCAGGTGGCCGGGGGTCGAGTCCACGAGCCGGAAGGAGTCGACGGAGGCGATGCCGTCCTCGAGCTCGATGCCGGCCTTCATGGCCGTGCCGATGCCCTTCTCCATGGGGCCGCGGACCTGCACGAGGTAGGTCTTGGGCACCTCGTAGGAGGGGTGGGTGAGCCGGTTGGTCAGCTCGCCGTCGTTGGTCAGCAGCAGCAGGCCCTCGGTCTCGACGTCGAGGCGGCCCACGTGGAAGACGCGCTCGTTCTTCTGCTGGTTCAGGTAGTCGGCCACGCACGGCCGGCCCTCGGGGTCCTCCATGGTGGAGAGCACCCCTTCGGGCTTGTTGAAGGCGTAGTAGACGAGGTTCTCGTCGAGCTGCACGCGGACGCCGTCGACGTGGATCTCGACGGTGTCCGGGTCCACCCGGATGCCGAGCTCCGTGATCGTCTCCCCGTTGACCTGCACGCGGCCGGCCTCGATCATCTCCTCGCACACGCGCCGCGAGGCCACGCCGGCCTGGGCCATGAGCTTCTGCAGCCGCACCCCGTCCGGGTCGTGCTGGTCGAGCCGGTCCACGGGCGGGTTCGTGGGCCGCCGCTTCCGGTGCGGGGCGCGGTACGGGGTGGCGGGCATCCGCCGGGCGCTCTTCTCGGAGGACGCGAACGGGCGGGGTCCGCGGTCCTGGCCGGTGCCCGTCGAGGACCCGCCCTTGGCGCCGCCCTTCGCGGTCCCCCCCTTGGCGGGTCCGCCCTTGACGGCACCACCCTTGGCGGGGCCGCGGCCGGGGGCGCCCTTCCCGCCCTGGAACGACGTGCCGCCCTGGCCGGTGCGGGGCTTCTGGCCGCCCTGGGAACCGGGAGTGCGGCGGCCGCCGGGCCCGGGGCGGCCGGATGATGAACGTGAAGTGGCCATGGTGGTGTCTCAGTCCTCGTAGTGGTCGATCTGGTCGATGCCCGGCAGATGAGGGGCGATGTCGGGGAGCTCGTCGAGCGAGCCGATGCCCATCTTCTCCAGGAAGAACGTGGTGGTGCCGTAGAGCACGGCGCCGGACTCGCCGTCCCGCTCGAGCTCGCGGATCAGGCCTCGCTGCACGAGCGTGCGGACGACTCCGTCGACGTTGACCCCGCGGATCGCGGAGACGCGTCCCCGGCTCACGGGCTGGCGGTAGGCCACGACGGCCAGGGTCTCCAGGGCCGCCTGCGACAACCGGGCGGTCTGTCCCTCCGCGACGAACGCGGAGACCACAGGGGCGAACTCGCTGCGCGAGTGGATCCGCCAGCCGGCACCGGTGCTGCGCAGCTCGAACCCGCGCGGCGCCAACGTCCCATCATACCCCGGATCCGCGGCGACGCCGTCGTACTCGGCGCGGAGCCGGTCGAGGACCCGTTGCACGGAGGCGACCGGGACCACCAGGACGGCGGCGATCTCGTACTCGCTGACGGGCTCGTCGGCGACCATCAGGATCGCCTCGACGGCGGCCCGCACGCCGCCGGGCAGCGCCTCGAGGTCCGGTCCGCCCTCCGCCGCGGGGCTCACGCGGACGCTCCCGCGGCGGCCGGGACCTCGACCGGGACCGTGGCCCCGTGCGGGACCGGGCTCCCGTCCTCGGGGCCGGCGGCGTCCTCGGACAGCCGGTCGGCGGTCCACCCGGTGCCCGCCCCGGTCCAGCGGACCGTCAGCTCCCCCAGCGGCTGCTCCTGGGAGAGCTCGAGCACCGCGTCACGGTACATCTCGAGCAGCGCCAGGAACCGCACGACCACCGCGAGCGTGGACCCGGCGTCCGCGACGAGCACCCGGAAGGAGCGCGGGGCGCCGTCCTCGAGCAGCCCGGCGAGGACCTCGGCCTCGTCCCGGACCGTCACGGAGCCCCCGTGCAGGTGGTCCACCCCGACCTCCGCGGGCGCCTCGGGCCGGGGCGCGAAGACGGAGCGGGCGATCTCGGCGAACTGCTCGGGGGTGGTCCGCCAGTCGAGCTCGGGCAGCACGGCGGCCACCTCCGGGTCCAGCGGCACCGACCGGGGCAGCCGGGTGGACTCGGCCCGCATCCGCTCGTCGAGCAGGACGGCCACCTCCTTGAACGCCCTGTACTGCAGCAGCCGCGCGAAGAGCAGGTCCCGCGCCTCGAGCAGGGCCACGTCCTCCTCGTCCTCGACCTCCCCGCGCGGCAGCAGCCGGGCGGCCTTGAGGTCCAGGAGGGTCGCGGCGACCACGAGGAACTCGCTGGCCTCGTCGAGCGCCCGGGTCGAGCCGATCTCGTGCAGGGCGCGCACGTACTGGAGGAACTCGTCCGTGACCGTGGCCAGCGCGATCCGGGTGATGTCCAGCTCGTGCTTGGCGATCAGGGAGAGCAGGACCTCGAAAGGCCCCGCGAAGTCCTCCAGCCGCACCGCGAAGCCGCCGGGCCCCTCGGGGACCGGCGGCTCCTCGGGGTGCATCAGGGCGCGCCGCCGCGCGAGATGAGCTCCCGCGCCAGCTGGCGGTAGGACTCGGCGCCCGGGTGGGCCGTGGCGAACGAGAGGATGGGCTCGGCGGCCACGGTGGCGTCCGGGAACTTCACGGTGCGCTTGATGACGGTGTCGAAGACCTTGTCGCCGAACGCGTCCACGATCCGGGCCATGACCTCGCGGGAGTGCAGGGTCCGGGAGTCGAACATCGTGGCGAGCACGCCGTCGATCTGCAGACGGGGGTTGAGCCGGTCCTGGACCTTCTCGATGGAGTCCACGAGCAGCGCCACGGCGCGCAGGGCGAAGAACTCGGCGATGAGCGGGATGACCACCCCGTGCGCGGCGGTCAGCGCGTTGACCGTCAGCAGCCCCAGCGAGGGCTGGCAGTCGATGATGATGACGTCGTAGTGCTCCTCGAGCTTGCGCAGCGCACTGGCCAGCACCTGCTCGCGGGCCACCTCGGTGACCAGCTGCACCTCGGCCGCGGAGAGGTCGATGTTGGCGGGGAGCAGGTCGACGCCCTCCACGTCGGTCTCCTGGACCACGTCCCACACGTCCACGGAGCGGTCCATCATGACGTTGTAGACCGTCAGCTCCAGCTCGTGGGGGTTCGCGCCGAGGCCGGCGGAGAGGGCGCCCTGCGGGTCGAAGTCGACCAGCAGGACCTTGCGGCCCAGCTCGGCGAGCGCCGCGCCCAGGTTGATGGTCGAGGTGGTCTTGCCGACCCCGCCCTTCTGGTTGACCATCGCGATGATCCGGGCGGGCCCGTGGGTGGAGAGCTCGGGCGGCTCGGGGAAGTCGCGGGCGGGACGGCCGGTCAGGCCGACGGTCCCCGTCCCGGCCTCGCCCGTGCCGGGGTTCCTCTCGTCGCTCTGCTGGCTCACTCGTGGCACCGCTCTTTCGTTCGTGGTCGCGCTCGGGCGGACCGGCCCCGGGCACGGGGCGGCCCGGGCCGGACGGGCCGACCTGGGGTTTTCCTGGACTCGATCAGCTACCAGGGTACCGCCGCCGCCGTGCCGCCCCGAATTCCCGGGCCGCGGTGGAGCCGGAGGACGGCGACGGCCCGCGCCCGCCGCGCCCCTGGGGGCACGGCGGGCGCGGGCCGGACGCGCGTTCCGGCGCGGGAGCGGGTCAGCGCCGGCCGGCCGCGGCCTCGACCTTCTCCGCGACGGACTCCTCCACGCGGGCACCGGAGCCGGGCTGGGTGTCGCCCTCGGCGGCGGGCCGGTCCTCGGCGGCGGGCCGGTCCTCGGCGGCGGGCCGGTCCTCGGCGGCGCCGTGCGAGTGCGCGGCCATCGTGGACTCGTCGAACCGGTCCTGGCCGGAGAGCACGCGCTCGACCTGGACGAGGTCGATCTCGCGCGTCCACTTGCCGATCAGCAGGGTGGCCACGGCGTTGCCGGTGAAGTTGGTCAGGGCCCGGGCCTCGGACATGAAGCGGTCGATGCCGACGATGATGCCGACCCCGTCGACCAGGTCGGGGCGGTGGGACTGCAGCCCGCCGGCGAGGGTGGCCAGCCCGGCGCCGGTGACCCCGGCGGCGCCCTTCGAAGCGATGATCATGAACACCAGCAGGGAGACCTGCTCGCCCAGGGCCAGGGGGTTGCCCATGGCGGAGGCGACGAACAGGGCGGCCATGGTCAGGTAGATGGCGGTGCCGTCCAGGTTGAAGGAGTATCCGGTCGGGACCGTGACGCCGACCACGGGCTTGGACACGCCCACGTGCTCCATCTTGGCGATGAGCCGCGGCAGGGCCGCCTCGGAGGATGAGGTCGAGAAGATCAGCAGGTACTCGCGGCCCAGGTACTTCATGAGCCGGAAGATGTTGATGCCGGTGACCGCCTTCAGCAGCCCGCCCAGGACCACCACGATGAACAGGACACAGGTGAGGTAGAAGGCGATCATCAGGGTGGCCATCGAGACGATGGCCTGCACACCGGTCTCGCCGACCACGCCGGCGATCGCGCCGAACGCGCCGATCGGGGCGACCCACATGACCATGATCAGGATCCGGAAGACCAGGGCCTGGACGTAGCCGACGGCTTTGAGCACGGGCTTGCCGGCCGGGCCCATCTGCTGCAGGGCGAAGCCCACGATGAGCGCCACGAACAGGGTCTGCAGGATGTTGCCCTCGGTCAGGGAGGACAGCAGCGTGGTGGGGATGATGCCGAGCAGGAAGCCGATGGTCCCGCCCTCGCCGTCACCGTGGCCCGCGTCCGTGATTTCGTACTCCGAGCCCTGGATGTTCAGGCCCTCGCCCGGGTGGATCAGGTTGCCGACCAGCAGACCGATGCCCAACGCCATGGTGGACATCGCCATGAAGTAGGCCAGGGCCAGGCCGCCGACCTTGCCGACGGTCGCCGCCTTGGCGATGGAGCCGACGCCCAGGACGATCGTGCAGAAGATGATGGGGGCGATCATCATCTTGATCAGGGCGATGAACGCGGTGCCGACGGGCTTGAGAGTCTGGGCGAACTCGGGGGCCACGAGGCCCAGGACGGCGCCGGCGACGACGGCGACGATCACAAAGACGTACAGGTAGTGCGTCCTGTCCTTCTTCGGCTTCTGGGCGGGCGGTTGCGGGTCGACGGGGTCCGTGGCGACGGTGGCCATGCTTGTCCTCCGGTTCGGATGGGTGGCGCGGATGGGTGGCGCGGGTGCGTGGTGCGCGGGGCCCGGGACCGGGCCGATGTGACGAGTCTCACCGCCGCCCGGTCACCTGTCGTGTTGTGGTCATAATGGTCGTGACGCCCACCACAACCGCGGGAGGGGCGACCAGGAGGGTGAGGAGCGGACATGTCCCTGGCCCGGCGCTTCCTCCTGATGCAGCTCGCCGTGGTCGCGCTGGTGACCCTCGCCGTCTCCCTGGTCCTGTTCGCCCACGAGCGCGGAGCGGTCGTGGACCGCGCCGAGGCGGTGACCCGGGTCCTCGCCACGGCCCTCGCGGACGACCCGTACGTGCTCGAGGCGGTGGGCGGCCCGGACCCGCACGCCGTCCTGCAGCCGCTCACGGACCGGCTGCTCGCGGACACGGAGCTCGACTTCGTCACGATCATGGCCCCGGACGGCACGCGCTGGACGCACCCCCTGCCCTCCTCCGTCGGCGAGGCCTACCGCGGGGACCGCTCGCACGCGCTCGCCGGGGAGACCTGGACCAGCACCGAGCGCGGCAACCTCGGCCCCTCCGTGCGCACCATCGCCCCGGTCCGCGACGAGGACGGCACGGTCGTGGCGCTCGTGGCCACCGGGGTCCTCCTCGAGGCCGTCTCGCAGCAGGCGCTCGCCCAGCTCCCCGCCGTGCTCCTCGTCGGGCTGCTGCTGCTCGCCGCGTCGGCCACGGTCGCGGCGCTCGGGGCCCGGTACCTGGGCCGGGTCACCCACGGCTGGGGACCGGAGGAGCTCGCCCAGGTGCACTCCCTGCACGACGCCGTGCTCAACGAGGCCACCGAGGGCCTCCTGCTCGTGGACACGGCCGGCGCGGTGCAGGTGCTCAACGCCCGGGCCCGGGAGCTGCTCGGTGTCCGGGCGCCGGGGGTCCCCGGACCGGCCCGGCACGAGCGCCTCCCGGTCGCGGACCTGGCCCTGCCCGGCGCGCTGGCCGCCGTCCTGGGCTCGGGGGCGCCCGTGCAGGAGCAGTGGTTCGTGGTCGGGGAGCGCACGCTCATCGTCTCGGCCCTCCCGGCCCGCGGGGCGCTCGCCGGGCGCGGCACGATCGTGATCCTGCGGGACCACACGGAGATCTCCCGGCTGTCGGGGCAGCTGCGCGCCACCGCAGCCCTGGCCGGGGCGTTGCGGGCCCAGACCCACGAGCACGCCAATCGGATGCACACGGTCGTCTCCCTGCTGGAGCTCGGCCGCGACGAGGAGGCCCTCGACTTCGCCTCGGCCGACATGGTGCGCACCCGGGTCCTGTCCGAGGACCTCCTCGCCCACCTCGCCGACCCGTTCCTCGCAGCCCTGCTGGTCGGCAAGACCGCCGCGGCCCACGAGCGCGGCGTGGAGCTGGAGGTCGTCGTGGACCCGGACGTGCCCCGCATCCCCGTCTCCCCCGCCGACCTCGTGACCCTCGTCGGCAACCTCGTCGACAACGCCGTCGAGGCCGCGGCGGCCAACGCCGCCCGGGTGCGCCCGGTCGTCGAGGTCGAGATCGCCGGGGCACCCGACGACGCCGACCCTGACCGGGACACGGTGGTGATCACCGTCGCGGACACCGGGATGGGGGTCCCCGAGCACCTCGCCAAGGACGTGTTCGGGCTCGGCGTCACCACGAAGCCGGCCGGCCCGGAGGGACGCGGCGTGGGCCTGCACCTGGTGCGTGAGGTCGTCGACCGGTGGGGCGCGCGGATCGAGCACCGCAACGACGGCGGGGCCGTGTTCACCGTGACCGTCCCGGTAGCCCGCGACGCCGTGGCGGGGCGGACCCCGTGAGCGCGCCGGTCCGTGTCCTGGTCGTCGACGACGAGCCGCTCACCGCCGCCGCCCACGCCCAGTACGTCGATCGCTCGCCGGGCTTCGAGGCGGCCGCCACCGCCGTGTCCGGGCGGACGGCCGTGCAGGCCGTGCAGGCCGCACGGCGGGCGGGTCGCCCCGTGGACCTCGTGCTGCTGGACGTGAACCTGCCGGACATGTCCGGTCTCGACGTGGCCCGGACCCTCCGCGCCCGCGGCGAGACGGTGGACCTGCTGGTGATCACCGCGCACCGGGACGTGGCGACCGTCCGGGCGGCGAGCACCCTCGGCGTGGTCGGCTATCTCATCAAGCCCTTCACCTACGCCGTGTTCGAGGAGAAGCTCCACGCCTACCGGCGCTACCGCTCCGCCCTGGGGGCTGCGGGAACGATGGGACAGGCCGAGGTGGACCGCGCCTTCGCGGCCCTCGGTGCGCCCACCCGCCCGGACGCGCCCAAGGGCCTGTCCCCGCAGACCCTGGAGTCCGTCACCGCGCTGATGCGGGGCGGGGAGTGGCTCTCGGCCGGTGAGGTCGCCGAGCGCAGCACGCTGTCCCGGGTCACGGCACGGCGCTACCTCGAGCACCTGGCGGCACGCGGCCTCGTGCAGCGACGCCCGCGCCACGGCACGCCCGGACGGCCCGAGCTCGAGTACGGGTGGGCCGGGCAGGACGTCTCCCCCGGCCGCTGACCCGGGGCCCGGTCGCGGCAGCCCGCGACCCGGCCGGACGGCACGGTCGTCAGGCGGCGCGCTCGGCGCCGGTCGTCTCCGCCGAGGTCCGCTCCGCGGTCGTCCGCTCCGGGGTCGCCTTCTCCGCCGTCGCCCGTTCCGCGGAGGCCAGCCCGCTCGCGGCCTCGAACTCGCCCGGCGGCTCGTGGTACTGGTCGACACCCATTTCCGCTCCTCCCCCGAGGGCACGGCCCACTGCTGCGCGACTTGGCCCGGCGTGCTCCACGCTGCTCCCGGCCGGGAGGGGGTGCGGGGCGGTGGCGGCCGCCCCGGGGGAACGAGACGGGTTCGTTGTCGTGCGCCGGAGCGTCACCGTCCGCTCGGCGGGCGCAGCACCTCCTCGAGGGCCTCCAGCACGGTGGCGTCCTCGATCGTCGAGGGCACGGCGTAGTCCTCGCCGTCGGCGATCTGCCGCATGGTCTTGCGCAGGATCTTCCCGGAGCGGGTCTTGGGGAGCCCCTCCACCACGGCCACGTCCTTGAAGTCCGCCACCGCCCCGATCTGCCGGCGCACCAGCGCCACGAGCTCCTCCTGGAGCCGGTCCGGCGCCACGTCGGCGCCGGTCTTGAGCACCACGTACCCGGACGGCCGCTGGCCCTTCAGCGGGTCCCCCACCCCGATCACGGCGCACTCGGCGACCGCCGGGTGGGAGGCCAGGACCTGCTCCATCGCCCCGGTGGACAGGCGGTGCCCGGAGACGTTGATGACGTCGTCGGTGCGCCCCATGACGTAAACGTAGCCGTCCTCGTCCACGTGACCGGAGTCGCCCGTGGCGTAGTAGCCGGGGAAGGCGCTGAGGTAGGAGTCCACGAACCGCTGGTCGTCGCCCCACAGCGTGGCCAGCGTGCCCGGCGGCAGCGGGAGGCGCAGGGCGATGTTGCCCTCCTCGCCGGTCGCGACCGGCCGGCCCAGCGGGTCCAGGATCTCCACCCGGTAGCCCGGCACCGGCACGGACGGCGAGCCGGCCTTGAGGGGCAGCCGCTCGATCCCGAAGGGGTTCGCGCAGATGGCCCACCCCGTCTCCGTCTGCCACCAGTGGTCGACGACCGGGACGCCGAGCACCCGGGAGGCCCAGTGGTACGTCTCGGGGTCGAGACGCTCGCCCGCCACGAAGAGGGTCTGCAGGGAGCCGATGTCGTGCCGGCGCACCAGCTCGCCCTCGGGGTCCGCCCGGCGGATGGCCCGGAGGGCCGTGGGCGCGGTGAACAGCACCTTGACGCCGTGGTCCTCGACGCGTTGCCAGAACGCCCCGGCGTCCGGGGTGCCCACGGGCTTGCCCTCGTAGAGCACGGTCGTGGCGCCGGCCAGCAGCGGGCCGTAGACGATGTAGGAGTGGCCCACGACCCAGCCGACGTCGGACGCGGTCCACATCACCTCGCCGGGGCCGACGTCGTAGATGTTGCGCATGGACCACGTCAGGGCCACGGCGTGCCCGCCGTTGTCGCGGACCACGCCCTTGGGGGCCCCGGTGGTCCCGGACGTGTACAGGACGTAGAGCGGGTCGGTGGCCGCGACCGGCACGGGCGCCGCGGGCTCGGCGCCCTCGACGGCGGCCGCCCAGTCGAGCCACTCGACCGCGGGCCGCCCGTCGGCCCCGGCCCGGCCCCGGGCGTCCTCGACCGTGGTCTCGAACCCCGGGCGCTCGTGCACCAGCACCGTCCCGGGGGCGTGCTCGGCCATCCGCAGGGCCTCCTCGATCGCCGGGATGTACTCGATCCGCCGCTTCGGCTCGACCCCGCCGGTGGTGGTCACCACCACGACCGGCCGGGAGTCGTCGATGCGGGAGGCGAGCTCCTTCGGGGCGAACCCGCCGAAGACCACCGAGTGCACGGCGCCCAGCCGGGCGCAGGCGAGCATCGCCACGACGGCCTGCGGGATCATCGGGAGGTAGACGAGCACCCGGTCGCCCTTGCCCACCCCCCGCTCCGCGAGCGCCCCGGCGAACAGGGCGACGTCGTCCCGCAGGCGCGCGTAGCTGAAGCGCTCCTGGATCCCCAGCACCGCGGAGTCGTAGACCAGCGCGGTGCGCTCGCCGTGGCCGGCCTCCACGTGCCGGTCGAGGGCGTTGTAGGAGGTGTTGAGCTCGCCGTCCGGGAACCAGCGGTAGAGCGGGGCGGCGGCGTCGTGGAGGGCGGTGGTGGGCTCGCGCACCCAGTCCACGGCACGGGCGGCGTCGAGCCAGAACCCCTCCGGGTCCTGCACGCTGCGACGGTAGGCCTCCGCGTAGCCCTCGGCCTGCGGCGGTGTTCGGTGGTCGGTGCTCATGGGTCCCTCCCGGGGTTGCGGTCCTGCCGGACACCCTAGTGGTGCAGGTCACACACGACAAGGCCTCTGTATACACTGATGCGCAAAGGAGCCGAGAAGGACCAAATCTCTCGTCTTCCGTCCGGAATTGTGTATACAATGCTCGTGCATTGTGATGCCTGTCACCGAGGGTCCGCGTCGCACTCCCCGACACGGTCCGCCAGAGCGAGGAGGGAGCCGTGCGAGCCAGCGACCGCGCCTACGAGGCCCTGCGGGAGGACATCGTCGAGTGGCGGCTGCTACCGGGCCAGGTGCTCGGGGAGGTCGAGCAGTCGGAGCGCTTCGGCATCTCCCGCACGCCGATCCGCGAGGCCCTCAGCCGGCTCACCGCCGACGGTCTCGCGGAGGCGCACCGGGGCCGCGGCGTCGTGGTCTCCCAGGTCTCCCTCGAGGACGTCCGCGCCCTGTTCGAGCTGCGGGAGGCCCTCGACTGCCGGGCGGCCCGGCTCGCCGCCCGGCGCCGCGACCCCGTGGTGTTCCAGGAACTGGCCGCCGAGCTCGAGGCGGTCGTGGCCCAGCTGCACGGGCCGGGCACGGACCGGGCCGAGTACTACGACCTCGTGGAGCGCATGGACCGTTCCATCGACGAGGCCACGGCCAATCCGTACCTCACCGCGGCCCAGCGCTCCCTGCGCCTGCACCTGGCCCGGGTGCGCAGGCTCTCCCGCACCAACCCCGACCGCCTCGCCCGCGCCGCCGCCGAGCACGCCCAGATCGCCCGCGCCGTCGCGGACGGCTGCGAGGAGCTCGCCGAGGCCGCGACGCGCGTGCACCTGGCCAACTCGCTCCAGGCCGTCCTGAACACCCCCGTCCGCGAGTGGGTCCAGCCCGCTCCCCCGCTCGAGGCCGCCGGCTGAGCGAGGACCCACCCCGACCGCCGCCGGCGGTCGTCCGTCCCCACGAGAGGAAATCCCATGACCGTTCTCCACTCCGTTCGCGTCCACCCGTCCAAGGACAACCTGCCCCGCGAGGAACAGCTGGCCTGGAAGATGGCCGAGGTCGCCGCGGACCCGGTCGAGGTCACCCCCGAGGTGACCGAGATGGTGATCAACCGGGTCCTGGACAACGCCTCGGTGGCGATCGCCTCGCTCAACCGGGACCCGATCGTCTCGGCCCGGGACCAGGCGCTGTCCCACGCGCCGGGGCCGCACGGGACCGGGTCCGCCCTCTACGGGGTCGCCGCGGACCGGCACAAGGTCTCCCCGGAGTGGGCCGCCTGGGCCAACGGCGTGGCCGTGCGCGAGCTCGACTACCACGACACGTTCCTGGCCGCCGAGTACTCCCACCCCGGCGACAACATCCCGCCGATCCTGGCCGTGGCCCAGCACGTGGGCGCGAACGGCCACGACCTCGTGCGCGGCATCGCCACCGGCTACGAGCTGCAGGTGGACCTCGTGAAGGCCATCTGCCTGCACGCCCACAAGATCGACCACGTCGCCCACCTCGGCCCGTCCGCGGCCGCCGGGATCGGCACCCTGCTGGGCCTGGACGTGCCGACGATCTTCCACGCGATCGGTCAGGGGCTGCACACCACCACCGCGACCCGCCAGTCCCGCAAGGGCGAGATCTCCACCTGGAAGGCCCACGCCCCCGCCTTCGCCGGGAAGATGGCCGTGGAGGCCGTGGACCGCGCCATGCGCGGGCAGACCTCCCCCACCCCGATCTACGAGGGCGAGGACGGGGTCATCGCCTGGCTGCTGGACGGCCCCGGCGCCGCCTACGAAGTGCCGCTGCCCGCCCCGGGCGAGACCAAGGCCGCGATCCTGGACACCTACACCAAGGAGCACTCGGCCGAGTACCAGGCGCAGGCCTGGATCGACCTGGCCCGCAAGCTGCACCGCGAGCGGCCCGAGCTGGCCGACCCGGCCCGGATCGCCTCCGTCGTGCTGCACACCTCCCACCACACCCACTACGTGATCGGCTCCGGGGCCAACGACCCGCAGAAGTACGACCCGACCGCCACCCGGGAGACCCTCGACCACTCGATCCCCTACATCTTCACCGTGGCCCTGCAGGACGGACAGTGGGACCACGTGGGCTCCTACGCCCCCGAGCGCGCCGGCCGCCCCGACACGGTGGCCCTGTGGAACAAGGTCACCACGGCCGAGGACGCGGAGTGGACCCGCCGCTACCACTCCCTCGACCCGGCCGAGAAGGCCTTCGGCGGACGGGCCGAGATCACCCTGACCGACGGCTCCACCGTGGTCGAGGAGATCGCCGTGGCCGACGCCCACCCGCTCGGCGCCCGCCCGTTCGCCCGCGACCAGTACGTCACCAAGCTGCGCACCCTCGCCGCCGGGATCGTCGCCGACGACGAGCTGGAGCGCTTCATCGCCGCCGCCGAGAACCTCCCGGCCCTGGGCGCCGGCGAGCTGGACGCCCTCAACGTCACCGCCTCCGTCGACCTGCGCACCGGCACGAAGGGAATCTTCTAGAGCCATGCTGTTCTCCACCACCACCCCCGAGGCCAAGCGGATCGCCCTGCGCGAGATGCTGGCCGGTCCGGCCACCGTCCGCTTCCCCGGCGCCTACACCCCGCTGTCCACGAAACTGATCCAGGAGCAGGGCTTCGACGGCGTCTACATCTCCGGGGCCGTGCTCGCCAACGAGCTCGGCTTCCCCGACATCGGGCTCACCGCCCTGCCCGAGGTGGCTGCCCGGGCCGGGCAGATCGCCCGGGTGACGGACCTGCCGTGCCTCGTCGACGCCGACACCGGCTTCGGGGAGCCCATGAACGTGGCCCGCACCGTGCAGGAGCTCGAGAACGCGGGCCTGGCCGGGTGCCACATCGAGGACCAGTTCAACCCCAAGCGCTGCGGCCACCTGGACGGCAAGAACGTCGTGGACCTCGACACGGCCGTCAAGCGGATCCGTGCCGCCGCCGAGGCCCGCCGGGACCCGAACTTCCTGATCATGGCCCGCACCGACATCCGCGGCGTCGAGGGCCTGGCCGCGGCCACCGACCGGGCCAGGGCCCTGGTGGACGCCGGGGCGGACGCGATCTTCCCCGAGGCGATGGCCGACCTCACGGAGTTCGAGGCGATGCGGGCGGCGGTGGACGTGCCGATCCTGGCGAACATGACCGAGTTCGGGAAGTCGCAGCTGTTCACCGCCGATCAGCTCCAGGAGGCCGGCGTGAACATGATCATCTACCCGGTGACCCTGATGCGCGCCGCCCTGGGCGCCATGGAGCGCGTGCTGGACAGCATCCGCACCGACGGCACCCAGGAGGCGGCCGTGCCGGACATGCTCACTCGCGCCCGGCTCTACGAGCTGGTGGACTACAACGGGTACAACCAGTTCGACTCCGGGGTCTTCGACTTCGAGGTCCCCGGACTGCACCACTGACCGCACCCACCGCACCGACCACGTGAAGGAGACCACCATGACCGAGACCCAGAGCGAGGTCCACAAGGGGCTGGCCGGCGTCGTCGCCGACTACACGGCCATCTCCAAGGTCAACCCGGACACCAACTCCCTGCTCTACCGCGGCTATCCCGTGCAGGAGCTGGCCGCGTCCTGCTCCTTCGAGCAGGTCGCCCTGCTGCTGTGGAACGGCGAGCTGCCCACCGACGACGAGCTGGCGGAGTTCCGGGCCCGGGAGCGGGAGCACCGGGCGCTGACGCCCGAGCTGAAGGCGATCATCGACGCCCTGCCGACCACCTGCCACCCCATGGACGTCTGCCGCACCGCGGCGTCCGTCCTGGGCGCCCAGGACCCGCAGGCCGAGGACTCCTCCCCCGCGGCGAACCTGGCCAAGGCGCAGAAGCTGTTCGCGGCCATGCCCGCCGTCGTCTGCTACGACCAGCGCCGCCGCCGCGGCCAGGACGTGGTGGCACCGCGGGCGGACCTGGACTACTCCGCGAACTTCCTGTGGATGGCCTTCGGCGAGGAGGCCGACCCGCAGGTCGTGGAGGCGTTCAACGTGTCGATGATCCTCTACGCCGAGCACTCCTTCAACGCGTCGACGTTCACGGCCCGGGTGGTGACCTCCACCCTGTCGGACCTGCACTCGGCGGTCACGGCCGCCATCGGCGCGCTCAAGGGCCCGCTGCACGGCGGGGCCAACGAGGCCGTCATGGAGACGTTCGTGGAGCTGGGCATCCGCAAGGAGGAGTCCGAGGCCGACGCCGAGGCCCGCGCCAAGGCCTGGATGGACGAGGCCCTGGCGGCGAAGAAGAAGGTCATGGGCTTCGGCCACCGCGTGTACAAGCACGGGGACTCCCGGGTGCCCACCATGAAGGCGGCCCTGGACACGATGATCGCCCACTACGGCCGGGACGAGTTGCTGGGCCTGTACAACGGGCTCGAGCGGTCCATGGACCAGGCCAAGGGCATCAAGCCCAACCTCGACTACCCGGCCGGTCCGACCTACTGGCTCATGGGCTTCGACATCCCCACGTTCACCCCGCTGTTCGTGGCCGCCCGGATCACGGGCTGGACCGCCCACGTCATGGAGCAGGTGGCCGCCAACTCCCTGATCCGCCCGCTCTCCGAGTACAACGGCCCGGACGAGCGGCACCTGTAGCGGGGCGGCCGCGGGGGCCCGCGGACCGGTCGGCCGGTCCGCGGGTCCCGCCCCCGTTCCGGACGCTCAGTAGGTGGGCGCCGCGGGCAGCCCCATGTAGTGCTCGAGCGTGGGGATGTCCTGGTCGGCCATGCCGCCGGCCACGTGCACGCCGACGTAGCGCAGGTGCCACGGCTCGTAGGCGTAGCCGGTGGTCGCCGTCCGGCCGCGGGGATACCGCACGATGAAGCCGTGCTCGTGGGCGTGCTCGCGCGCCCAGGCCCCGGCCGGGGTCCCCTCGAAGCAGCTCTGCAGACCGCACTCCCCGCTCGGGTCGCCGATGTCCATGACCAGCCCGGTCTGGTGCTCGCTGTGGCCAGGCCGGGCGGAGATCAGGTCCGCCTGTGCCTGCCCGTAGAGCGCCACGTAGTGGCGGTAGAGGCTCGCCTGCGTGGCGTAGGAGCGGTATCCGCTGACCGCCGTCAGGGGCGCGCCGTCCGCTGCGGCCGCCCGCTGCATCCGCCGGAACGCCGCGGCGGCGTCCGCCCGCAGGAGCTGCCCGCCCACGGACTCGAGGGGGCGCGGCACGTGGTCGGCGGGGTCGAGGGGGCGGCGCTTGTTGACGACGACGTACACCGACGCGGCGCGGTCGATCTCCCGGGCCACCCGGGTCCCGGCGCCGCGCGTCCAGGTGACGGACCCGCGCTGGAAGGACTGCCGGCAGCCGCCGCCCGTGCAGGACTCCACCGAGACCGGGTAGCCCAGGGCACCGTGCTCCGCACCGTGGCGCAGCCAGGCCGCCCGGATGCCGCCGATGGTGGGGTGGGCCCCGCTCGGCCGCGACCACAGCACGACCCCGCCCTCGAAGGACTGGTAGCAGCCGGCGTCGCGCAGTCCGCAGACCTCGCGCCCCACGGGGTAGCCCAGCCGCCCCCGCTCGTGGTCCTGCGCGGCCCACGCCGCACGGATCGCCCCCCACGTGGGCCGGGCCCCGGTCCGCGGGGACCAGTGGATGCTCCCGCGCTCGAAATTCTGGTAGCAGCCCTCCCGGACGAGCCCGCACCGCTCGGGGCCCAGGGCCCTGCCGAGCCGGCCTTCCGCGCCTCCGAGCCGCTGGTGCTCGGCCTGGATCGCCGTGGCCCCGAACGCCGGTGAGCCGAGGCCCGGGAGCACCAGGCCGAGGGCGCACAGCAGGACGAGCAGCATCCGTCCCGTCCGTCCCGTGCTGTGCTGCGTGCTGTGCTGCGTGCTGTGCCGTGTGGTCTCCCGCATGACGTCCCCGTCCGTCCACCGAGCGGAGCGCTCGGGCGTGCGTCCAGGCTAGGCCGCCGGCGGGTGTTCCCGAAAGCACTGACACGTGTGTGACCTCTCCGGGACGCGCCGCCGGACAGCGGGCCCGGCTACCGGGCGCGGGGGTGGGCAGCGGCGTAGACCTCCCGCAGGGAGTCGACGGTCACCAGGGTGTACACCTGGGTGGTGCTGACGGACGCGTGGCCGAGCAGCTCCTGGACGACGCGCAGGTCGGCGCCGCCCTCGAGGAGGTGGGTCGCGAAGGAGTGGCGCAGCGTGTGCGGGGTGATCCGGTCGCCCAGGCCCACCCGCTCCGCCGCGCTCTTCACCGTGGTCCACGCCGTCTGGCGGCTGATCCGCCCGCCCCGGGCGTTGAGGAACAGCGCGGGCGTGCCTCGTCCCTCGGCGGCGAGCGCGGGCCGGCCGCGCACCAGCCAGTCGTCCACGGCGCGCACGGCCCAGGAGCCGAGCGGGACCATCCGTTCCTTCCCGCCCTTGCCGAACAGCCGCACGAAGGGCATCCCGGCCCCCGTGTCCTCCGGCTCCCCGCTCCGGCGCACGGCCCGGGAGAGGTCGTCGACGTCGAGGCCGGTCGCCTCCGAGATGCGGGCGCCCGTCGAGTAGAGGAGCTCCAGCAGCGCCCGGTCGCGCAGCTGCTGAGGGGTCTCGGTGCCGGTCGACTCGAGCAGCGCGGTGACTTGCTCGACCGGAACGGCCTTGGGCAGGCGCATCCCGGGCGTGGGCGGCTGGACGGGGGCCGCGGGGTCCGTGCGCGTGAGGCCCTCGAGAGCCCAGAACCGGTGGGCGCCCCGGACCGCGACGAGGCTGCGCGCGGCGCTGCGGGTGCTCAGGGGAGCGCTGTCCTCCGACCCGGCGGACAGGTCCCGGAGGAAGTCGCGCACGTGCCCCGTGGTGATGCCCTCCAGCGTGGTCACGGGCGGGTCCGTGCGCTCCCGGAGGTGCTCGGCGTAGCGGCGCAGGTCCCGCCGGTACGCCGCCAGCGTGTTGGCGGCCAGGCCCCGCTCGACGGCCAGGTGCTGCAGGTAGCGATCCAGGGCCCGCTCGAGCGCGTCGCCGGACGGCGCGCCGGACGTCGTTCCGGACGTCCCGCCGGCCGGGGTGCCGCTCACCGGAGGTCGGGGTGACCGGGCCACGGGGCGTCCGCCGGGCGCAGCGACCGGTAGCCCTCCGAGCGGGCGGCGTGGGCGGCGAGGACCCCGATCACCACGGCGGGCGAGTTCAGGCGGCCCTCCAGCACCGCCCGCACCGCGCCGTCGAGCGGGACCCACGCCCCGTGGATCTCCGCCTCCTCCCCGTCGCGCTCGTGGAGCTCGTGGTCGGGGACGTCGCTGAGTCCTCGGGCCAGGAAGACCCGGTTGGCCTCGGAGGAGGAGCCCGGGCTGTTGTGGAAGTCCACGAGGACGTCCCACCGCTCGGCGCGCAGGTCCGCCTCCTCCGCGAGCTCCCGCTGGGCGGCCGAGGCGGGGGCCTCGCCCTCCACGTCCAGCAGACCGGCGGGGATCTCCCACATGGTCATCCCGACCGGCCGGCGGTACTGGTTGATCAGGAACACCTCGTCGTGGTCGTTGAGCACGAGCACGGACACGGCGCCGGGGTGGGTGATGTAGTCGCGCCGGAGGGGGTCCTCGCCCTGGGCGAGCTCGAACTCGTCGCGCCGGACGTCCCAGATGAAGCCCTCGTAGACCGTCTCGGAGGCCACCGTGCGGCGGTCGCTGAGCTGGTCGGAGAGCTCCTCGGGTGCGAGGTGGCGGATGTCCATGGGGGTCCCTTTCGGATCGGCGGCCCGGCGCGGGCTGCCGCGGCGACGAGCGGGGTGCGGGTGGGGTGCG
>NZ_BAAGPL010000001.1:255727-266657 GCF_054784195.1 Kocuria himachalensis
CGAGGACCGGCGCCTGCACCGGGGTGCCCGTGCGGCCACGGGCGGGGACTCAGCGGCCCTCGGCCTCACGGCGCTCGAGGGCCGCCTTCACGAGCCCGTCGAACAGCGGGTGCGGGCGGGTCGGGCGGGACATGAGCTCGGGGTGCGCCTGGGTGCCCACGTAGTACGGGTGCACGTCGGCGGGCAGCTCCACGAACTCCACGAGGGTGCCGCCCGGGGAGGTCCCGGAGATCACCAGTCCTGCCTCCTCGAGGCGCCCGCGGTACTCGTTGTTCACCTCGTAGCGGTGGCGGTGGCGCTCCTTGACCTCGGTGGAGCCGTAGGCGCCGGCCACCACGGACCCGGGCTGCAGCTGCGCGTCGTAGAGGCCGAGCCGCATGGTGCCGCCGAGGTCGCCGGCGCCCTCGACGAACTGCTTCTGCTCGTCCATGGTCGCCACGACCGGGTACGCGGTCTCCGGCTCGAACTCGGTCGAGGAGGCGCCGGCCAGCCCGAGCTCCGAGCGGGCGAACTCGATGACCATGCACTGCAGGCCCAGGCACAGGCCGAGGGTCGGGATCCGGTGCTCCCGGGCGAAGCGCAGGGTGCCGAGCTTGCCCTCGATGCCACGGATGCCGAAGCCCCCCGGGACGCAGATCGCGTCGACGTCGCCGAGCTCCCGCTGGGCGCCCTCCGGCGTCTCGCACAGGTCCGAGGCCACCCACTTGATCTTCACGCGGGCGTCGTTGGCGAAGCCGCCGGCGCGCAGAGCCTCGGAGACCGACAGGTAGGCGTCCGGCAGGTCGATGTACTTGCCGACCATGGCCACCGTGACGAAGTGGGCGGGCTCGTGCACGGCCTTGAGCAGGCGCTCCCACTGCGCCAGGTCGGCGTCCCGGTAGTCCAGCCCCAGGTAGTCGAGGATGTAGGTGTCGAGCCCCTGCGAGTGCAGGGTGCGGGGGATGTCATAGATGCTCGGGGCGTCCGGGCAGGAGATCACGGCGTCGTGGTCGACGTCGCAGGCGTTGCCGATCTTGCGCAGCATCGTGTCCGGGACCTGCCGGTCGGAGCGCAGCACCAGCGCGTCCGGCTGGATGCCGAGCCCGCGCAGCGCGGCCACGGAGTGCTGGGTCGGCTTGGTCTTCAGCTCCCCCGAGGGGCCGATGTACGGGATCAGGGAGACGTGCAGGTAGAACACGTTGCGGCGGCCGACGTCCTGGCGGACCTGCCGTGCGGCCTCGAGGAACGGCTGGGACTCGATGTCGCCGACCGTGCCGCCGATCTCGGTGATGATGATGTCCGGCTGGTCGTCGCCCTGCGCGCGGCGGCGCATGCGGTTCTTCAGCTCGTCGGTGATGTGGGGAATGACCTGGACGGTGTCCCCGAGGTACTCGCCGCGCCGCTCCTTGGCGATGACCGTGGAGTACACCTGGCCGGTGGTCACGTTCGCCGAGGCGTCGAGGTTCTCGTCGAGGAACCGCTCGTAGTGGCCGATGTCGAGGTCGGTCTCCGCCCCGTCGTCGGTCACGAAGACCTCGCCGTGCTGGAAGGGGTTCATGGTGCCCGGATCGACGTTGAGGTACGGATCCAGCTTCTGCATCGTCACGGAGAGCCCGCGTGCCCGCAGCAGCATCCCGAGGGACGAGGCGGTCAGGCCCTTGCCGAGGGAGGAGGCCACGCCGCCCGTCACGAAGATCTGGCGGGTCACCTTGCCCGGTCGCTGGTTTTCGGTCTGCTGTGCGCCGGCCTCGTGGGCGGCTTCGTTTGCATTCACCACGGAATTCGACCCTATCATTCTTGTCCGCTCAGGACGTCGGTTGCGTGCGGGGGATCACCGAGCGCGGGGCACCTCAGAGCACTGCCCCGCGGACCAGTTCCCGGGCGTGCTCGCGTGCCGCCGCGGAGTCCTCGTGACCCGCGAGCATCCGGGCGAGCTCCACCACGCGCTCCTCCTCGTCGAGCACGCGCACGTCGCTGACCGTGGCGTCCGTGCTCTTGGTGACGAGGATGTGCTGGTCGGCGAAGGCCGCGACCTGCGGCAGGTGCGTCACCACGAGGACCTGGACGTGCTGGGCGAGCATCTTCAGCCGGCGGCCGATCTCCACGGCGGCCTTGCCGCCCACGCCCGAGTCCACCTCGTCGAAGACGAAGGTCGGCACGGGGTCCACGGCGGCGAGGACCACCTCGATGGCGAGCATGAGACGGGACAGCTCACCGCCGGACGCGCCCTTGCCGAGGGGCCGCGGCGCGGCGGCGGCGTGCGGCTTGAGGAGGAAGGAGATCTCGTCCCGCCCGTGGCCGGAGAACTCCTCCGTCGGCTCGACCTCGATGACCAGGGAGGCGTTGGGCATGGCCAGCGCCGTGAGCTCGGAGCTGACTGCCTCGGAGAGCCGGTGCGCCGCGTCCCGGCGCCGTTCGGTCATCCGCGCGGCCAGCTCGCTCAGCTCGGCGTGCAGCTGCTCGAGGCGAGCCCGGAGCTCCTGCTCCCGCGCGGGGTCGTCGGTGAGCTCGTCGAGGCGCGCCCGCGAGCGCTCCGCCCAGTCGAGGACCTCGTCCACGGAGGCGCCGTACTTGCGGGTCAGGGTCTTGAGCCTGGCCCGCCGGGACTCCACCTCGGCCAGGCGGGCGGGGCCCTCGTCGTCGAGGCCCGAGGCGTAGCCGGAGAGGTCCGCCGCGATGTCGTTGACGAGCACGGCGAGCTCGGCGACCCGCCCGGACAGCTCCTCGAGATCCCGGTCGGAGTCGGCCTCCTGCTCCAGGGCCCGGTGCGCCGCCGCCACGAGGGCGGTCGCGTCCGGGGTGTCGGCGTCGGCGAACTCTCCGCCGCTCAGGGCGGCGTGGGCCGTGAGGGCGGCGGCCCGCAGCTGCTCGAGGTTGGTCAGCTTCTGGCTCTCCTGGTCGAGGCGCTCGTCCTCCCCGGGCTGGGGGTCCACGGCGTCGATCTCCTCCAGGGCGCCCTGCAGGCTCTGCGCCTCGAGCGCGCGTTCGCGGCCGTGCTCGGTGACCTCGCGCAGGGTCTGCTGCCCGGAGCGGTACTCGGCGAGCCGCTCCCGGTAGCGGCGCAGCTCCGCGGCCAGCTCCTCCCCCGCGTACTGGTCCAGGGCGTGGCGCTGGGCGGCCGGGGACTTCAGCCGCAGCTGGTCGGACTGGCCGTGCACCGCCACCAGGGTCTGGCCCACCGCGGAGAGGGTGCCCACGGGAGCGGAGCGGCCGCCGACATGGGCACGGCTGCGCCCCTCCGCGGTCACGGTCCGCGCGACGGTGACGAGAGCCTCCTCGGCGTCCCCGACGGCCTCGACGTCGACCGCCCCGCCGGCGTCCTCGACGAGGGCGGCGGCCGGATGGCCGGCCGGGACCCGCACGACGGCCTCGGCGACGGCCTTGGGCGCCCCGGAGCGCACGGCTCCGGCGTCGGAGCGGTTGCCCAGCAGCATCCCGAGGGCGGTGACCACCATGGTCTTGCCCGCACCGGTCTCACCGGAGAGGATGCTCAACCCCGGGCCGAGGGGCAGCACGGCGTCGGTGATGACGCCGAGGTCGTGGATGTGGATCTCCTCGATCATTCAGCCGTCCTCCGCGGTCTCGTCCCGGGCACGGCGGGACGGGGCGTCCGGCTCGTGGGGCATCTCGTGCCCCACCGTGGACTTCTGCAGCTCCTGCGCCCAGCCGCCGGTGGTCTGGTCGCCGCGGACGGTGGGCAGGGCCGTGGTCCGCGCCGCGGCCGCGTCGTGCGGCGGCACCGGGCCGCGCCAGCCGCTCGTGGGCAGCTCGAACTTCTTCACGAGCCGCTCCGAGAAGGGGGTGCGGTGCATCCGCGCCAGGTTGACCGCCTTCGGGGAGCGCACCACCTCGATCCGGGAGCCGGGCGGCAGCTCGGTGGTCCGGCGCCCGTCGCACCAGAGCACGCCGCGGGCGTCGGTGCGGGTGAGGACCTCGACGGCCATCATGGAGTTCGGGGAGATGACCAGGGGCCGGGCGAAGAGGGCGTGGGCGCTGAGCGGCACCATGAGCAGCGCCTCGACCTCGGGCCACACCACGGGCCCGCCCGCGGAGAACGCGTAGGCGGTGGAGCCGGTGGGGGTGGCGAGGACCACGCCGTCGCACCCGAAGGTGCTCAGCGGCCGGCGGTCCACCTCGATGACCACCTCGACCATCTTCTCGCGGTCGCCCTTCTCCACCGAGGCCTCGTTGAGCGCCCAGGTGTGCAGGACCTTCTTCTCGTCCTGCCACACGGTGACGTCGATCGTCATGCGCTGCTCCACCGTGTAGCGCCCGTCCACGATGGCCTCCACGGATTCGCGCAGGTCGGAGCGCTCGCTCTCGGCGAGGAAGCCCACGTGGCCCAGGTTCACGCCCAGCAGCGGGGTGTCCACGCTGCGCACCAGTTCGGCGGCGCGCAGGATCGACCCGTCCCCGCCGAGCACCATCACGAGCTCGATCTCCCGCAGGGAGACGTCCTCCTCGATGACCTCCACGGGCGCGAGGGGCACCGCGTCCTCCTGGAGCGCCTCGAGGTCGTCCCGCGAGATCACCGGCACCAGGCCGGCCTCGTGCAGCTGGAGACAGGAGTCGCGGGCGGCGTCCTTGGCCTCCTGACGGCCCATGTGCGCCATGACCAGGATCTTTCGGCTCACCGGGTCCTCCCGTTCTCGACTGCTCGGTGCGCGCGGGCGTCGTCAGGACCGGGAACGGCCCGTGGCGCACGCCGTGCCCGCGGACCGGGCACCGCTCACCACCCTACGCGAGGGCGGGGACAGTCAGGACGGCGGATCCCGGCGGCACCACAGGAAGAACTCGTGGTTGCCGTCCTGGCCCGGCAGCGGGCTGCGCTCCCGGCCCCGGACGGACAGCCCATGGCTCCGGGCCGCGGCGGCCACCGCCTCGACGGCCCGGGCACGTTCCAGCTCGCTCGTGACCACCCCCGTGCGCGCCAGACGGTCGGCGCCGACCTCGAACTGCGGCTTGACCATGAGCACGAGGTCCCCGCCCGGCACCGTGGCCTCCGCCAGCGGTTCCAGGACCAGGGTCAGCGAGATGAACGACAGGTCGCAGACCGTGAGCTCCGCCGGGCCGCCGATGTCCTCGGGGCGCATCCAGCGCACGTTCATGCCCTCGAGCGCCCGGACCCGCGGGTCCCCCCGGAGCGAGGGGTCGAGCTGGTCGTGGCCCACGTCCACGGCGACCACCTCCCGGGCGCCCCGGCGCAGCAGCACGTCGGTGAACCCGCCGGTCGAGGCGCCGGCGTCGAGGCACCGCTTGCCCGCCACCTCGATGTCCGGGAAGGCGGCGAGCGCCCCGGCCAGTTTGTGCCCGGCCCGGCTGACATAGTCCGGGGCGTCGGCGGGCCGGACCTCCAGCAGGTCGTCGGGGCCGACCCGGACGGAGGGCTTGGTCGCGGGCCGGCCGTTCACGAGCACCCGGCCCTCCCCGATCCACCGGGCGGCGACGGTGCGGGAGCGGGCCAGCGCCCGCGCGGTGAGCTCCTGGTCGAGACGGGCGCTCACCGCGGCCCCGCCTCCTCCTGTCCGGTCCGGGGGCGCGGCACGAGGCCGGCGGGGACGGTGCCGGGCTCGGCGTCGAGCTCGGCGACGAGGGCCGCGTGCAGCTCCTCGTAACGACCGGGGTGCTCGGCGACGGGCAGCCTCTCCAGCTCGCCGGCCCGGTCGAGCACCGCGTCCACCCCGGCGTGACCGGTCGGACGCAGGGCTGCCCCGCCGTCCCCCGCCGCGTGCGGCAGCCCGGCGTCGGCGGTCACTTCCCCGCCTCCCACTCGAGGTCGGGGACCACGGGGACGTCGGTTTGGGGGTGTGCCGCCCACCAGGCCGCGCACGCGGCCCGCCAGGCGTCGAGGTCGTCCTGGGCGCCCCGGATCCGCAGCCGCGTGCCGTCGGTCTCGGCCTCCGCCGCCCCGCAGCGCGCGATGTGCCCCCCTGCCGAGGACGAGACCTCGACGTCGGGGTACGGCTCGAAGAGCGCGTGCAGGGTGCCGACGACGTGGTCCGGGCGCTCCGCGGTGCACGCGGCGAGGATCGTGTGCACGGTGTCCACCCCGGTGAGGACCGCGATCGTGGCGAAGCCGGCGGCGTTGCCGCCCCGGATATCGGTGTCCAGGCGGTCCCCCAGTACCACGGGACGGGTGCTGCCCGCCCGCTCGGCGGCGGTGCGGAAGATCGGGGCCTCCGGCTTGCCGGCGACGACCGGCGGCCGCGCCGTCGCGGCCGCCACGGCGGCCACGAGGGTGCCGTTGCCGGGCGCCAGGCCGCGGGCCTGCGGAATGGTGCGGTCGGTGTTGGTCGCCACCCACAGCACATCCGGGTCGGCCAGCGTGTACGCGGCCTCGGCGAGCTCGGCCCAGCCCAGGCCGGGGTCGAAGCCCTGGATCACGGCGCGGGGCGCGTCGGACTGGGCCCGCACCGGGACCAGCCCGGCGTCCGCGACGACATCGGCCAGGGCCTGGGAACCGGTGACGAGCACCGCGGTGCCGGCCGGGACCCGTTGCGCCAGGAGCTCGGCTCCCGCCTGCGCGGCGCTCACGACGCCGTCGGGGCCCGTCGGCACGCCCAGGTCCGTCAGGTGCTCGGCGACCGTCGCGACGGAGCGCGAGGCGTTGTTCGTCACGAACACGACGGGCACGCCGTCCTCGGAGATCCGGCGGAGGATCTCCGGCGCTCCGGGGATCGCGTGCGGGCCGGCGTAGACGACGCCGTCCAGATCGCTCAGGACGGCGTCGAACCGATCGAGCAGCCGTTCAGCCACGCTGCGGGCCGCCGTCCTCGGCGTCGCCCGTGTCCTCGCCGCCGAGGTCCACGAGCTCCGCGTCGTCGTCCGGGTCGAGGTCGTCCTCGGAGCCGCCCTCGAAGTCGTCGTCGGGGTCCAGGTCGTGCTCCTGGCCCTCCGCCTCGTCGTCCAGCTCCTCGTCCGGGTCCTCGTCGGCACCCTCGTCGAGCACGTCCTCGGCCTCGTCGTCCACGCCGCCGTCGGGGTCGCCGCCCAGGTCGCCACCGGCGGCGCCGGTTGCGCTCCCTGCCGGGTCCGTCCCGACGGTCTGCCCGGCCGTGTCCTGGGCCGCGGCGTCCGCCCTGTCCTGGGTCGGCACCTCGGTCGTCCCCTCGGTCGTCCCCTCGGCGTCTGCCAGGGCGACGCCGTCGTCCGGCACCTGCTCGGTCTCGTCCTCGTCGTCGAAGTCGACGATCTCGGGCTCGGCGAACTGCCCCGTCCCGAGGGCGGCCTCGGCCACCACGGCCTGTCGATCCCATGTGAGGGCCTCACGGTCCCGCCCGACGCCCCTCAGGGTCTCGGCGTAGGCGCGGAACAGCCGGGGGCTGTAGGGGAAGCCCCGGTTCTTGTCGAGCTGCGGAATGTTCAGTGCGTCCACCGCCCCCTGGGCGTCCCCCTGGTCCCGTCGCATGCCGGCCAGGACGATGGCCAGTTCCACCCTCTCGCTGGGCTCAAGCGACTGCACGGCCTCGGACGTCGCGAGCTCCACGGCCTTGTCCAGGCGCCCGAGGGCCCGCTCGCAGTCGACCATCAGGGGAAGGTGGATCTCGGCGCCCGTCATCCGGCGGAACGTGCGCAGCTCCTTGAGCGCCAGCGCGTAGTCGCCCGCCTCGTACGCCGCGACGCCCGTGGCCTCCCGCACCGCGGCGATGCGGCCGCCGCGCCGTCCGGCCGCCTGCGCATGCTCGAGCGCGAGCTCGGGAACGTCCAGCAGATAGCGCCCGGCCATGACCAGGTGCTTGGCAACGGCCTCGGCATTGCGCGGTTCGAGGGCCCCCAGCTGGGCGCGGGTCGGCTTGTCGAGCTCGCGACCCGTGATGTCCTCGTCGACCTCGGGCGCACGGTGGCGGTGGGTCGAGACGTCGTCCCGGTCGTCACGCCGACCACGGTAGCCGTCGTTGCGATCGGGGAATCCACCGCGGCGGTCGTCACGGGGGGCGTACCCACCACGGCGGTCGTCCTGGCGGTCGTCGCGCCGACCGCGGAAGCCCTCACCCTCACGGCGCGGCCCCCGCTCACCCTGACGGTCGCTTCGCGGGGCGTACCCACCACGACGGTCGTCCTGACGGTCGTCACGCCGACCACGGTAACCCTCACCCTCACGGCGCGGCCCCCGCTCACCCGGCCGCTCGTCACGGCGGTCGCCACGCGGGGCGTACCCACCACGACGGTCGTCCTGACGGTCGTCACGCCGACCGCGGAAGCCCTCACCCTCACGGCGCGGCCCCCGCTCACCCGGCCGCTCGTCACGGCGGTCGCCACGCGGGGCATAGCCACCACGACGGTCATCCTGACGGTCACCTCGCGGGGCGTACCCACCACGACGGTCGTCCTGACGGTCGTCACGCCGACCGCGGAAGCCCTCACCCTCACGGCGCGGCCCCCGCTCACCCGGCCGCTCGTCACGGCGGTCGCCTCGCGGGGCGTACCCACCACGACGGTCATCCTGACGGTCACCTCGCGGGGCGTACCCACCACGACGGTCATCCTGACGGTCACCTCGCGGGGCGTACCCACCACGACGGTCATCCTGACGGTCACCTCGCGGGGCGTACCCACCACGACGGTCATCCTGACGGTCGTCACGCCGACCGCGGAAGCCCTCACCCTCACGGCGCGGCCCCCGCTCACCCGGCCGCTCATCACGGCGGTCCCCACGCGGGGCATAGCCACCACGACGATCGTCCTGACGACCTTCGTCGGGCCTGCCTGCGGCGCCCCGGCCCTCCGAGCCACGTCCGCGCGCCTGGCCGTCGCGGGCCGGGCTGCGCCGCGCGTCGTCGTACCGGCGTCGGGGCTGGGAGCCGGACCGGTCGTCCTCGCGCCCGGCTCCTCCGCCGGTCCGGCGGTCGCCGGAATTTCCGTTCCGGCGCTCGTCCCGGGACCCGTGCTGGAAAGACTCGGACACGTACCGCTCCTCTGTGCCGACGCGGTGCCGGTCGGCTCTCATGGATGTCGGCGTTGACCGGAGAACGGTCCGCCATGTTGATCGTTCCCATTGTATAAGCAGGTCCGGTGCCCCTCTGTCCCGATTCGTCCCCCGCTCCCCCCTCGTCGGATGATGGGTCCATGACCAAAAAACCCTTCACGTCCCACCTTCTGGTGCGTGTGCTGCTCGGCATCGTCCTGGGCATCGCCTGTGGACTTTTCTTCCCGGAACCTGTCGCCCGCGTCTTCATGACGTTCAACGGTCTCTTCAGCGCGTTCCTGGGTTTCATCATCCCGTTGCTGATCGTGGGTCTCGTGACTCCGGCCATCGGGGACCTCGGGCGGGGCGCCGGCAAGTGGCTGGGCGTGACCGCGTTCATCGCCTACGCGTCCACGATCTTCGCCGGTGTCCTCGCCTTCTACGTCGCTCGAGCAAGCTACCCCTGGCTGCTGGGCGGGGAACGGGACGTGGCCGCGCTGGCGAGTCCCGAGGAATCCGCTCTCACGGGCTTCTTCTCCCTCGAGATGGAGCCCGTCTTCGGGGTGATGACAGCGCTTATCCTCGCCTTCTGCCTGGGCGTGGGCATCACGCTCATCCCAGGTGACACCCTTCACCGGACCATGGACGACCTCCGAGGCATCATCATGCGCATCGTGGAGCTGGTGATCATTCCGCTCCTGCCGCTCTACATCTTCGGCATGTTCCTGAGCCTCACCATGAACGGACAGATCCTGACGGTCGTCTCGACGTTCCTGAAGGTCGTGGTGCTCGCTTTCCTCCTCTCGCTCCTGCTGCTCGTCCTGCAGTACGTGGTCGCAGGATCCTACGCCCGTCGCAACCCTGCCGCCCTGCTCAAGAACATGCTGCCCGCCTACGTCACCGCTCTGGGCACCTCGTCGTCGGCCGCGACAATCCCGGTCACGCTGCGGTGCACGGAGAACAACGGTGTGCGAGGGTCGGTCGCCGGTTTCGTGATCCCGCTGTGCGCCACCATCCACCTTGCGGGATCGACCATGAAGATCGTCCTGTTCTCCGTCGCGATCATGACCATCACCGGCATGCCAATCGACAACCTTGGCTACCTGGGATTCATCCTCATGCTGGGAATCACGATGGTGGCCGCACCCGGCGTCCCGGGCGGCGCGATCATGGCCGCCGTCGGAGTCCTCCAGAGCATGCTCGGTTTCGACGAGACAGCCGTGGCACTCATGATCGCCACGTACATCGCCATCGACTCCTTCGGCACGGCCACGAACGTGACCGGGGACGGCGCGATCGCCGTGGTGATGGACAAGCTCATCGGCCGACGCGGAGCGACCGAGCCCGTGGAGGAGACTCCGGAAGATCTCGCGCTCTCGGACGCTCGAACAGCCGGGTGATTTCCCGGACAACCGGTACACACCGCGACGGGAGGCCCCGACCATGTGGTCGGGGCCTCCCGTCGCGTGGATCCGAGGGCCCGTGGGACATCAGGGACGGAGCGTCCAGTGGAGCTCGGTGATCATGTCCGCGGGGTCGTCGCCCGGCCGGGGCTCGGTCACGTAGACCTCCCACAAGCGGTCGCCGAGAGACAGACCCTGGTGTCCCGCCCACTCCGCCAGATGCTGCCAGGATCGCCCCAGGTCGTCGTAGTTGCCGCGGTGCACGGACGATGCCACCCGCGAGGCGGGCAGACGGCCGGCCACTACGGATCCCCGAGGGGCGACCTCTCCTCGCACCGGAAAGCCCACCTCCAGGTGCACCGTCTCCGCCGGAACGCCGTGGTAGACCGCCATCGGAGGTCCTGAGGCCTCGAAGGCCCCGTCGGCCATCGCCCGGCCCAGTTCGTCGAAGGCACGGTCGAAGAATCCCCGCAGCTCGCTCATCGCCACGGTCCCTGTCACCACCGCCGTCGGCTGCTCGTCCTGCTCCGTCACCGTCGGAGTCCCGGCATCATGGTTGGTCGCTTCCATGCCAGCATTGTCCGCCGGTGAGCGGACCACTGCATCTGTTACAGGGTGGCCGTCGGGCGTGGGCTGATCGTTG
>NZ_BAAGPL010000002.1:0-32746 GCF_054784195.1 Kocuria himachalensis
CCTCCCGGCGGAGGCGCCGGCCCCCGCCGGGGCGGTGCCCCCCGACCCGGCCGCCCCCGTGCCCGGCGCCGGGGAGGTGGCCGCGGCGGTGGACCCCGCGCTCGCCGGCGCTCCCGCCGGACGGCGCGCCGTCGTCGTGGCCGACGCCCTCACCGGGGCGCCGCTGCTCGAACGGGACCCGGACGCGCCACTGGTGCCGGCCTCCAACCAGAAGCTCGTCACGGCGCTGTCCCTGCTCACCCACGCCGACCCCGGTCAGCGTCTGCGCACCACGGTGGTCCAGGGGCGGGAGCCGGGCACGGTGGTGCTGGTGGCCGGCGGGGACACCCTGCTGAGCCCGGGCGGCTCCGACCCGGACGCCGTGCTGGGCCGGGCCGGCATCCGTACTCTGGCGGAGGTGACGGCCGAGGCGCTCGCCGAGCGCGGGGCGGCCGCGCCCACCGGCGTGCGGTGGGACGCCGGCCTGTTCCCCGGGCCGGCCATCAACGAGGACTGGGCCGCGGAGGACGTGGCGGCGGGGCAGATCGGGCCCGCCGCCCCCATGGCGTTCTGGTCCCACCGCGTGCCCGCCGGGCAGGGACCGTCGGACGAGCGGCCCGTGGACGCGGCGCAGGACGTCGCCGAGGTCTTCGCGGCCGAGCTCGCGGCACGGCTCGCCGCGGACGGGGCGCCCGCGCCCGTCCCCGAGGTCGCGCCCGGCCGGGCGCCCGAGGGCGGGGCCGAGCTGGCCGCCGTCGAGTCCGCGACCCTCGCGGAACAGACAGAGCTCATGCTGCAGGAGTCCGACAACCAGCTCGCCGAGGTCCTCGCGCGGCTCGCGGCCCGGGCCGCGGACCGGCCCGCGAGCATCGCCGGCGGCCGTGCCGCCGCGGCAGGGGCGCTCGAGGCGCAGGGCATCGGCACGTCCGGCGTCGAGCTCTCCGACGCGTCCGGGATGTCCCTGCGCAACCGGATCCCCGCCCGCGCGCTCGAGCAGGTCGTACGGGCCATGGTCACCGACCCCACGGGAGCGCTGACGCCGGGCGCCCGGGCGCTTCCGGTGGCCGGCGGCAGCGGGACCCTCGCCGACCGGTTCGACGACGACGCCGAGCGCCCCGGGCGGGGCCTGGCGCGGGCGAAGACGGGCACGCTGAACTCCGTGGTGACCCTCAGCGGCCACGTCACCACGGACGGCGGCCGGCTGCTGACGTTCTCCGTGGTGCTCAACGAGGTCACCGACCCGGCCGCCGCCCGGGACGCCGTGGACCGCGCGGTGGCGGCCCTGGCCCGACTGTGACGGCCCCCGCCGGGTGCTCCCAGGCGCGTGTGGTTGCATGAGGCCATGAGCACAGCACAACGACCGCCGGAGACGGAGGCGCCCGGGATCGTCCGGTGGGACCTCGCGGCCTCCGCCGCCGCCCGGCTCACCCCACCCGGGCCGAAGATGTCCGCCCGGGCCATGCAGACGGCCGTGGCCTCCATGCGCCGCCACGCCGAGGCGTCCGTGGACCACGTGCACCGGATCACCGGCCTCGAGGCCGCACGGGACCTGCGGGACTCCACGGTACTGGTCGTGGACCGCGCCGGGTGGTCGAAGGCCAACGCCCAGGCCTTCCAGGTGCTCATGGAACCGGCGGTCGAGGCCCTGCGCCGGCGCCGCCCGGAGCAGTTCGGCGCGGCGGCCACCGCGCTCGGCGGCACGGCCACCGCCATGGAGATGGCCGCGGTGCTCGGGTTCCTCTCCGCGAAGGTCCTGGGCCAGTACGACCCGTACGCCGGGCTGGTCTCCGCCGTGGCCGCGCAGCGGCACCCCGGCGGGCGGCTGATGCTCGTCGCGCCCAACATCCTCACGGTCGAGCGGGAGCTCAACGTCGAGCCGGAGGACTTCCGGCTGTGGGTCTGCCTGCACGAGCAGACCCACCGCGTCCAGTTCGCCGCGGCCCCGTGGTTGCGCGAGCACATGATCGAGCAGATCAACGAGCTCGCCGACTCCCTCATGGGCCACGCCGAGACCCTCGGGGCGCGGCTCACGGAGGCGGTCCGCTCCCTGCCCGGGCGCGGCTCGGGGACGGAGGAGCCCAGGGCCTCCCTCGGCGTGGTGGGCCTGCTCATGGGGCGGCGGGAGCGGGAGGTCCTCTCCCACCTCACCGCCGTGATGAGCCTGCTCGAGGGGCACGCGAAC
Organism: Kocuria himachalensis; assembly: GCF_054784195.1. NCBI lineage: Bacteria > Bacillati > Actinomycetota > Actinomycetes > Micrococcales > Micrococcaceae > Kocuria > Kocuria himachalensis. The sequence goes on from NZ_BAAGPL010000002.1 coordinate 2,162, forward strand.
TTCGTGATGGACGGGGTGGACGCCTCCGTGGTGCCCAGCGTCCGGACGATCCGGCGGCGCTTCGAGCGGCGCTCCGAGCTGCAGGGCAGCCTCGACCGCTTCGTCCGGCGCCTGCTCGGGATGGACGCGAAGATGCGCCAGTACAGCGACGGCCAGCGGTTCGTCTCCACCGTGGTGGGGACCGTGGGGCTGGACCGGTTCAACCGGATCTGGGACGCCCCGGAGCACCTGCCCACGGAGGCCGAGATCCACGCCCCCGAGCGCTGGATCGAGCGCGTGCTGGGCCCCGGCGCACCGCCCCTCCGGACCGTTCCCGTCCCGGAGACGCCCTGAATGTGGTAGACACCACGCACCCCCATTTGACATGCAGATTCATAGACACTATGGCCGGGGCGCCCCGTTCCGCCGTCCTCGTTCACAGCGCGACACGCGGTAGGCCGGATCACCATTGTGTGACAAGATTTTTACGTGAGCACAGAGAATATCGAACAGCAGGTCAAGCTGTACGGCCAGCCCCTGTCGGAGCGCTTCGGCACGGTCGTCCAGGCCTACGGCATCACGCAGCGGCGGCTGGCCGAGGTCCTCGGCCTCTCCGCCCCCATGCTGTCGCAGCTCAACAGCGGCCGCCGGATCAAGATCGGCAACCCGGCGGTCTACGAGCGCCTGGTGATGCTGGAGCAGCGCATCGGCACCCCGGACATCGAGGAGACCCTGTCCGCGGTCGAGGCCTCGCAGCCCGTGCTGTCCACCACGCAGATCCAGGCGGGCATCCACAGCGAGACCAACGCCGTGGCGGCACTCGCCCACGTGGTCCCGCGGCACGAGCTCGAGGCCGCCCTGGACCTGCTCGGCGAGACCGCCCCGACCCTCGCCAAGGTCGTGCGGCTGGCCGTGCGGGAGTCGCAGAACCAGCAGGCCGCGAGCGACCGCGAGGACGCCCGCCGGTGACCCAGTTCGCCCGCCGCGGCCGACTGTCCCCGGACGTCGCCGCGGGGCGGCGCCGTGTGCTCGACTCCGTGCGGCAGCACGTCTCGCAGGTCTCCTCGGAGCCCCCGCTCGTGCTGGTCGCCTGCAGCGGCGGGCCCGACTCCCTCGCGCTGGCCGCCGCCGCGGCCCACTTCGCCCGGCGCGGCACGCTGCGCGTGGGCGCCGTGGTGGTCGACCACGGCCTGCAGGAGGACTCCGCGGCGGTCGCCGCCCGCGCCGCCCGCACCCTCGAGCAGACCGGGCTGGCGCCCGTCGTCGTCATCGCCGTGACCGTTCGCCAGGACGCGGGCGGGCCCGAGATGGCGGCCCGCACCGCCCGCTACGCGGGCATCGCGGAGGTCGTGGGGCGCACGGGCGCCGACGCCGTCCTGCTCGGGCACACCCTGGACGACCAGGCGGAGTCCGTCCTGCTGGGCCTCGCCCGCGGCTCCGGCACCCGCTCGCTGGCCGGGATGCCCCCCGTGCGCGAGCTCGACGGCGTCACCTACCTCCGCCCGTTCCTCGACCTCTCCCGCGCGCAGACCCTCGGGATCTGCGCCGCCGAGCAGCTCGAGCCCTGGCACGACCCCACGAACCGGGACACCACCCTGATGCGCTCCCGGGTCCGCCACCGTGTGCTCCCACTGCTGGAGGACGAGCTCGGCCCCGGGCTGGCCCGCGCCCTGGCCCGGTCCGCGGCGATCCTCGGCCCGGACGCGGACTACCTCGAGAGGGCCGCGGGGGAGCTGCTCGAGCGCGCCCGCGCCGCCGCCCCGGAGCTGCCCGGCTCCCTCGTCCTCGACCTCGCCACCGTGCGGGCGGCGCACCCCGCGCTGCGCCGCCGCGCCCTGTCGGCGGCCGTGGTCGCCGCCGGCGGGCAGACCCCGGCCTACGAGCGGCTCGGCGCGCTGGACGAGTTCGCCGCGGGGCACGGCGCCGCGGGGCCCGTGCAGATGGCGGGTAAGGTGTCGGTGTGGCGCCGCCGCCCGACGGCCGGCACCCGTGGCCCGGGGCACCTGGAGCTCGTCCGCCCGCGGCCCGCGAGCGCCACCCGACCCGCATCCGCATCACACGAGGAGCGCCGTGAAGGCTGAGGACGTCCAGGGGGATCTCACCGAGGTCCTGTACACCAAGGAAGAGATCGACACGAGGATCGCCGAGCTGGCGGCCGCCGTGGACGCCGACTACCGGGGCCGGGACGTCCTGCTCGTGGGCGTGCTCAAGGGCGCGGTGATGGTCATGGCCGACCTGTGCCGGGCGCTGCAGGGCCAGTACCCCATGGACTGGATGGCCGTGTCCTCCTACGGCTCCGGGACCAAGTCCTCGGGCGTGGTCCGCATCCTGAAGGACCTCGACACCGACCTCACGGGGCGGGACGTGCTCATCGTCGAGGACATCATCGACTCGGGCCTGACCCTGTCCTGGCTGCGCGCCAACCTCGAGTCCCGCGGCACGGCCTCGGTGGAGATCTGCGCCCTGCTGCGCAAGCCCGAGGCGGCGAAGACCTCCATCGACGTCAAGTACGTGGGCTGGGACATCCCCAACGAGTTCGTGGTGGGCTACGGGCTGGACTACGCCGAGAAGTACCGCAACCTCGACTGCATCGCGACCCTGGCGCCCCACGTCTACGAGTGAGCCGGCGCCCCGCCGGGCGGTTCCCCGGCGGGGGTGTCCGCTGACAGGGAACTCCCGGCCCGTTCGGGGCGGGACCCGGATCCCGGGCTGTACATTGTAGGTCTGCGTCCCCTGGACCCCCGGCCCTGGGCGGGCCCGGGCTCGAGGGGGCCCGGACAACCATCCACGGGAGGATCAGCGGCTTGGCCACGGCGAAAAAACCCAACAACTTCTTCAGAGGACCCTGGTTCTGGGTCCTGCTGGCCGCTCTGATCCTCTTCCCCCTGGTGGGCACGCTCACCACGGGATCCTCCGGGCGCGTGGACACCAACGTGGGTCTCCAGCTGCTCCGCGACGGCCAGGTCTCCGAGGCCAAGATCTACGACGGACAGCAGAAGGTCGAGCTCCAGCTGGAGGAGGACCTCTCCCTCGACGGCCGGGACCTCGGGCGCAGCGTGGAGTTCTACTACGTCACCCCGCGCGGGGAAGAGGTCGTCGACGCGATGAACGCGGCGGACCTCCAGGGGTTCACGGACCAGCCCGTCGAGTCGAACTGGTTCACCAGCCTCCTCGGCTTCATGCTCCCGTTCCTGATCATCCTGGCCATCTTCTGGTTCGTGTTCTCCCGGATGCAGGGCGGCGGGTCGCAGGTCATGCGCTTCGGGCGGTCGCGGGCCAAGATGTTCGACAAGGACAACCCCACGGTGACCTTCGCCGACGTCGCCGGCGCGGACGAGGCGGTGCAGGAGCTCGACGAGATCAAGCAGTTCCTGGTGGAGCGCGAGCGCTTCACCGCCCTCGGCGCGAAGGTGCCCAAGGGTGTGCTGCTCTACGGCCCGCCCGGCACCGGCAAGACCCTGCTCGCGCGGGCGGTGGCCGGCGAGGCCGGCGTGCCCTTCTTCTCGATCTCCGGCTCCGACTTCGTCGAGATGTTCGTGGGCGTGGGCGCCTCGCGGGTCCGCGACCTGTTCCAGCAGGCCAAGGAGAACGCGCCGGCCATCATCTTCGTGGACGAGATCGACGCCGTGGGCCGTCAGCGCGGCGCGGGCATGGGCGGCGGCAACGACGAGCGCGAGCAGACCCTCAACCAGCTGCTCGTCGAGATGGACGGCTTCGACGCCACGACCAACGTCATCCTGATCGCCGCGACCAACCGCCCCGACGTCCTGGACCCGGCGCTGCTGCGCCCGGGCCGCTTCGACCGCCAGATCGGCGTGGAGGCCCCCGACATGAAGGGCCGCCTGCAGATCCTCCGCGTGCACTCCCAGGGCAAGCCGCTCGCGGACAACGTGGACCTCGCCGCCGTGGCCAAGCGCACCCCCGGCTTCACGGGCGCGGAGCTCGCCAACGTGATGAACGAGGCGGCGCTGCTGACCGCCCGCTCCCACGCCCAGCTCATCGACGACCGGGCCGTGGACGAGGCGATCGACCGCGTCATCGCCGGTCCGCAGAAGCGCAGCCGGATCATGAAGGAGCTCGAGCGCAAGGTCACCGCCTACCACGAGGGCGGGCACGCGCTCGTGGCCGCCGCCCTGCGCAACACGGACCCGGTCACGAAGATCACCATCCTGCCCCGCGGCCGGGCCCTGGGCTACACCATGGTCATGCCCATTGACGACAAGTACTCGACCACCCGCAACGAGCTGCTCGACCAGATGGCCTACGCCATGGGCGGGCGCGCGGCGGAGGAGATCGTGTTCCGCGACCCGTCCACCGGCGCGTCCAACGACATCCAGAAGGCCACCGACACGGCCCGCAAGATGGTCACCCAGTACGGCATGAGCGCCCGCGTGGGCTCGATCAAGCTGGGCGGGGACAGCTCCGAGCCGTTCCTCGGCCGGGACGCCGCCGGCTCGGGCCGGGAGTACTCCGAGCGCACCGCCGCGATCGTGGACGAGGAGGTGCGGGCCCTGCTCGACCAGGCCCACGACGAGGCGCACGCGATCCTGATGGACAACCGACCCGTCCTCGACCGGCTCGCCCTCGAGCTGCTCGAGAAGGAGACGCTCAACGAGGCGCAGATCGCGGACCTCTTCCACGACATCCGCAAGCGGGACCTGCGGCCCGTGTGGCTGTCCAAGGACACCCGGCCGCTCTCCGAGGACCCGCCCGTGGTCACGCAGGCCGAGCGCGAGGAGGCCCGGCGGCTCCACGCCCAGGACCCCGCGACCCTGGCCCCGCAGGACCAGGCGGCAGCCGCGAAACCGGAGCACCCCCTCGAGGTCCCCGAGCGCGGCCACTCGGTGCCGACGGGGGAGGGGGCGGGCTCCTCGAGCACCGCCGGCACCACCCCGGGGACCGGCACGGACTGAGCCGGGCCTAGGATGGAGCGACAGCCGGTCGCGTCCGCCGACTCCCGTTCCGCCCGGCAGACCCGGCAGACCCGGCCGAGCCGGCAGATCCCGAAGGAGGGCGTGTTGCCCCACGAGGCCCGCACGAAGCAGACGAGCGCGCACGATCCGCGCGCGGAGGCGTTCGACCCGCCGTACCCCGACCCCGCCCCCGCGCTGGAGGCCGGCGCCGGGGCGGTCGACCAGCAGCGCGTCGCGGCGGCCGTGCGCGAGCTGCTGCTGGCGATCGGCGAGGACCCCGACCGGGACGGCCTCCAAGGCACCCCGGGGCGCGTGGCGCGGGCGTACGCGGAGATGTTCGCGGGCCTGCACCAGGACCCCGCCGAGGTGCTCGGGACGACCTTCGACATCGGCCACTCCGAGATGGTCCTCGTCAAGGACATCCCCTTCTACTCGACCTGTGAGCACCACCTCGTCCCGTTCCACGGGCACGCCCACGTGGGCTACATCCCCGGTCACGACGGGATGGTCACCGGCCTGAGCAAGCTCGCCCGCCTCGTGGACCTCTTCGCCCGCCGGCCCCAGGTCCAGGAGCGGCTGACCACCCAGGTGGTGGAGGCGATCGTGGAGCACCTCGCCCCGGCCGGCGTGATCGTGGTGGTCGAGTGCGAGCACCTGTGCATGTCCATGCGGGGGGTGCGCAAGCCGGGCGCGAAGACCGTCACCTCGGCGGTGCGCGGCCAGCTGCGCGAGCCCGCCACCCGCGCCGAGGCGATGAGCCTCATCCTGGGGCGCTGAGCACGTGACGACTCCCCGACCCACCGACCCCGCGCACCCGCCCTCCGGCTGGGGCTCCTTCGAGCACCTGCCCACCGGGCGCACGCTGGTCATGGGCATCCTCAACGTCACCCCCGACTCCTTCAGCGACGGCGGCGAGCACGCCGCGCACGAGGCCGCGATCGCGCACGGGCTGCGCATGCTGGCCGAGGGTGCCGACATCGTGGACGTCGGGGGCGAGTCCACCCGGCCCGGCTCCGAGCGGATCGCCCCCGCCGAGGAGCGGCGCCGGATCCTGCCCGTGGTCGAGGCCCTCGCCGCCGCGGGGGCGGTGCTCAGCGTCGACACGCTCCACGCCGGAACCGCCGAGGCCGTCCTGGACGCCGGGGCGCACATCGTCAACGACGTCTCGGGGCTGGGGGCGACCCAGGACATGATCGACCTTGTCGCCGAGCGGCAGGTGCCCTACGTGCTCATGCACGCCCGCGGCCTGCCCGACGTGCAGGACTCCCGGGCTGTCTACGACGACGTCGCCGGGGAGGTGCTCGGCGAGCTCGAGGAGCTGACGGGGCGCTGTCTGGCGGCCGGCCTGGCCCCCGAGAAGCTGGTCCTGGACCCCGGGCTGGGCTTCGACAAGCGCGGGGCGCAGAACTGGGAGCTGCTCCGGGCGCTGCCGCGCTTGACGGCCACCGGCCACAAGGTGCTCGTGGCGGCGTCCCGCAAGCGCTTCCTCGGCACCCTGCTCGAGCAGGACGGCGCCCCGCGCCCGGCGGCCGGGCGGGACGCGGCGACGGCCGCGATCAGTGCGCTGGCCGCCCACGCGGGGGCGTGGTGCGTGCGCGTCCACGCGGTGCGCCCGAGCGTCGACGCCGTGGCCGCCGCGCACGCCTGGCGCGGCGTGGAGCCGGCCCTGCTGCGTCCCGGCGCGCGCGTGCTGCCGGCTGCGTCCTCCGGAGCGGGCCGGTGAACCGGGTGCCGCGCGAGGACGCGGACGCCGCCCGCATGCGCGCCGGGGACCGGGCGGGCCGCCAGCACGTCCCGGTGTCCACCACGCGGTCCCCCGACCGCCGGGACCGGATCAACCTCCTGGGCATCGGCGCGGTGGGCTACCACGGGGTCTTCGACCAGGAGAAGCGCAGCGGGCAGCCCTTCTTCGTGGACCTGGTCATGTACCTGGACCTGGCCGCGGCGGGGTCCACCGACGACGTCGCCCTGACCGCCCACTACGGCGAGGTCGCCGAGGAGGTGCGGGACATCGTCATCGGTCCGAGCGTCAACCTGATCGAGACCCTCGCCGACCAGGTCGCCCGGCGGCTGCTCGACCGCTTCCCGCTCGACGCGGTGGAGGTCACGGTGCACAAGCCCAAGGCGCCCATCGAGGTGACGTTCTCCGACGTGTCCGTGACGATCTACCGGGAGCGCTGACGTGGGCACCCGGGCCGTCCTCGCCCTCGGCGCCAACCTCGGCGACCGGGAGGCCACCCTGCGCCGCGCCGCCCAGGACCTGGCCGCCCACCCACGGATCACGCTGACCCGCGCCTCGCCCATCGTGCGCTCCAAGCCGGTCGGCGGACCGGTCGGCCAGGGCGACTACTTCAACGCCGTCGTCGAGGTGGAGACCGACCTGAGCCCCTTCGGGCTGCTGCGGGCGTGCCAGGAGGTGGAGGAGCGCCACCACCGGACACGCACCCAGCGCTGGGGCCCGCGCACCCTCGACGTCGACATCATCGTCTACGGGGACCTGCGCCTGGACGAGCCGGACCTCACCGTGCCCCACCTGCGCGCCGGCACCCGCGCGTTCGTGCTCGTGCCCTGGGCCCTCATGGACCCCGGCGCGACGCTCGAGGGACGCGGCGTCGCCGAGCTGGCCCGCGGGGCGGCGGACCTCGGCGGCCTGGGGCCGGACACGATCCCGCTGCTGGCCGAGGACCCCGCCCCCGGCGGGGACGGGGACTGAGGAGGAGCCGCCGTGCACGTGCTCACGGTCCCGGCGCTGCTCATGTGCGCCGCCGCCGCCGGCGCCGTCGGCTGGACCGCCAACCGGCTCTCCACGGGGGCGGGCGGGCCGCTGCTGATCCTTCCGTGGGCCTCGCTCGCGGCCCTCGCCTCCGTCGCGGCCGCCCTGCTGGTCCTGGGCGTGCGGGTCAAGCGCCACCAGGACGGGGCGCACCCGGAGCGCTTCGACCCGCTCGTCGCGGCCCGCACCGCGGCCGGGGCGCAGGCGGTGGCCTGGGCGGGGGCGATGCTGACCGGCTGGCACGCCGCCGTCGCCGTCGAGCAGCTCGCCCTCGTGTCCGTGCGCTCCGAGCAGGGCCCGCTGTGGGCCAGCCTGGTGCACGCCGGGGCCGGGCTCGTCCTCGTCGTGGTGGGCTGGATCGTGGAAGGCTTCTGCAAACTGCCGCCCGACGATCCCGACGCGGAGGAGGGCGCCGAGTACCGTAGGGGACGGCAGAAGGAGCTCCCCGAGGGAGAAGGTGGTTATGCCCGAGAGATCCGGCGGCGGACCCGTGGCCGGGACGCCCGGTGACCGGGTGCCCCTGAGCAACCCCGCGATCGACCCCGAGGGCCTGGCCTGGACCCGGGTCTCGCCCCGGCACCTCACCGTGGTGGTGCTCTCCACCCTCCTGAGCACCCTGTTCTGGCTCGCGGCCCTGGGCTGGCCCGCGGTGCTGGCGGCCACGGGCGTCTGGTCCGGAGCCCCCCTGGGCCTGCTGCTGCTGCCGCCCGCGGCCGTCCTGGCAGCGGGCGCGCTCTCCGTGCTCCTGGCCCCGCGGCGGGTCCGGGCGCTCGGCTACGCCGAGCGCGGCGAGGACCTGCTCGTGCGGCGCGGCCTGCTCTACCAGCGCGTCACGGTCATCCCCTACGGGCGGATGCAGTACGTGGACGTGTCGGTCTCCCCGCTGCAGCGCAGCTTCGGCCTGGCCACCGTGAAGCTGCACACCGCGGCTGTGGGCAGCCACGCCGAGATCCCCGGGGTGGAGCACGCCGAGGCGTCCCGGCTGCGCGAGCGGCTCACCGCGCGCGGCGAGGCCCTCCTGGCGGGCCTGTGAGCGCTGGGCCCGCCCCCGCGGCGGCTGCGCAGTGGCACCGTGTCCACCCGCTCACCCCGGTGGTCAAGGGGTGGCTCGCGATGCTCGTGATCGCGGGGGCCGTCGTCAACATCCTCCTCGACGACCTCCTCAACGCCTATCTCGGCCGCGGGGACGCCGTGCCGCCCCAGGACTTCGACCCCGCCCGGATGGGCACCGCGTTCTGGTGGGTGCTGGCCGGGATCGTGCTGGTCGTGCTGCTCGTCTTCGCGGCGGCCGTGCTGGTCTCGTGGTGGTTCACCCGCTACCAGGTGACCCCGGAGCACGTGCGGATCCGCTCCGGGGTGCTCTTCCGGCAGGAGCGCCAGGCCCGGCTGGACCGGGTGCAGGCCATCGACATCCACCGCCCGTTCCTGCCCCGGCTGCTGGGGCTGGCCGAGCTGAAGTTCGAGGTGGCCGACGCCGGGCAGTCCGCGGTGTCCCTGTCCTACCTCACCCACCCCCAAGCCCGCGTGCTGCGCGGGGAGCTGCTGGGCCGGCTCGGCCTGGCCGCCCCGGGCCGGGGTCCCTCCGCCCCGGCGCCCGGCGGGACGCCCGGCGCGCCCGTGCGGCGGCCGGCGCCCTGGGCGGTGACCGGGGACCAGGAGCGCCCGGTGCTCGGGGTGCCGGTGCCGCGGCTGATCGGCTCGGTGCTCGCCTCGGGCTCCGCCGTCGCCCTGGCCGTGCTGCTGGCCGCCGCGCCGCTCGCCCTGCTGGTGGACCCCCGGACCGCGCCCGCGATGCTCGCGGCCTGGCTGCCCGGGCTGATCAGCTTCGGCGCCGTCTCCTACCGCAGGGTCGAGCAGGGCTACCACTTCCGGCTGCTGCGCGTGCCCGAGGGCCTGCGCGTGCGCTACGGCCTGTTCAGCGTCCGCTCCCAGACCGTCCCGGCGGGGCGGATCCAGGCGGTGGGCGTGGACCAGCCGCTGCTCTGGCGGGCCTTCGGCTGGTACCGGGTGCGGGTCAACGTGGCCGGCTACGGTCCCGCGGCGGGGGAGAGCGACGCCATGCGCTCCACCCTGCTGCCCGTCGGCACCCTGCCCCAGGTGCACCAGGTCCTGCACCTCGCGCTGCCCGGCGCCCGGGACGGGGACCTCGCGGCGCTGCTGCGGGAGGGCCTGCACGGTCTGGGCGCGCAGGGCCGGTTCACCACCTCCCCGCGCCGGGCCCGGTGGCTCGACCCCCTCGTGCACCGCCGGACCGGCTTCGCCGCGACCGGCGACGTCCTCGCGGTCCGGTCCGGGCGGCTGAGCCGGCGCACCGCCGTGCTGCCCCACGAGAAGACCCAGTCGGTGGCCGTGAGCCAGGGCCCGCTCGAGCGGGCCCTGGGGCTCGCCGACGTCCACCTGCACTCCACGCCCGGGCCCGTGACCGTGGCGGTCCCGCACCTCGACACCGGGGACGCCCGGGCGCTCGCCGCGGCACAGGCTGCGCACGCGGCCGGGGCCCGTAGACTGGCCGACGGTCCGAGCCAGCCCCCGACCCCCCGGCAGGAGAACGCATGACCCACCCGTCCGACCGCCCGGGACGCCTCGGGGTCGGGGTCGTCAGCGCCGGAAAGGTGGGCGCCGTCCTGGGCGCCGCGCTGCGCGCCGCCGGCCACGCCGTCGTCGGCGTCAACGCGGTCTCCGAGGCCAGCCGGGACCGGGCCGAGGCCCTCCTGCCCGGAGTGCCCGTCCTCGACGTCCCCGCCGTGCTCGAGCGCGCCGAGCTCGTGCTGCTCGCCGTGCCCGACGACGAGCTGCCCGGGCTCGTGCAGGGTCTCGCCGACGCCGGGCTGTGGCAGGCCGGCCAGCTCGTGGTGCACACCGCGGGCCGCTGGGGCACCGGCGTCCTGGACCCGGCCCGCCGGCTCGGGGCGATCCCGCTCGCGATCCACCCGGCCATGACCTTCACGGGCATGAGCCTCGACCTGGCCCGCCTGAGCGACTGTTCGTTCGGCATCACGGCCCCGGCCCCGGTGCTGCCCATCGCCCAGGCCCTCGCGGTCGAGATGGGCGCCGAGCCCGTGGTGGTCGCGGAGGCCGACCGCCCGCTCTACCACGCGGCCCTCGCCCACGGCGCCAACCACCTGATGACCGTCGCCGGGCAGTCCATGCAGGTGCTCCGCGACATCGGGGTGGAGCGCCCCGACCGGATGATCGGGCCCCTGCTGCGCGCCACCCTGGACAACGCCCTGGCCGCGGGGGAGTCGGCGCTCACCGGACCCGTGGCCCGCGGCGACGCGGGGACCGTGGCCGCCCACCGGGACGCCCTCGACGAGTACGCCCACGGCCACGGCGGCGACGACGTCCTCCTGGCCTACCTGGACCTCGCCCGCGTCACCGCCCGCCGCGCCCTGGACCGCGGCCTGCTCGACCGCCGCCGCTACGACGCCGTGCTCGCCGCCCTCGAGCTCACCCACGGCACCGGCGGCCCCGACGGAGAGGACACCCCGTGAGCACCCCCACCAGCACCCCCCGCGTCTGCCGGGGCGTCGAGGAGTTCCGGGCCGCCCTCGCCGACCGGCTCGGTGCGGCGCCGGCACGGGCGCCCGGGAAGCCGGCGTCGCTGGGCCTGGTGCCCACCATGGGCGCCCTGCACGAGGGGCACGGCCACCTGGTGCGCCTCGCCCGGGAGGAGAACACCGTGGTCGCGGTCTCGGTCTTCGTCAACCCGCTGCAGTTCGGCCCGGACGAGGACTTCGAGCGCTATCCGCGCACCCTCGAGGCCGACGTCGAGCTGCTCGCCCGGTTCGGCGCCGACCTCGTGTTCGCCCCGCCCCTGACCGAGATGTACCCCGACGGGGAGCCCCTCGTGCGCGTCACCTCCGGCCGGCTGGGCTCCGTGCTCGACGGCGCGAGCCGCCCCGGCCACTTCGACGGCGCGCTGACGGTGGTCAACAAGCTCCTCAACATCACCGCCCCGCCCGGACCGGCCGCGTTCCGGGCGTACTTCGGGGAGAAGGACGCCCAGCAGCTGCTGCTCGTGCGCCGGATGGTCGCCGACTTCGACCTGCCCGTCACCGTCCGGCCCGTGCCCATCGTGCGCGACGACGACGGACTGGCCCTGTCCTCCCGCAACCGCTACCTCGACGCCGCGCAGCGCCGGTCCGCGCTCGTGCTCCCGCGCACGCTGCGGGCGCTCGCCGCCGGGGAGCTGGAGCTCGAGGCGGCCCGGCGGCGGATCGACGCCGAGGACGGGGTCCGGCTGGACTACCTCGTCGTCGTCGACCCCCGCACCCTGGCGCCGGTCGAGCCGGCGCCCGGTGCCCTCGCCCTCGTGGCCGCCCACGTGGGCAGCACCCGGCTGATCGACAACCTCGTGCTCTGAGCACCCGGGCCGGGATTTGACCCTCCCCGTTATCCTGGACAACTGTGACCAACGCGCAGAACACCTCCCCGACCGCCCAGGACGAGGCCGAGCAGGCCGATCTCTCGGACCAGATGCAGTTCCGGCTCGCCAAGCGCGCCCGGCTCCTCGAGTCGGGCCGGGAGGCCTACCCCGTGGGCGTGGAGCGCACGCACACCCTCGCGGAGGTGCGGGAGGCCCACGGCCACCTCGAGCCCGGCGAGGAGACCGGGCAGTTCGTCGGCGTGGCCGGGCGCGTGGTCTTCGTGCGCAACACCGGCAAGCTGTGCTTCGCCACCCTCCAGGAGGGGGACGGCACCCGCCTGCAGGTCATGCTCTCCCGGGCCGAGGTGGGGGAGGACTCCCTGGCGGAGTGGAAGTCCCTCGTGGACCTCGGCGACTTCGTGGCCGTGCACGGTGAGGTCGTCGCCTCCCGCCGCGGCGAGCTCTCGGTGATGGCCGACGCCTGGTCCATGGCGTCGAAGGCGATCCGGCCCCTGCCCACGCTGCACAACGAGCTCAACGAGGAGACCCGGGTGCGCCGGCGCTACCTCGACCTCATCGTCCGGCCGGAGGCCCGCGACGTCGTCGTGCAGCGGGCCCGGATCATCCAGACGGTGCGCAACGTCCTCGTCGAGCGCGGCTACGTGGAGATCGAGACGCCGATCCTGCAGCTCGTGCACGGCGGCGCCACGGCCCGGCCGTTCGAGACCCACCTCAACGCGTTCGACCAGGACATGACCCTGCGCATCGCCACGGAGCTCTACCTCAAGCGCGCCGTGGTCGGCGGGATCGAGCGGGTCTTCGAGATCGGCCGGGTCTTCCGCAACGAGGGCGTCGACTCCTCGCACAGCCCCGAGTTCACCACCCTGGAGGCCTACGAGGCCTACGCCGACCAGTTCACGATGGCCGAGCGGATCAAGGAGATCATCCTCGCGTGCGCCGACGCCCTGGGCGTCGACACGATCGAGACGGAGAAGGGCACGATCGACCTGCGCGGGGAGTGGCGCTGGCTGTCCGTCTACCCGGCCCTGTCCGAGGCCGTGGGGCAGCGGATCACCCCGGAGACCCCGGTGGAGACCCTGCACCGGATCGCCGAGGAGCACGAGGTCCCCGTCGGACCGATGTGGGACGCGGAGAAGTACGTGCTCGAGCTGTTCGGCGAGATCGTGGAGCCCACCCTGGTCCAGCCGACCTTCGTGTGCGACTACCCGCCCTCGGCGCAGCCGCTCGCCCGCCAGCACCGCTCCGAGCACGGCCTGATCGAGGCGTGGGACCTGATCATCGGCGGGATGGAGCGCGGCACGGCGTTCTCCGAGCTGATCGACCCCGTGGTCCAGCGCGAGCGGCTCACCGAGCAGTCCCACCGGGCCGCGGCCGGCGACGACGAGGCCATGCGGCTGGACGAGGACTTCCTGCGCGCCCTCGAGCACGGCGCCCCGCCGATGGGCGGACTGGGCCTGGGCCTGGACCGGCTCATCATGCTCTTCACCGACCTGGGGATCCGGGAGACCATCCTGTTCCCCCTCATGAAGCCGGAGCAGGACTGAGCAGGGGCCGCGGCCGTGCCGCGGCCCCGCGCCGTCCCCAGCCTCCGCCCAGATCCCCCCGGGAGAATCGCACCCATGGAATACATCGCTGTCCTGCTGCCCTCGATCAGCATCGGCATCATCTTCTGGTTCATCCTCCGCTGGATCTTCCGCGGCGACCGCACGGAGCGCGCCGTCGAGGCCCGCTCCCAGGAGGACGCCGAGCGCTGGTACGAGCAGCTCAAGCAGCGCGACGGCGAGGACCTGCCGTTCGGCCGGTCGCCGCGCCCCGGCCGCGACCGCGGAACGGGACGCTGAGCCCCTGCCTCCTGCCGCCCCGGTCTTTCCGTTGAATTGGAATTCGCGCCCGTTTGTCCGCCTTTTCGTGCTGTTGAATTCCGCTCCCGAATTGTAGGATAAACTCGACGACGCCGGGAGCGCGGGTTCCCGGTGTCCGCCGGAATTCATGATCCGGATCATCCGGTTTGACACGGGGGAATCAGCACCGACTCGGAACGCGCCGCTCTCGGCGCGGCCGGGGGAAGACGAGCGCCGAGAGGCGGAGGAGAGTTTCAGTTATGGCACAGACCGTGCAGATCATTCTCGAGGACGACCTCGACGGCGGTCCCGCGGAGGAGACCGTGCGCTTCGGCCTCGACGGCGCGCAGTACGAGATCGACCTCTCCGAGAGCAACGCCGCCAAGCTGCGGGACGCCGTGCGGCCGTTCATCGCCAAGGCGCGGCGCGCCCAGAGCAAGCAGGCGCCCAAGCAGGCCCGTCCCACCGGGAAGTCCAACCCGGACACCGCCGCCATCCGGCAGTGGGCCCGGGAGAACGGCCACGCCGTCTCCGACCGCGGCCGAATTCACCAGGACGTGCAGAAGGCGTACTACGACGCCCACAAATAGGAGCGCGTGCTCGAGCTCAGCACAATAGAGGAGGGACCGGTCCGCCGGTCCCTCCTTTCTTTTACGCCCGCCGGGGCGGGCCCCTATTGCCCGCGAACGGGTCCGGGACCGTATTCCGCTCCCATTCTTTTGATGACCTGTGCCTTTGCCGCCGCGGACGCGAACAGCGGCTATTGTCGTGGACCGTTCCGGGAACCGTCCGCTCCCCGGCCTCCCGGTCTTCTCGCCGGTGGCGAACAGCCACCCGATCACCCCCGCGGGTGCGTAGCATCGGGTGCAGACATCGACTGAGGAGTATCCATGTTCGAACGCTTCACCGACCGCGCCCGCCGGGTCGTGGTGCTGGCCCAGGAAGAGGCCAGGATGCTCAACCACAACTACATCGGCACCGAGCACCTGCTGCTCGGGCTGATCCACGAGGGCGAGGGAGTGGCCGCGAAGGCGCTCGACTCGATGGGCATCACCCTCACCGGCGCCCGTGAGCAGGTCCAGGACATCATCGGACCGGGCCAGCAGGCCCCGTCCGGGCACATCCCCTTCACGCCGCGGGCCAAGAAGGTCCTCGAGCTCTCGCTGCGCGAGGCACTGCAGCTCGGCCACAACTACATCGGCACCGAGCACATCCTGCTGGGCATCATCCGCGCGGGCGAGGGCGTGGCCGCGCAGGTGCTGACCAAGCTCGGCGCGGAGCCCCAGAAGGTGCGCTCCACCGTGCTGGAGCTGATCTCCGGCTACCAGGGCGGGGGCACCCCGGAGAAGGAGGGCGCTGGCGTGCGCTCGGCCGGTCAGTCGGAGGGCACGCCCGCGGGCTCCGCCGTCCTGGACCAGTTCGGCCGCAACCTCACCGCGGCCGCCCGCGAGGGCAAGCTGGACCCCGTCATCGGGCGGTTCCGCGAGATGGAGCGGGTCATGCAGATCCTCTCCCGCCGCACCAAGAACAACCCGGTGCTGATCGGCGAGCCCGGCGTCGGCAAGACCGCGGTGGTCGAGGGCCTCGCCCAGGCCATCGTGCGCGGCGACGTCCCGGAGACGCTCAAGGACAAGCACCTGTACACCCTGGACCTCGGGTCCCTCGTGGCGGGCTCCCGCTACCGCGGCGACTTCGAGGAGCGGCTCAAGAAGGTGCTCAAGGAGATCCGCACCCGCGGGGACATCATCCTGTTCATCGACGAGATCCACACCCTCGTGGGCGCCGGCGCGGCCGAGGGCGCCATCGACGCCGCCTCGATCCTGAAGCCCATGCTGGCCCGTGGCGAGCTGCAGACCATCGGCGCCACGACCCTCGACGAGTACCGCAAGCACATCGAGAAGGACGCGGCCCTCGAGCGCCGCTTCCAGCCGATCCAGGTGGACGAGCCCTCCGAGGCGCACGCCATCGAGATCCTCAAGGGCCTGCGCGACAAGTACGAGGCGCACCACCGCGTCTCCATCTCCGACGAGGCCCTCGAGGCGGCCGTGCACCTCGGCGCCCGGTACATCTCCGACCGGTTCCTGCCGGACAAGGCCATCGACCTGATCGACGAGGCCGGCGCGCGGCTGCGCATCAAGCGGATGACCGCCCCGCCGGAGATCAAGGAGCTCGACGACCGGATCGTCGAGGTCAAGCGCCTCAAGGAGGCCGCGATCGACGGCCAGGACTACGAGAAGGCCGCCTCGCTGCGCGACACGGAGCAGAAGCTCATCGCCGAGCGGGACGACAAGGACCGTGCCTGGCGCGAGGGCGGCGACGAGCTCGCCGAGGTGACCCCCGAGGTCATCTCCGACGTCCTCTCCGCCTCCACGGGCGTGCCGGTCTACAAGCTCACCGAGGAGGAGACGGGCCGTCTCCTGCACATGGAGGACGAGCTGCACAAGCGCATCATCGGCCAGGACGACGCCATCAAGGCGCTCTCCCGGTCGATGCGCCGCACCCGCGCGGGCCTCAAGGACCCCAAGCGGCCGGGCGGGTCGTTCATCTTCGCCGGGCCCACGGGCGTGGGCAAGACCGAGCTCGCGAAGGCACTGGCGGAGTTCCTGTTCGGGGACGAGGACGCCCTCATCACCCTGGACATGTCCGAGTACCAGGAGAAGCACACGGTCTCCCGGCTCTTCGGCGCCCCTCCGGGCTACGTGGGCTACGAGGAGGGCGGGCAGCTCACCGAGAAGGTGCGCCGCAAGCCGTTCTCGGTGGTGCTCTTCGACGAGGTCGAGAAGGCGCACCAGGACCTGTTCAACTCGCTGCTGCAGATCCTCGAGGACGGGCGCCTGACCGACTCGCAGGGCCGCGTGGTGGACTTCAAGAACACCGTGATCATCATGACCACGAACCTGGGCACCAAGGACATCTCCCGTGCCGTCCCCGTCGGGTTCCAGACCGGTGTGGACCCCGCGTCCAACTACGAGCGCATGCAGGCGAAGGTGCAGGACGAGCTCAAGGAGCACTTCCGGCCCGAGTTCCTCAACCGCGTGGACGAGATCATCGTCTTCCCGCAGCTCACGGAGACCGAGATCGTGCAGATCGTGGACCTGTTCGTGGCCCGGCTGCAGGAGCGGCTGCGCGACCAGGGGATGTCGATCGAGCTCTCCGACTCCGCGAAGCGGTGGGTCAGCCGCAAGGGCTACGACCCGTCCATGGGCGCCCGTCCGCTGCGCCGCACCATGCAGCGGGAGATCGAGGACCAGCTCTCCGAGAAGATCCTCTTCGGGGAGATCAGCACCGGGGAGAAGATCTTCGTGGACACCGAGGGCGAGGGCGACGCGGAGAAGCTCGTCTTCTCCTCCACCCCGATGTCCGACCTCACGGGCGACGGCATGGTCGACCCGATGGGCGGCCTGGAGGACGTCGACGTCTCCCGCGGCGACGGTGAGAACCGCGCCGAGGGCTGAGTCCGACTGACGCCCGCCGGAGGGCCCGCCGCGCACCCGCGCGGCGGGCCCTTCGGCGTCCGCCCAAGTGGGGACGGTCGCGGAGGGTAACCCGCGCGGGGCGGCCGAGTTCGCAAGCGTACACTTGGGGGCGTGACCGACCTTCGCCTGCGACCCGCCCGCACCTCCGACGTCCCCGCCATCAAGGACCTCGTGGCACCGCTGGCGCGCGCCGGGGTGCTGATCAACAAGGACACGGTCGCCTACTACGAGGGCATCCAGGAGTTCCTGGTGGTGGAGGCGGTCGGCGACGAGGAGGCCGGCCTCATCGGCTGCGGCGCCCTGCACGTGATGTGGGAGGACCTGGGCGAGGTCCGGACCCTGGCCACCTCCGACGAGTGGCGGGGCCGGGGGGTGGGGCGCACGCTGCTGGCCGGGCTGATCGAGCGGGCCCGTGCCGTGGGGGTCTCGCGCGTGTTCTGCCTGACCTTCGAGGTCGACTTCTTCAGCAGGTACGGCTTCGAGGTCATGCCCAACCAGAACCAGGTGCACCCCGACGTGTTCGCCGAGCTGCTGCGCTCGCACGACGAGGGCGTGGCCGAGTACCTCGACCTGGCCCGCGTGAAGCCGAACACCCTCGGCAACACCCGGATGCTGCTCGAGCTCAGCCCGGAAGGCTGACCCCGGCCGGTCCGGCGACGGCCAGCCCGTCCCGCATCAGCCCGTCCAGGGCGCGCAGTCGCTGCTCCTCCGGGGCGCCCAGCCCGTGCAGCGCGTCCAGGGCCCGCAGCGCCTCCGGCGGCATGCCTGCGCCCGTCGCGACGTCCACCGGTCCCGTGAGGTGGCGGGCCGGCACCGGCGCGGTCCCGGCCCGCAGCACCGCCATGATCGCCCCGCGGACCTGGCGGTCCGTGCCGTGCCAGCTCTGACCCCGGGGCGCCTCGACGGGCTCGGGGCGGCCCGCGGCGACCCACGCGCACGCGTCCCGCACCGGGCACTGCTCGCACCGGGGGGAGCGGGCCGTGCAGACGAGGGCTCCGAGCTCCATGACCGCCTGGTTCCAGCGCACGGCCAGGGCGTCCTCGGCGGGCATCAGCTCCTCCGCGAGCCGCAGCTCCGCGGCCGTCAGCGACCGCGAGGGCAGGGCCCGCCCCGTGACCACCCGGGCGTGCACGCGGCGGATGTTCGTGTCCACCACGGTCTGCCGGTCCCCGAAGGCGAAGACCGCGATCGCGGCGGCCGTGTAGGCGCCCACGCCGGGCAGGGCCAGCAGCTGCTCGTGCTCGGCCGGCACCCGGCCGGCGTGGTGCTCGGTGATCCGGACGGCGGCCGCGTGCAGCCGCAGGGCCCGCCGCGGATAGCCGAGCCGGCCCCACGCGCGCACGGCCTCGCCGGTGCTCTCGGCCGCGAGGTCCGCGGGCCGCGGCCAGCGCTGCATCCAGGCCCGCCACACGGGCAGCACGCGCACCACGGGCGTCTGCTGGAGCATGAACTCGCTGACCATGACCCCCCACGGCGAGCAGGCAGGGTCCCGCCACGGCAGGTCCCGGGCGGCGTCGTCGAACCAGTCGGTCACGGCCCGGTGCAGGCCCGGCAGGCCGGGGTCCGCGGCGGCCGGCGGGGCAGGGTGCGGGGAGCTCATCGGAGTCCACTGTAGCCTGGGGGGATGGCGCAGAAGGGTTCCGGGAGCACCCCCCACGGACGGTCGGGGAACGGTTACGACGACGACGGACGAGCTCCCCGCGACCCCGGGACCCGGCGCCTGAGCCCCGAGGTGTACCGGCGCCGCCGGCTCGTGGCGGCCCTCGCGGCCGGTGTCCTGCTCCTGCTCGTGGCCGTGGGGCTGGTCTCGGCCGTCGCCGGCATGCTGGCTCCCGAGGAGACGGACGGGGCCCCGGCCCCGGACGAGGCCACGGCCTCGGCCGCCGCGGCCTCGGTGGAGCCCTTCGCGGACTTCACGCCGCGGCCGGACGAGAGCGCGTCGGCGTCCGCGTCGCCGTCCGCGGCCGCCACGGAGGGCCCGGTCGAGGAGTGCGGGCCCGACCTCGCCGTGCGGGCGTCCACGGACCGGGAGAGCTACCCCGAGGACGCGGAGCCGGTCCTCGTGCTGACCCTGGAGAACACGGGGGAGGACCCTTGCCGCGTCAACGCGGGCACGTCCCGGATGGTCTACGAGGTGAGCTCGGGGGCGGACACCGTCTTCGACAGCAGGCACTGCCAGGCCGGCTCCGAGGACGCGGAGGTGACGATCGAACCCGGGCAGGAGCGAAGCGCCCGGCTGACGTGGAACCGCCTGCGCACCGCCGAGGGCTGTGCGGAGGCGGGCGGCGAGGCCCAGGCCGGCTACTACCGCCTGGTGACCTCCCTCGGGGAGCGCACCGCGGAGCCCGTGTCGTTCGTCCTGGAGTGAGCGCGCCGCGCGCGGCTCACATGAAGCGTTCGAGCAGGCTGGTCTCGGCCATCCGGGAGAGGGACTCGCGCACCGTGCGGGCCCGCTGCTCGCCGATGCCCTCGACCGCCTTGAGGTCCTCGAGGTTGGCGGCCATCAGGGACTGCAGGCCGTCGAACTGGCGCACGAGCCGGTTGGCCACCGCCCGCGGCATGGACTTGATGCCCTCCAGCAGCCGGTAGCCGTGCGGGTGCAGGTCCGTCTCGAGGCTGCCCTGCGGCTCGAGGAGCCCCACCGACACCGCGATCCGCTGCAGGTCGATGAGCTCCGTGGGGTTGAGCTCGGCGAGACGTCCCAGCCCCTCCTCGATGCCCTCCGCGGGGGTGTTGTCGGGCAGGTAGTCGCGCAGCACCACGTCCGGCCCCGGGCCGGTGCCCGCCGTGAGCTCCTCGAGCTGCAGGGCGATGAGCCGCCCGTCCACGCCGAGCTCGAGCACGTACCAGCCGATCTCCGAGGAGATCCGCCGGACCATCTCCATGCGCTGGAGGGTCAGGGCGACGTCCCGCACCGTCACGGACGCCTCGATCTCGAGCGAGGAGAGGGCGCCGAGCACCTGCTCCATCCGGTGGCTGTAGTGCTCGAGGGTCTGCAGGGCCTGGTTGGCGCGGGCCATGATCGACTGGGAGCCCTCGATGGCATAGCGGGTCTCGCCCACGTAGATCGTGATGACGCTCATGGACTGGCTCACGGAGATCACCGGCACCCCGGTCTCCTTGGCGGTGCGCTCCGCGGACCGGTGCCGGGTGCCGGACTCCGTGGTGCCGATCGAGGGGTCGGGCACGAGCTGGACCCCGGCCTTGAGGATGCGGGTGGCGTCCCGGTCGCAGATGATGGCGCCGTCCATCTTGGCCAGCTCCCGCAGCTTGGGGGCGGAGCAGTCGGTGTCGATGTCGAAGCCGCCGGAGCAGATGGCCTCGACCGACCGGTCGAAGCCGAGCACGATCAGCCCGCCCGTGCGTCCGCGCAGGATCCGCTCGAGACCGGTGCGCAGCTCGGTGCCGGGCGCGATGCGGGCCAGCGTCTTGCGCAGTGCGTTCTCAGGGGTCTTCGCCACGGTCACATCATACGGCCGCGGCGGTCTGCCGTTTCCGGGCGGGCGCGGCGGCGGACCGGGGGAAGAGCAGCTCCATGGCGTCGCTGATGGTCGTCACCTCCCGGACCGTGAAGCCCGCCGGGACCGGGCCCGGCCCGGTGGGGCTCGCGGGCACGACCGCGTGGGTGAAGCCCAGCCGGGCGACCTCCTGGATGCGGCGCCCGATGCCCGGGACGGGCCGCACCTCGCCGGCCAGCCCCACCTCCCCGAAGCACACCAGGCGCTGCGGCAGGGGCCGGTCCTGCGCGGCCGAGGCCAGCGCCATGGCCACGGCGAGGTCGGTGGACGGTTCGGTGAGCTTCACGCCGCCGACCGTGGAGACGTAGCAGTCCAGCCCGGCCAGGTTCACGCCGGCCCGCCGCTGCAGGACGGCGAGCAGCATGGCGACCCTCGAGGAGTCCAGGCCGGCGGTGGCCCGCCGGGGCTGGGCGGTGGAGGAACGGTCCAGCAGCGCCTGCACCTCGGCGAGGAGCGGCCGGCGGCCCTCGAGGGTCACCGTGAGGCACGTGCCGGAGACCGGCAGGGCCGTGCGGGAGACGAACAGGCCCGAGGGATCCTCCACGCTCGTGATCCCGGTCTCGGTGAGGTCGAAGCAGCCGACCTCGTCCGTGGGGCCGTAGCGGTTCTTCACCGCCCGCAGCAACCGGATCCGGGAGTGCTTCTCGCCCTCGAACTGGCACACGACGTCCACGAGGTGCTCGAGCAGCCGGGGCCCGGCGATGGAGCCGTCCTTGGTCACGTGGCCCACGAGCAGCGTGGTCATGTTCCGCTTCTTGGCCGCGGCGATCAGGGAGGCGGCGACCTCGCGGACCTGCGTCACCCCGCCCGCGGAGCCCTCGACCTCGGCGCTGGCCAGCGTCTGCACGGAGTCGACCACGAGCAGGCGGGGGGAGATCTTCTCGATGTGGCCCAGCGCCGTGGCCAGGTCCGTCTCGGCGGTGAGGTACAGGGTGGGGGCCACGGCGTCGATCCGGTCCGCGCGCAGCTTCACCTGCGCCGCGGACTCCTCGCCCGTGACGTAGAGGACGTCGCGGGTGCCCTCGCCCGTGCCCTCCGCGAAGCGCGCGGCGACGTCGAGCAGCAGCGTCGACTTCCCGACCCCGGGCTCGCCCGCCATCAGCACGACCGCGCCGGGGACCAGCCCGCCGCCGAGGACCCGGTCCAGCTCGGGCACCCCGGTGGGCGCCGAGGCCGCCACGGTGGCGTCCACCTGGGCGATGGGGCGGGCGGGCTCGGCGATCGACCGGGCGGCCGTGGTGCGGGCCTTGTGCTCGCCGATCTCCTCGACCGTGCCCCACGCCTGGCACTCCCCGCACCGGCCCACCCACTTGGCCGTGCTCCAGCCGCACTCGGTGCAGCGGTAGGCGGGGGAGTTGCGGCGGGTGCGGGTGCTCATGGCGTCCAGGCTAGCCGCCGCGTCGGACGCCCCAAGCGCCGCGGCCGGCTCAGCCCAGGTCGAGGAAGGCGCGCAGGTCCGCGAACGCCTCGGGCACCACGGAGTAGTGCGCCCACTTGCCCCGCTGCTCGCGGGTGAGCAGCCCGGCGTCGACGAGCTTCTTCATGTGGTGGCTGACCGTGGGCTGGCTGATGCCGAGGTCGTCGGTGAGGCTGCACACGCACACGGTGTCGCAGCCCTGGGCGGCCACGTGGGACAGCAGGCGCAGCCGGGTGGGGTCGGCCAGGGCCTTGAGCAGTCCCGCCACGCGCCGGGCGTCGTCGGGGCCCATGGGCCCGCCCGAGAGCGAGCAGCACTCCGTGGCCGGCGCGCCGGGGGAGCACCGGCCGGCGGCCCGGGCGGTGACCGTGCTGTCGAGGTCCGGTGCGAGAGTCATCCCCCCATCCTACATTGACGACTGTCGATGCGACACGTATCGTGCGGGATAGATGCCCGTCGATGTGAAGAGGTCCTCCCGCCCATGAGCACCACCACCGCCCCCGCCGCCTCCCAGGGGGTGATGAAGGACCTGTCCTTCCTCGACCGCTGGCTGCCCGTCTGGATCGTCGCCGCCATGGTCGCCGGTCTGCTCCTCGGACGCTTCGTCCCCGGTCTGGACACCGCCCTCGAGGCCGTGCGGATCGGGGAGGTGTCCGTGCCCATCGCGATCGGGCTCCTGGTGATGATGTACCCCGTCCTGGCCAGGGTCCGCTACGACGAGACCCGCCGCATCGCCGCCGACCGGCGTCTCATGGGCGCCTCCCTGGCCCTGAACTGGATCGTGGGCCCGGCCCTGATGTTCGCCCTGGCCTGGATCTTCCTGCCCGACCTGCCGGAGTACCGGACCGGGCTGATCATCGTGGGCCTCGCCCGCTGCATCGCGATGGTCCTCATCTGGAACGACCTCGCCTGCGGGGACCGGGAGGCCGCCGCGGTGCTGGTGGCGATCAACTCCGTCTTCCAGGTCGTCGCCTTCGGCGCCCTGGGCTGGTTCTACCTCCAGGTCCTGCCCGCCTGGCTGGGCCTGCCGACCACCTCGGCCGAGTTCTCGGTGTGGTCGATCGTGCTGAGCGTCCTGGTGTTCCTGGGCATCCCGCTGGTGGCCGGGTTCCTCACCCGCACCCTGGGCGAGAAGACCAGGGGCCGGGAGTGGTACGAGGGCACGTTCCTGCCGAGACTGGGGCCCTGGGCCCTGCACGGCCTGCTGTTCACCATCGTGCTCCTCTTCGCCCTGCAGGGCGACGCCATCACCTCGAACCCCTGGGACGTGGCCCGGATCGCCCTGCCCCTGGTCGTCTACTTCTTCCTCATGTTCGGCGTGGCCCTGCTGGCATCCCGGGCACTGGGACTGGACTACGCGAAGTCCACCACCGTGGCGTTCACCGCCGCCGGCAACAACTTCGAGCTCGCCATCGCCGTGGCCATCGGCACGTTCGGGGTCACCTCCGGACAGGCCCTGGCCGGGGTGGTCGGCCCGCTCATCGAGGTCCCGGTCCTGGTCGGCCTGGTGTACGTGTCCCTGTGGGCCGGGCGCATGCTCTTCCCCGGCGACCGCACCGTCCCGACCCGCTGACCCGGCCCCGCCCCGCTCACCGGACCCGTCACCGCCCGCCCTCCCCGATCCAGGAGCCCCGATGACCAGCACCACGCCCTCCGTCCTGTTCGTGTGCGCCAAGAACGGCGGCAAGTCCCAGATGGCCGCCGCCCTCATGGACCTCCACGCCCGGGGCGCCGTGGAGGTCCACTCCGCCGGCACCAGACCCGGCAACAGGATCAACGCCCTGTCCGCCGAGGTCGTCGCCGAGGTCGGCGCCGACATGTCCTCCGGGACGCCGAAGCCCATCGACCCGCAGCTCCTGCGCACCGTGGACCGGGTCGTGGTGCTGGGTGACGAGGCGACGGTCGAGCCGGTCGAGGGCATGGCCGGGAGCATCGAGACCTGGCACACCGACGAGCCCTCGACCCGGGGCATCGAGGGCGCCGAGCGGATGCGCCTGGTCCGCGACGACATCGACGCCCGGGTCCGGCAGCTGTTCACCGAACTCACCGACGGCAACCCCGCCTGAGTGCCGCCCTCACCCCCTCTTGTCGTTGCGACGGAACGGATCATCCCGATGACTGCTGAGCCCACTTCCGCGACCCCCGCCGAGACCACGGACAAGCCGTCGGTCCTGTTCGTGTGCGTGCACAACGCCGGGCGCTCCCAGATGGCCGCCGCCTACCTGACCCACCTCTCCGCAGGGCGCATCGAGGTGCGCTCGGCCGGCTCCGCCCCGGCGGACGCCGTGAACCCGGCCGCCGTGGAGGCGATGGCCGAGGAGGGCATCGACATGAGCGCCGAGACCCCCAAGGTCCTCACCGACGAGGCCGTGCAGGACTCCGACGTGGTCATCACCATGGGCTGCGGCGACGCGTGCCCGTTCTACCCGGGCAAGCGGTACGAGGACTGGGCGCTGGAGGACCCGGCCGGCAAGGGCGTGGATTCCGTGCGCCCGATCCGCGACGACATCAGGGACCGGATCCAGCAGCTGATCTCCGAGCTGCTGCCCGGCGGCACCACCGGGTGAGGGGCCGGTCGAGGGGGACGGGACGTGGTCAGGCGCGGTCCCAGCCCTCGAGCCGGGGCAGCTGGGCGCGCGCCTCGTCGTGCGTCATCCCGGCCGCCTCGAGCAGGTCCACGACCATCGGGCGCATGTCCAGCACCAGGGTCTCGCCCTCCATGGTGCGCACCCCCATCTGCCCGGGGTGCAGGCGCCCGGCCACGTTCGCCAGCTCGTTGCGGGCCTGGCGCAGATAGCTCTCCCGGGACCCGGGGGAGGCCACCGCGAGCGCGTTGCCCAGGGTGACGACGGCGTCCGCGAGGTCCTCGAGGGCGTCGCTCATCGCGGCCACGGCCTCGTCCGAGAGCGTCACGTGGTTGAGCACGGAGGCCAGGCGGCGCGCGAGGACCCGGGCGTTGCGCACGGCGAGGTCCAGGTAGCGGATGGAGTGGGCGATCCCCTCGATCTCCGCGCGGCGGCCGCGGTACAGCGGGGAGGCCGTGGCGATCTCGAGGGCGGACTTCAGCCCGGACGTCACCGAGTCCACCAGCGGCTGGGTCTGCCGGGCACGCACCAGGGCGTGCCAGGCGGCGGTGGCGTCGTAGTCCTCCATGGCCCGGCTCGCCTCCCGGAGCACCCCGGAGAACTCGTCGACGAGCGCCCGCAGGCCCTGGCGCGGCTGGCTCCGCGGGTCCGTGGGCACGAAGTAGGCCATGGCCAGGGCGCACAGCCCGCCCACCACCGCGTCCGTGGAACGGGCGAAGACCCCGTCCTGGGACGGCGGCAGCAGGACCACGAGCACGGACTGCAGTCCCATCTGGGTGGTGAACAGCGTGCCGTTGTCCAGGAAGCGGGCGAGCAGGATCGAGGTCATGAGGACCACGCCCGCCTGCCACACGCCCGTGCCCAGGACGTGGATCAGCGTGTCGCCCACGGCGATGCCGAGGGTGCAGCCGATCGAGACCTCGAGGACCCGCCGGTAGCGGAGCCCGTCCTTCGCGAAGCCCAGGGCCACGAGGGCGGCGGTGGCCGCGAAGATGGGCCCCGAGTGGCCCAGCAGCTGCTCGGCGATCACGTAGGCGCCGACGCTGGCGACCGTGATCTGGAAGCTCTGGATCATGCCCGTCCGGACCCGGGTGAGACCGATCCGGGTGCGGCTGCGCACCGCGCGGGCCGCGGCTCGCGCACGGTTGCCTGGCTGCATGGGGCCATCCTAGGCGAGCTGCGGGAGGCCTCCGGCGTGCGGGCCGGAGCCCCGGGCCGGGCCGGGGAACGGGCGGGCGCGGTGTGAGAAGTGCAACTCCGGCACGGCTGCGGCGGGCGGTGTTCACCCTCCGTTCACCTTCACGGGTCAATCTGGCCACCTGCGCTCCCTAGCGTCTCTCGATGAGAGGTCCGCGGGTCGACCGCAGATCCACCTCTTGCGCCGGCCCGGAGCTCGGCCGGCGCCACCTCGAACGACGGCCCCTCGACGGGGCACCACCGTGATCTGAAGGGGCTATCAAGTGAAGGTTTCCCACCTCGGCCGTTCTGCAGCCGTTCTCGCCATCGGCTCGCTCGCACTCACCGCGTGCGGTTCCGACAACGCCACGGGGGAGGGATCCGGTTCCGCCGAGACCTCCGCCGCCGGCGCCGGAGTCTCCGGCACGCTGACCGGCACGGGCTCGTCCGCCCAGAACGCCGCGATGACCGCGTGGCAGAACGGCTTCCAGGAGACCAACCCCGAGGCCACGGTGCAGTACTCCCCGGACGGCTCCGGCGCCGGCCGCGAGGCCTTCGTCGCCGGCGGCACGGACTTCGCCGGTTCCGACGCGTACCTCGACGACGAGGAGTACGAGGCGTCCAAGGAGATCTGCGGCCCCGACGGCGGCTTCCACGTCCCGGCCTACATCTCCCCGATCGCGGTGGCCTTCAACCTGCCCGGCGTCGACACCGTGAACATGGACGGCGAGACCATCGCCCAGGTCTTCACCGGCGAGATCACCCGGTGGAACGACCCGGCGATCGCCGAGCAGAACCCCGAGGCGGACCTGCCCGAGACCCCGATCACCGTGGTGCACCGCAACGACGAGTCCGGCACCACCGAGAACTTCCAGGAGTACCTGGCCGCGGCCGCCCCCGGGGTGTGGACCGAGGAGGTCTCCGGCAACTGGCCGTCCCAGTGGGCCGCGGAGAACAACAAGGGCACCGCCGGCGTGGTCCAGTCCACCAACGCCACCGAGGGCGCCATCACCTACGCGGACGCCTCCGCCGTGGGCGACCTCGGCACCGTGGCCGTGGGCGTCGGCGAGGAGTACGTGGAGTACTCCCCGGAGGCCGCCTCCGCCGCCGTCGAGAACTCCGCCCCGGTCGAGGGCCGCGCCGAGTACGACATGGCGATGGACCTGGAGCGCGACACCACCGAGTCCGGGACCTACCCGATCGTGCTCGTGTCCTACGAGATCTTCTGCCCGCAGTACGATTCCCAGGAGACCGCTGATCTCGCCAAGGCGTTCGGCGAGTACGTCATCAGCGAGGAGGGGCAGCAGGCGGCGGCCGAGGCCGCCGGTTCCGCTCCCATGTCCGAGAACCTGCGCACCGCCGCGCAGGAGGCGATCGACCAGATCACGGTCGCCGGCTGATCCAGTTCCGCTGGTCCCGTTCGGCGCGGGCCCGGGCACTTCCGCCCGTGCCCGCGCCGAACGGGACATTCGTGTGTGGGGCGACCTCCCCGTGAGGCGCGTCACCGGACCCACGCGCCGGGGCACCACCCCGTCCCGGCGCCATCCGTGTCAGGCAATCGAAGGGGCACCCGACATGTCCACCACCGTCACCACCAGGAAGACCGCCGCCGGCGGCAAGGCGGGCGACTCGATCTTCTCCGGGCTCAGCCTCGGGGCCGGCGTGCTGATCCTCGCCGTCCTGGCGGCCGTGGCGCTGTTCCTGTTCCTGCAGGCGCTGCCCACCTTCCAGGCCCCGGCCGAGGAGATCTCCGGCGGGGCCGGCTTCTGGTCCTACATCTGGCCGATGGTCATCGGCACGGTCATCGCGGCCGTGATCGCCCTGGTGATCGCCACCCCGATCGGCGTGCTGGTGGCCCTGTACATCTCCCACTACGCCCCGGCACGGATCGCCAAGCCCGTGGGCTACGTCATCGACCTGCTGGCGGCGATCCCGTCGGTGATCTACGGAGCCTGGGGCACCACGGTCCTGGCCTCCTCCGTGGTGCCCTTCTACGACTGGCTGTCGACCAACCTCGGGTTCGTGCCGATCTTCGGCGGCCCGGCGTCCCAGACCGGCAAGACCATGCTCACGGCCGGGATCGTGCTGGCCATCATGATCCTGCCGATCATCACCGCGATGTCCCGGGAGCTGTTCGTGCAGACCCCGAAGCTCCACGAGGAGGCCGCGCTGGCCCTCGGCGCCACCCGGTGGGAGATGATCCGGATGACGGTGCTGCCCTTCGCCCGCCCGGGCATCGTCTCCGCGGTGATGCTCGCCCTCGGCCGCGCGCTGGGTGAGACCATGGCGGTGGCCCTGGTGCTCTCGAGCGGCCCGCTCACCTCGTCGCTCGTGCAGTCGGGCAACCAGACCATCGCGGCGGAGATCGCCCTCAACTTCCCGGAGGCCTACGGCCTGCGTCTGTCCGAGCTCATCGCCGCGGGCCTGATCCTCTTCGTCATCACCCTGGTCGTGAACATGATCGCCCGCGCCATCGTCGCCCGCTACAAGGAATTCTCGGGAGCCAACTGATGTCCTCCACCGCCTTCCGCAGTCCCACGCCCGTGCGTCCCTCCTCGCCCCGCCGGTCGATGCTCACCCGCAACCAGAAGCCGGCGTGGCTGGTGCCCGTGATCGGCGCCGGCGCCGTCGTGGTGGGGGCCGCCCTCGCGGCCCTCCTGGGCTTCTCCACGGCCCTCTGGGCCGTCCTCGCCGCCGCGGTCTTCCTGGTCGCCGCGCCGGTCGTCGTCTCGGTGATCGAGGGCGGGCGCAAGGGCGCGGACTCCCTGATGACCTACCTCGTCTACACGGCGTTCGTCCTGGCGGTGATCCCGCTGATCTCCGTGGTCTGGACGGTGCTCGCCAACGGGCTCCCCGGACTGACCTCCAACCTGCTGCTGACGTCCATGAACGGTGTCACCGGCGCCACGGACAACGCCGCGGCCGCGGGGGACGGCCCGGTGCTGGGCGGCGCGTACCACGCGATCGTGGGCACCGTGTCCATCACCTTCTGGGCCACCCTCCTGTCGGTCCCCATCGGCCTGCTGACGGCCATCTACCTCGTGGAGTACTCGCGGGGCGGCTGGCTGGGGCGCGGCATCACGTTCTTCGTGGACGTCATGACGGGCATCCCCTCCATCGTGGCGGGCCTGTTCGCCGCGGCCCTCTTCGGCCTGCTGTTCGGCCCGTCCACCCGCTTCGGCTTCGTGGCGGCGGTCGCGCTGACCGTGCTGATGATCCCCACGGTCGTGAAGAACACCGAGGAGATGCTGAAGATCGTCCCCAACGAGCTGCGCGAGGCCGCCTACGCCCTGGGCGTGCGCAAGTGGCGGACGATCCTCAAGGTGGTGATCCCCACCGCGATCTCCGGCATCGCCTCCGGCGTGACCCTGGCGATCGCCCGCGTGATCGGGGAGACCGCCCCGCTGCTCGTGACCGCCGGCTTCGCGACCGCCATCAACTGGAACTCGTTCTCCGGGTGGATGACCACGCTACCCACGTTCATCTACTACCAGATCATGACGCCCACGTCCCCGACGAGCCCCGACCCCTCGCAGCAGCGCGCGTGGGCCGCGGCGCTGCTGCTGATCCTGATCGTGATGCTGCTCAACCTCGTCGCCCGGCTGGTCGCGAGGGCGTTCGCCCCCAAGGCAGCCGGCCGCTGACGCGCGCCGCACCCCGCTCCCGCACGCACCTCCCGCACGCACCCCTGCGAGAAAGAAGCAAGGAACACACATGTCCAAGCGAATCGACGTCGACCACCTCAATGTCTACTACGGCGACTTCCTGGCCGTCGAGGACGTCAGCATGGGGATCGACGCCCGGTCGGTGACCGCGTTCATCGGCCCGTCCGGCTGCGGCAAGTCGACCTTCCTGCGCACCCTCAACCGCATGCACGAGGTCATTCCCGGCGCCCGCGCCGAGGGCCAGGTGCTCCTCGACGGGGAGGACCTCTACGGCCCCGGCGTGGACCCCGTGGTGGTGCGCTCCATGATCGGGATGGTCTTCCAGCGCCCCAACCCGTTCCCCACCATGTCCATCCGCGACAACGTGCTCGCGGGGGTGAAGCTCAACAGCAAGCGGATCTCGCGCGGTGACGCCGACGATCTCACGGAGGGCTCGCTCCGAGGGGCGAACCTCTGGAACGAGGTCAAGGACCGCCTCGACAAGCCGGGCTCGAGCCTCTCCGGCGGCCAGCAGCAGCGCCTGTGCATCGCCCGGGCGATCGCGGTGAAGCCCGAGGTGATCCTCATGGACGAGCCGGCCTCCGCCCTCGACCCGATCTCCACGCTGGCGATCGAGGACCTGATCAACGAGCTCAAGCAGGACTACACCGTGGTGATCGTGACCCACAACATGCAGCAGGCCGCGCGCATCTCGGACCGGACCGCGTTCTTCAACATCCAGGGCACCGGCAAGCCGGGCAAGCTCATCGAGTACGGCCCCACCTCGGAGATCTTCAGCAACCCCCGGGAGAAGCAGACGGAGGACTACGTCTCCGGCCGCTTCGGCTGAGCCGGCCCGCACACGACGACGGGCGC